>NZ_JAEMSD010000159.1:780-6932 GCF_016462955.1 Bradyrhizobium sp. | reverse complement strand
TTCAACACCGCCCAGTGCGAGCGCCTCCCGGAGGAGTTCGCCGTTCAGGTTCCGCTGCCGGCGCCGGACCTCATCGAGCCGCGCGTAGAAGCGCTCATCAAGGCGACCGGCATCGATTTTCGCATTGGCGGCAATCGCGCCTTCTATGCACCGGAGCCTGATTTCGTGCAGGTCCCGCCGCCGCAAGCATATTTCGAGCCGATCAACTGGCACCGCACGGCGCTGCACGAACTCGGCCACGCCACTGGCTATCCCTCGCGTGTCGGCCGCGATCTCTCAGGGTCCTTTGGCACCAAGAAATACGCCTTTGAAGAGTTGGTCGCCTTATCCTGACTCTGTGATCCTGTCTCAGAATCATGCATTGGAGGCGCCTCACCACGGCTCCGGTGAAGCTCTTCAGACGTCCGGGTCAAGCGTTCCCGCAGCGTAGCGAGGACAACGCTTGACGCGGCGGCGGCACGACAAGCTGTTCATGGGGTGCAGGCTAAGTCCTGCACCCCTGCCACGCGGCGAGCGGGAGAGCGCGAGGGGAACCCCTCGCATTCTAAACAATGAAGTTGCGCCGAAGGCGCTCCGCTTGGTTTTCGGGCGTGCATTTGTTTTTTACCGATCTTGACACTATTTCGCGTCCGCTTTTCCTTGATGACCTTGCAGTGAGCCTCGCGCCCGGTGCGCTCGACGCGGTCGAGCGCACCGGGCTGATTCACGGCATGCCGTTCATCCTGATGGATGACGGCAGCTACGATCTCGCTCTCAACCGGTTCTTTCGTGCCTGTCCTGCTATGGGAGCGCGATCGCCGAACACGTGGCGCTCCTACGCCCGCGACATTCTCGTCTGGGCGCGCTTTCTTGTCGAACGGCGCGGCGGCAAGACGGTCTGGCAGGCCGGCCGCGACGATGTCCTGGCCTTTCACCGGGCGCGTCGGCTGTCGGCAGCTCCCTATCGCATCTCGGCTGCGAGCTGGAACCGGAGCGTTGCCGCGCTCGACAAGCTCTATCGCTGGGCTGTCGAGGAAGGAATCATTGCGATCTCGCCCTTCAGCTACGGCGCCACCCTTCGCAGGGCCGGCGGTAGCCGCGCAGTGCTCGCTGTGACGACGAACCGTGCCCGCGAGCGCGCCGCGCGGCGCCACGATACCCGTTACATCGATCTTGGCCGCTACCTGCTGTTCCGCGAGGTGGGATTGCGCGGCCGGCTTCCCGACGGCTCGGAGGACGCGACGTGGCGCGGCCGCAACGGCGAGCGCAATGCGTTGTTTGCCGAGCTTCTCGTCACGACCGGCCTGCGGCTGACAGAGGCCGGCAGTCTGCTGCTGAGTGAGCTGCCGCGCCTGACCGATCCCGAATCGCGCTCGGTGCCGTTCGATCTCCCCGGTCCGATCGCCAAGGGCGGACGACCACGGCGCATCCGCGTTCCCCGCCGGGTACTGAGATTGATCGGCGACTATGTCGATCTCGAGCGCACGGTCTCTGCCGCGCGCTCAGAGCCTTCGGTGTCCGATCCGCTCTGGCTGATGCTGGAGGACGGGAAGGCAACAGACGCGGCGGGCAAGCGTGTCCGGCTCGACCGTCTGACGCTGGGCGAACGCCGCCGCGTGCTGGTCGGCACGCCCGGCCAGGCGCAGCATGCCTTGCTCTGGCTGACTGAAGGCGGCAAGCCCGTGCCCTCGGCGACTTGGGAAGCTGCCTTTCGGCGGGCCTGCACCCGCTGCCGCCGTTTCGGCATCGAGGTCGAGGTGACGCCACACACGCTGCGGCACACCTTCGCCGTCAACATGCTCTCCATGCTGATCCGCGAGCAGATCGGATCCGTGTTCGATCCGCAGGACCAGCACGGCGCAGCCTATCGGCGGATTCTCGGCGATCCTCTGCAGAAGCTCCAGCACCTGCTGGGGCATGCGAGTATCACCAGCACCTACATCTATCTCGACAGCCTCGCCGAGGCGCAGGAGCTGGTCGAGGCCGCCGCGGATCGCTGGGCCGAAGACACGGCTGGCGGCGCGGCATGACCGCCGCGGCGGCTCCATCGGTGCGGCGGCCGGGTCGCCGCGCCCTCTTTCCCGAGGCGCTGCCCGATCCCGAGGGCGAGGCCGCCGCTGCGATCGCATCGCTGCGCTTTACCGTCACGCTGGCGGATCGCAGCAAGACGATCGACCTGACGATGCTCGCCGGCCGCAAGGCATTGGCGCGGACCTTTGCCGGCGCGCTCTGGCGCGCCTGCCAGGTCGGTGGTCCGGCCGGCTCGATCTCGACGGCCTACGCCTATGCCAATGCGCTCAAGACATTTTGGCGCTATCTCGATTCCGCCGGATCGCACGTCGCCCGTCTCTCCGACGTCAGTGCCGTCTGCATCGACGGCTTCGATTCCTGGATGGAGGGGAGCGGCCTGCATCCCAATCACCGCCTGCACCGCATGAGCAAGGTGCTCAACCTGCTGCGGCTTGCCGAGGCCGCGGAGCCCAGCCACCTGCCGCCCGATGCCTCACGCCGGCTGATGTACACGAGCGATCGGCCCGGCGTGCGCGCCAGGCCGCGCGATGCCTATGGCGATGATGTCGCCGCGGCATTGCGGAAGGCGGCGCGCACCGATCTCGCCGCCATCATCCGCCGCTTGGGCGAGGCCGATCGTATTCCGGCGGTCGAGGATTCCGATCGGAGCAAGGCGCTGGCAGCAACCCACAAACAGGTAATGGAAGTGATCGACGCGGAAGGCGTCATCGGGCACAGGCACCCTCTCTTCAAGCGACTCTACACGCTCCGCCGCGAGAGTGGCCTGCCGAACGATCGCCTGATCCACGATCTGCATGGCCGCCGGCATCTCATCGCCGCCGATCTCGTGCCGCTCATCGTGCTTATCTCGCTCGACACCGGCATGGAGATCGAAGCGATCAAGGGCTTGCGAGCGGACTGCCTGAAGAACCCGGCGGGCGGCTATGTCGAGATCGAGTATTGCAAGCGTCGGGCGCGCGGCGCCGAGTGGAAGCGGCTGCGTGTGCGCGACGGCGGTTCCTCGACGCCGGGCGGCTTGATCCGCAAGGCGCTGCAGTGGACCGGTCCGGCGAGAAGCCGGCTCGGCGCCGACACGCTCTGGGCGCACTGTGCCTGGGGCCGCCTGACCCCTCGGGTGCTCAGCATGAAGGAGCTCGCGGCTTCATGGACGCGCCGGCACGGCATCCTTGATGAGCGGGGCCAACGCCTTCGCCTCAATCTGACGCGCCTGCGCAAGGCGCATAAGGCGGCATGGTACCGGCGCACGGGCGGCCAGCTCGACCGCTTCGCCGTCGGCCACACTGTCGCGGTCGCGGCCGACCACTACGCCGACATTCCCGCGCTTCGTCATCTGCACGAGGCGACAATTGCCGACGCCATGACCGATGCGCTCGACGCCGCGTTCCCCCCCTGTGTCCTGTCGTCGGAGGAGGAAGCGGCCGTCCAGACCGATCCCGACAAGGCGACCGGCCTTCCCGTTGTCGGCGCCGCCGCGGTCAAGGCGCTGTTCGGCGGCGAGCAGGACGTCTGGCTCGCCAGTTGCGGCGGCTTCTACAACAGCCCGTTCGGCTCGGAGGGAGAGGCCTGTCCGTCCCCCTTCTGGGGGTGTCTCGAATGCAGCAATGCCGTGGTCACCGCCCGCAAGGTGCCCGCGCTCCTGGCCTTCCTCAACTTCATCCGGGCGCAGCGGCAGGTGCTGAGCGAAGCCGACTGGATCGCCAAGTTCGGCCGGGTTCACGGACGCATCGCCGAACAGATTCTGCCCCGGTTCGCCGACGCCGAGATCGAGGAAGCCCGTCGGATTGGGTCATCGGACCCCGCGCTCCTCTACCTGCCGCCCGAAGCGAGAGCGCCATGATGCCGGCACCGATCAAGCTGCCGCAGCACGCGTCGCTGCCTTCGGCCATTTATGGCAACGACGAGCCCGTGCTTGCCGGCGTGGCGGTCAGGGACGATGCCGACCGCACGCGACTTCCGCGCTTCGGTGACGATCTTTGGGACCTGGGCGCCGCCATTTTCCGGGTGAACGCCCGCTACAGCAATTACCGGCTGAACCTCGCCCGCATCGCCGATCCCGTCACGCGGCGGCTGGCGAAGGAGTACGTGATCGCCCGCCTGCGCATCCATGTGCCGGGATATCGGGCGCCCTGCGGCGCGACCTCGGCGATCCGCCTGCTGCGCTACATCCAGCATTTCGCCGCGTTCCTCCGCGCAAGGACTGGCGCCGTCGATCTCAGCCGGATCGATCAGGCGCTGCTCGACGCCTATCTGGCGTATGCCCGTGACGGCGGACGGCGAACGCCTCACGAGACGGTGAAGTATGTCGAGGTGCCGATCGACCTGCATCACCTGGCGCCATGGCTAACCGGCGGCGGCATCGGTTTCCTGCCGTGGCGTGGACGTGCGGCGCACCGCGTTGCCGGCCGGCCGCCAGCGCCCGCCGAGAACGCCACGCCGCGCATTCCCGAGCCGGTCATCGGCGCCATGCTGCGCTGGGCGCTCAAGTATGTCGAGGTCTATGCGCCCGATATCCTCGCGGCGCGGGCCGAGCTTGACGCTCTCGAAGCCCGCTGCGCCCGATTGATGGCGCGGGACGCGCGGGCCGGACGGGCCGTGGCCAAGAACTATCGCGCCCGCGTGGCCAAGTGGCTCGACGTGCGCCGGGCCATGGGCCGAGGCGTGCCGATCTGGGAGCACGCGCCCAATGTGGCCCGCCGCATCGACCCGCTCACCGGCGAAGAGACCCCGCCCTACAATCTCCATCTGATGCGCCTTCACGCCGGCGCTCCGCAGAGCGGCCGCATCAGCCAGTCCGAGCCGACTGCACGACTGATCGAGAAGGCAGCCGCCGAGCTCGGAACCGAGATCGGCGGGCTCGATACGCCGATCTCGATCGATCCGGACACCGGACTGCCATGGCGCGAGCGCTTCGACGGCCTCAGCCTCGCCCGCGAAGAACGGATGTTGCAGGGCGCCTGCTATCTCGTCTGCGCCTACCTCACCGGCATGCGCGACAGCGAGGTGCAGGCGATGCAGCCGGGTTGCGTGTCGCCGGTGCGCAGCGCCGACGGCCTGGTCGAGCGGTACCGGCTGCGCAGCACGGTGTACAAGCGCCATGGCGCGCGCGGCGTCACGGCCGACTGGATCACGATCGAGCCCGTCGCTCGCGCCGTCGCGGTGATGGAGGTTCTCTCGGCACGCAATCGCCGAGAGAAGGAACTGTCATCCTTGTGGGTGGCGCTGAAGGACTGGCCCTGGAGCAACGATCATCTCGGGATGGGTGCAACGCCGACACTCAACCTTTTCCGCGAGGGCCTCGACACGCGCTCGGAGGCCGCGCCGGCGATTCCGCGCATCGGCGACGAGCCTTGGAAGTTTACGACCCGGCAGCTCCGACGCACGATCGCCTGGTACATCGCCAACCGGCCGTTCGGCACGGTCGCCGGCAAGATCCAGTACAAGCACGCCTCGGTCGCCATGTTCGAAGGCTATGCCGGATCGGCGCAGGCCGACTTCCGCTTGGCGATCGAGCGCGAACGTGCACTCGGCCAGCTCGACGACATTGTCGCCCATTACGAGGCCTATCTTCGCCGTGAAGGCCCGGCGGGACCGGGTGCTGCGCGACTGCGACGCGAGTTCGGCCGCGTGCAGGAGGAACTTGGCGATCTTCCCGGCCGGATCTTGGACCGCAAGCGGCTGCGCACCATGGTTGCCCATCTCGGGCGGACCCTGCATGTCGGTTTCCTCAACGACTGCCTGTTCGATGCAGCGACCGCGCTCTGCCTCACCGGCGCGCCAGATGCCGAGCGGACGGCGCCGGCCCTATCGCGCTGCAGCCCCGACCGGTGCCCGAACGCCTGCCTGACCGCCCGGCACCGCGAACCGTGGCAGGCCTCGATCGTCGAGGGCGAAGCGCTTCTGGCCGACCGGCGTCTATCGCCGCTGCAGCGCACGGCGATCCTGCGGGACAACGAGCGCAAGTGCCGGCTGATCGCGCCTCTCATGGACGGTGACGCATGACCGCGCTCGGGCCGAAGAGCCAAGCGGCGCTAAGGGCTGCCATGAAGCGGTTGCTCGACGGCCGCCCTGAACGCACCGACGGGGCGCTGACCGTCGCCAACCTGGCGCGCGAGGCCGGCGTCAGCCGAGCGACGGCGAACCGG
>NZ_JAEMSD010000159.1:0-770 GCF_016462955.1 Bradyrhizobium sp. | reverse complement strand
CTCCGCGCGGCCGAAGCCCGCCTGCGGCGATCGTCGCCCAGGGCCCTCAAGGAACGCATCCATGCTCTGGAAGCGGAACTACGCGCCGTGCGTGGTGCCGAGATGGCGGAGCTGCGGGCGCTCACCCGGACGCTCGCGCAGCACATCCAGATGCTGACGTTGCAGCTCGCCGAGCGAGATGCCGTCATCGAAGGTCTGCGAGCGGAGCTGTCTCGATCCGTGGACGCCAGGGTCGTCCCGTTGCGGCGTCCGCCTCTGGACGGCACCGGCTGACAGCCGCGCTTCATCCTGACCGGTCCAGGCGCCGCTCGCCGGTCATGGCTGCCTCCCGTGCTCGCCCGTCGAGGCAGGGCTCGGGTTGTGGCAGACGCTGCCGGCCCATCAACCCTGTTCCGCACCAGCACCGAGAACAGGGTGTGACGGCCCGGCTTCCCGCGTCTGCCCCTGCCGCCTCGCCCTCGACGGAGAGGGCGAACACAGGAGGCAGCCATGACCACCGATCGCACACCCCAGCCCCGGAACGACATCTACGAGCGTGTCACCAGCCAGATCATCGCCGCCATCGAGGCCGGCGCCGACCAGTACCGGATGCCCTGGCACCACGACGGATCGGCCATCACTACGCCCGTCAACGTCGCCTCGCGCAAGGCCTATCGTGGCGTCAACGTCATCGCACTCTGGGCCGCCGCGCACGCCGCCGGCTTTCCCGCCGGCATCTGGGGCACCTATCGCCAGTGGCAGGCGCTCGGCGCGCAGGTCCGCAAGGGCGA
>NZ_JAEMSD010000158.1 GCF_016462955.1 Bradyrhizobium sp. | reverse complement strand
AATGCACGTTCGACATGCTGATGGGGAAGGCGAAGCAGAAGTTCCGGCAGAATCCGCGCAAGTCCTGGTACGACCAGGTCAACGACATCTCGACCAACGGCGACCTCGAGGTTTCCTTCAACCTGAAACGGCCGCAGCCTTCGCTGCTGGCGCTGCTCGCCTCGGGCTACACCCCGGTCTATCCCTGCCATGTCTCGCCGGCGGAGATGCGCACCAATCCCATCGGAACCGGCCCCTTCAAGTTCGTCGAGTTCAAGGCCAATGAATCCATCAAGCTGACCCGCAATTCCGATTACTGGCGCAAGGGCCGGCCCTATCTCGAGGGCATCGAGCTCACCATCATCCCGAACCGCTCGACCGCGATCCTCGCCTTCGTCGCCGGCAAGTTCGACATGACGTTTCCGACCGAGGTGACGATCCCGCTGGTGAAGGACGTCAAATCGCAGGCGCCGAACGCGATCTGCGAGATCGCGCCGACCAACGTGTCGACCAACATCATCGTCAATTCGTCCTCGCCGCCGTTCGACAACGTCGACATCCGCCGCGCCATGGCGATGGCGCTGGACCGCAAGGCTTTCATCTCGATCATGTTCGAAGGTCAGGGCGACATCGGCGGCACCATGCTGCCGCCGCCGAACGGCCTGTGGGGCATGCCCAAGGAGATGCTGGAGGCCATTCCCGGCTACGGCCCCGACGTGAAGGCCAACCGCGAGGAGGCGAAAAAACTGATGCAGAAGGCCGGCTATGGTCCGGACAAGCATCTCGCCGTCAAGGTCTCCACCCGCAACATCCCGATCTATCGCGATCCCGCGGTGATCCTGATCGACCAGCTCAAGTCCATCTATATCGACGGCGAGGTCGACGTGGTCGAGACCGCGAACTGGTTCCCGAAGGTCGCGCGCAAGGACTACATGATCGGGCTCAATCTCACCGGCAACGCCGTGGACGATCCCGACCAGTCCTTCTACGAGAACTATTCCTGCGGCTCGGAGCGCAATTACACCAATTACTGCAACAAGGATATCGAGAAGCTGTTCGACGTGCAGTCGCAGGAGACCAATGTCGAGAAGCGCAAGAAGCTGGTCTGGGACATCGACAAGAAGCTGCAGGAGGACGTCGCACGCCCCATCGTCTTCCACAGCCGCATGGGCAGCTGCTGGCAGCCCTACGTCAAGGGCCTCACCGTCATGACCAACAGCTCCTACAACGGCTATCGCTACGAGGATGTGTGGCTGGACAAATAGCCCACCCCACGCGCGGCTGACGGGTTCGACGGGAGGCGGTGCATGTTTGCCTATCTGGTGCGGCGCCTGTTGCTGATGCTCGTGACCCTGTTCGGGATCTCGATCGTCATCTTCTTCCTGCTGCGCATCGTGCCCGGCAACATCGTCGACATCCTGTTCGCCGCCGCCGGCTATGTCGATCCCGCCGACAAGGCCAACCTGGAAAAGGAGCTCGGCATCGACCGGCCGCTGATCGTGCAATATTGGCACTGGATCAGCGGTTTCCTGCGCGGCGACTTCGGTTACTCCTACGTCTCGGAGAAACCGGCGCTTCAGGAAATCCTGCCGCGGATCCCGATCACGGCAAAGCTCGCCGGCCTTGCGCTGCTGTTCTCGGCATCGATCGGAATTCCGCTCGGCGTCATCAGCGCGGTGAAGCAGGGGACGAAACTCGATTACGCACTTCGCGTCGTCAGCCTCAGCGGATTGTCGCTGCCCTCGTTCTGGCTCGGCCTGCTGATCCTCACCGCGTCGGTGGCGATGTTCAATCAGATGCCGATCTTCAATCCCAATCCGCAGAGCTGGCTCGAAGCGTTCGCCACCTATGCCGTGCCGGCGGCCGCCGTCGGCTTCCGCAGCGCGGCGCTGACCATGCGCATCACCCGCTCCTCGATGCTGGAGGTGCTGAGGCAGGACTATATCCGCACCGCCCGCGCCAAGGGCGCCTCGGAAGCGGCAGTGAACTATCAGCACGCGCTGAAGAACGCGATCCTGCCCGTGATTACCGTGATCGGCATCGAGGCGGCGTTCCTGATCGGCGGCCTGATCGTCACGGAGACTGTGTTCAACATACCGGGCGTCGCGCGCTATCTGGTCGAGGCGATCCGCTGGCGCGACTATCCGATCGTGCAGAACCTCGTAATGTTCATCGCCGTCGTGGTGGTGTTCGCCAATTTCGCCGTCGACATGCTCTACGCGGTGTTCGACCCGCGGATCAGGTACACGGATTAGCTGCATGAGATCCGAACAATCTGACGCGACGGCGGTGCTCCACCTCTCCCGTAGGGAGAGGTCGGACCGCATCGAAAGATGCGGTCCGGGTGAGGGGTTACACTCCGTCCTGAGCCCCCTCACCCGGCGCTGCGCGCCGACCTCTCCCCGATGGGGAGAGGTGTTCCTGCCCGCGGAGAGGTAAATGGCCGCGATTGACTTCGACGTCGAACTCCGGCGGGCCGGGGCATATGCGACCGGCGGCTGGCGACGCGTGCTGTTCATGGCGCAGCGGCATGTGCTGGGCGCGGCCGGGCTCGCCATCATGACATTGTTCGTGCTGACCGCGATCTTCGCCGATGTCATCGCGCGTTATGATCCGCTGACGGTCGATTCGGCCCGCGCGCTGGCGCGCCCGAGCTGGGCCCACTGGATGGGCACCGATTCCTTTGGCCGCGACGTGTTCAGCCGCATCATCCACGGGGCGCGGATCTCGCTGGCGGTCGGCATCGGCTCGACCGCGCTCGGCGGCATCATCGGCGTGATCGTCGGGCTCACCTCGGGCTATCTCTCGGGCTGGGTCGATCTCGTGTTCCAGCGCGTCTCCGACGTGCTCCAGGCGCTGCCATTGCTGGTGCTGGCGCTGATCATGACCGCGGCTCTCGGACCGTCCCTGCCGAACGTCATCATCGCCATCGCCATCCCGCTGATCCCGACCGTGTCGCGCGTCATTCGCGCCAATACGCTGGCGCTGCGCGAGCAACCGTTCGTCGAGGCCGCCAAATCGATCGGCATGAGCGAGATGCGGATCGCGCTGCGCCACGTGCTGCCGAACACGCTGGCGCCGCTGATCGTGCTCGCCACCGCGCAGCTCGGCTCGACCATCCTGACCGAAGCCTCGCTGTCCTTCCTCGGCCTCGGCATTCCCGAGCCCTATCCGTCGTGGGGACGCATGCTCTCCGAATCCGCCGCCGAATATGTCCGTACCGCGCCGTGGCTGGTGATCTTTCCAGGCATCGCCATCAGCCTCGCCGTGTTCGGCGCCAATCTGTTCGGCGACGCGCTGCGCGACATCCTGGATCCGAGGCAGCGCGGCTGATGGCTGATACATCCGATCTCGTGCTCGACGTGAAGAACCTGAAGACGGTGTTCTTCACCAATTCCGGCCTGTTCAAGGCTGTCGACGATCTCTCCTTCAGCGTGAGGCGCGGCGAAGCGCTGGCGATCGTCGGCGAATCCGGCTGCGGCAAGAGCGTCACCGCGCTGTCCTTGATGCGGCTCGTGCCCGATCCGCCCGGCCGCATCGTCGGTGGTTCCGTCACGCTCGAAGGCACCGAGCTGCTGGCGCTGGATGAGGCGCGGATGCGGGCGGTCCGCGGCAATCGGATCTCCATGATCTTCCAGGAGCCGATGACCTCGCTCAATCCGGTGATGCGGATCGGCGACCAGATCGTCGAGGCCGTGCGGCTGCACCGGAACATCACGTCGAAGGAGGCGCAAGGCATCGCGGTCGAGATGCTGCGGCTGGTCCGCATTCCCGAGCCGGGGCGGCGCGCACGAGAGTATCCGCACCAGCTCTCCGGCGGCATGCGCCAGCGCGCGATGATCGCGATGGCGCTGGCCTGCCGGCCGGCGCTGCTGATCGCCGACGAGCCGACCACGGCGCTCGACGTCACCATCCAGGCGCAGATCCTAGCGCTGATCCTCGATCTCCAGAAGGAGCTCGGCACCGGGCTCGTGCTGATCACGCACGATCTCGGCGTGGTGGCACAAACCGCGCAGCGCGTCATCGTGATGTATGCGGGGCGCAAGGTCGAGGAGGCCAGCGTCGAGGCGTTGTTCGCCGCACCGAAGCACCCCTATACGCGCGGAATGATGGCCTCGATCCCGGCCGTGCCGGCCTCCGGCGTCCCCGCGCAGGCGCGGCTGAACGAAATCCCCGGCACGGTACCGTCGCTGGTGCGATTACCGAAGGGCTGCGCCTTCGCGCCGCGCTGCAAGCTCGCCATCAAACGGTGCGAGGCGGAATATCCGCCGCTAGCGGACTGGGGCAGCGGTCATCTCGCGGCGTGCTGGCGCGCGGAAGACGTCGCGGAGGTGGCATGACCGAAGCGCTGCTCGAAGTCACCGACCTCAAGAAATATTACCCGGTGCGCGCCGGCGTGCTGCGTCGGCAGGTCGGCACCGTCCACTCGGTCGACGGCGTCTCGTTTTCCGTTCATGCCGGCGAGACGCTCGGGCTCGTCGGCGAATCCGGCTGCGGCAAATCGACGGTGGCGCGCAGCGTGCTTCGCCTGGTCGAGCCGACCTCGGGCCGAATCCGTCTCGACGGCGAGGACATCACCCGCCTCTCCAAGGCGGCCCTGCGCCCGCACCGCCGCTCGATGCAGATCGTGTTCCAGGATCCCTTTGCTTCGCTCAATCCGCGCATGAATGCGGGCGACATCGTTGGCGAGCCGCTTGCCGTGCACGGCCTTGCGACTGGCAAGGCGCTGGAGGCACGCGTCGCAACACTGTTCGAGCAGGTCGGATTGCGGCCCGACCAGATGCGTAACTTTCCGCATCAATTCTCCGGCGGCCAGCGCCAGCGCATCTGCATCGCGCGCGCGCTGGCGCTGGGGCCGCGCCTGATCGTCTGCGACGAGCCGGTGTCCGCGCTCGACGTCTCGATCCAGGCGCAGGTGATCAACCTCCTGATCGACCTGCAGCGACAGCATGGCTTTTCCTACCTCTTCATTGCGCACGATCTCGCCGTGGTCGCCCATATCAGCCACCGCGTCGCGGTGATGTATCTCGGCCGCATCGTCGAGATCGCCGGCAAGGACGAGCTGTTCCGCAATCCCAGGCATCCCTACACGCAGGCGCTGCTCGCCTCAGTCCCCGTGCCCAACCCGCTGGCGAAGAAGCTCGCGCCACTGGTCGATGGCGACGTGCCGAGCCCGGTCAATCCACCGTCAGGCTGCGCATTCCACACCCGCTGCCGGTTTGCGATGGCGCGATGCAAAACGGAACGACCGGCGCTGCTGGATGCCGGCGACGGGCATCAGGTGGCGTGTCTGCTCAATGAGGGAACGGGGCAGGGCCAGTAGGGCGCAACGCCCGGATCACCGGCCAGGCCGCGAGCGCGGCGGCGAGGTGCTTGAGCGTGTGGCCCGAGACCATGTGCCCGGTCGCTTCAAACAGCGTCACATCGCCCAACTCGAGAAGCTTGGCGAGCACATAGAAGAAGAGCACGCTGCCGAGCGGCACGCCGATTGCGCCGGGCCGCGGGCGCGTCAACGCGAGGCCCACGGCGAGAGCCATGCCGCCGTACTGCACGACCGCCCAAGGCGTGAGATTCTCGCGGGCCACCCAGGCCGCCAACGGGCCCGCGATCATCGTCAGCACCAGCACCGCTTCGCCGGCACGCACGCTGATGCGTTCACTGGCGGCGATGCCCAGAAATCCCGCGAAGGCCACCGCCATGCCGAGACGATCGGCCACGAGCCGCTGCGGCAGGTCGGGGTCGAGATGATAGAAGCCCGAGCCAATGCAGGTGAGGATCAGCCCCACGAAGAACCAGCTCGCCCCGACGGGCGCAGGATGACGGGCGCGCAGCCGCTCCGAACCCCATACGCCCATGGCGAGGAAGGCGAGATTGCTCAGCACATCGCCGGCGTTGGGCACGCCGAGCCACGCGCGGCTGTCGACGTAATGCGGGATGTGCCAGGCCGAGGCAGGCAGCACTGGCGCCAGCAGCGCGGTGAGCGTCAGGACGAGGAGCGCACCGCCCAGGTATTTTTCGCGGGCATCCAGCCGGCCGACTGCGAAGCGGCGCGCTGCTGAAGGCAGCCTGGCAGGGGTCGCTCCTACGGGGTGATCGACGGGCAGCATGCGCAGCTCCAATGATTGAACATCGTTCAATATTGGTAGCGCATGATTGAACAATGTTCAATGTGCCCGAAAAGAAGTTCTTGTGAACCGGTAACTGGCAGAAATAGCTGGATTTTCGTTCGATCTGCCTCGCGTTGCTTCGCGGCTGGCCATTGTGGGGAGGCTACCCCGCACCGATCTCCGCCACGATCCGGCCCGTCGTGACCTGCTCGCCCTCGGCGACGTCGATCGCGCTGACCACGCCGTCGATGCCGGCCTTGTGGACGTGCTCCATCTTCATCGCCTCGAGCGTCAGCACCGGCTGGCCGGCGGCGACGCGGTCGCCCGGTTTGACCAGGACGGCAACGACGCGGCCGTTCATGGCGGCGCGCACCTTACCGTCGCCGCCATTCGTTGCGGCCGCCTTCGGCGCAGCGAGGGTGAGATCGATGATGGCGAGCGGAATGCCCCGGTGCTGGAGATAGAGTCGATCTCCATCGCGCAGGAATTTGGCGCTGTCCATCACGCCGGCGTGACGGAAGCGGACGGCATCGGGATCGAGTTGGTCGATCTCGAATTTGTCTTGGCGGCCTTCGGCGGCAACAATGTAGCTGCCGTCGCGCTCGCGCGTGATGTCGAGCTCATGCGCATGACCGGCGATTTCGATTTTCGCCGGCAGCGGAAAGGTGGCGGCAAGGCTCCGCCCGCTTTGCCACGATGGCGCGCGCGGGCTCGTGACGTAGAGCAGCAGACCTGCGACCGCCGTCTCGAACGCCGCGTCTGCATGCGAAGCAAGGAGCTCGTCGCGATGCGCTCCGATGAACGCCGTCGTCGCTTCGCCCCTGGCAAAGCCGGGATGACGTAGACACGACAGCAGGAACGCCTGATTGGTCGTCACACCCAGCGCGGTGAGCTGCTCGAGGCCGACGATCAGCCGCCCCCTCGCCTCCTCGCGCGTGGCGCCATGGCTGATGACCTTGGCGATCATGGAATCGTAGAACGGCGGGATCTCCGTGCCCGACTGCAGCGCGTGCTCGACGCGGATGCCGTCCGGCACCTGCCAGCGCACCATGCGGCCGGATTGCGGCATGAAATCCTGCGATGCATCCTCCGAGCACAGCCGCACCTCGATGGCGTGACCTTCGAAACGAATGTCCTGCTGTTTCACAGGCAACGGCTCGCCGCGGGCGACGCGCAATTGCAGCTCGACGAGATCGAGCCCGGTGACGGCTTCCGTCACGGGATGCTCGACCTGCAGGCGCGTGTTCATCTCCATGAAGTAGAACGCGCCGCTGGCATCGAGCAGGAATTCGAGCGTGCCGGCGCCCTCGTAGCGCAGCGCCTTCACCGCGGCGACCGCGACCTCGCCCATCCTGGCTCGCAGCTCCGGCGTCACGGCGGGCGACGGCGCCTCCTCGATCAGCTTCTGGTGCCGCCGCTGCACCGAGCAGTCGCGCTCGCCGAGATGGATGGCATTGCCGTGGCTGTCGCCGAACACCTGGATCTCGATGTGGCGCGGGTTCTGGATGGCGCGTTCGAGGATGACGGTGGGATCGCCGAACGCGGCTTTCGCCTCGGAACGCGCACTGCGCAGCGCATCGGCAAACGAGGCCGCGTCGGAGACCAGCCGCATGCCCCGGCC
The DNA here is from genome assembly GCF_016462955.1 of Bradyrhizobium sp. Classification (GTDB taxonomy): domain Bacteria; phylum Pseudomonadota; class Alphaproteobacteria; order Rhizobiales; family Xanthobacteraceae; genus Bradyrhizobium. The sequence goes on along the minus strand of NZ_JAEMSD010000158.1, from coordinate 5,652 downwards.
GCCGCCTCCCGCGACCGCCTTGATCATCACGGGAAAGCCGATCCTCCTGGCTTCGGCGAGCATGACCTCGTCGCCCTGGTCCGCACCTTGGTAGCCGGGCACGCAGGGCACGCCGGCCTTCTTCATGATCTCCTTGGCGCCGGCCTTGTTGCCCATCGCCTCGATCGCCTGTGGCGACGGGCCGATGAAGACGAGACCGGCATCCTTGCAGGCCTGCGCGAAGTCTTCGTTTTCGGCGAGGAAGCCGTAGCCGGGGTGAACGGCATCGGCGCCGCTCGCCTTGGCCGCGGCAATGATCGCGGGAATGTTGAGATAGGATTGCGCCGGCAGGGCTTCGCCGATGCGCACGGCCTGATCCGCCTGCTTCACATGGAGCGCATCGCGATCCGCATCCGAATAGACGGCGACGACACCGAGGCCGAGTTTTCGCGCGCTCCGCATCACGCGGAGTGCAATCTCGCCGCGATTGGCGACCAGAACCCTGAAGAACGGCCGGTGCTGCACTGATCCGTTCCTCATGGGCGGGCCACCGAGAATTGCATGCGCTGCGGCGTGCGCGCATCGCCCTCGCGGCAGATCGCGAGCACTTCCGACAGTACCGCGCGGGTGTCGCGCGGATCGATCACGCCGTCGTCGAGCACGCGGGCGCTGGTCGAGAACACGTCCATCTGCCCATCGAACACGCCGATGATCTCAGTCTTCATGGCCTCCAGTCTGTCCTTCTCCATCGGCTTGCCGCGCCGCGCCGCGGCCGCCTCGGTCACGATCGCCATGGTCTCTGCGGCCTGCTCGCCGCCCATCACGGCAGTCTTGGCGTTTGGCCAGGAGAAGCAGAAGCGCGGATGGAAGCCACGACCGCACATGCCGTAATTGCCGGCACCGAACGAGGCGCCGCAATAGATGGTGATCTGCGGCACCGTCGCCGAGGTGACGGCCTGGATCATCTTGGAACCGTGCTTGATCATGCCGGCCTCCTCATAGGCCTTGCCGACCATGTAGCCGGTGGTGTTGTTGAGATAGAGGATCGGCGTGCGGGTCTGGCAACAGGCCTGGATGAAGTGCGTGGCCTTGTTGGCGCCGGCGGGATCCAGCGGGCCGTTGTTGGTGATGATTCCGATGGCCTGCCCTTCGATGCGGGCATGGCCGCACACCGTGGCGGGCCCGTAATTCGGCGCCATCTCGGTGAAGTCGGAATCGTCGACGATGCGCGCGATCACCTGTTTCATGTCGACGGGACGCTTGTGGTCCATCGGCATGATGCCGAGCAGCTCGTCCTGGTCGTAGCGCGGCGGCTTGAATTGCGCCGGCGCTTTGCCGGGCCGCTCCCATTCCAGCGCCGCCATGATCTCGCGCGCGATCCGCAGGGCATCGCGATCGTCTTCGGCGAGATAGTCACCGAGGCCGGAGATCTGCGTGTGCATCTCGGCGCCGCCGAGCTCTTCCTCGGTCGCGATCTCGCCGGTGGCGGCCTTCAGCAGCGGCGGCCCCGCGAGGAAGGCGCGGGTGCGGCCCCGGACCATGACGATGTAGTCGGACAGACCCGTCTGGTAGGCCCCGCCGGCCGTAGACGAGCCGTGGGTGACGGTGACGACCGGCAGGCCGGCGGCCGACAACCGCGCCAGGTTACGAAAGATGTTGCCGCCGCGGACGAAATCCTCGACGCGGTAGCGCAGCAGATTGGCGCCGGCGCTTTCGACCAGCTGGACATAAGGCAGCTTGTTCTCCAGCGCGAGCTCCTGCACCCGCAGGGTCTTGTCGAGGCCATAAGGCTGCAGCGCACCGGCATCGATGCCGGCGTCATTGGCGCTGACCATGCAGCGGATACCCGAAACGAAGCCGATGCCGGCGATGACGCCGCCGCCCGGCACGCTCTTGTTCGCATCCGGCACATCGAACATGTAGCCCGCAAGCGTCGACAGTTCAATGAAGGGCGCGCCGGGATCGAGCACCAGCGCGACGCGCTCGCGCGGCAGCAATTGTCCGCGCTTGTGGAAACGGTCCTTTGCCGCGGCAGATGCTGCGCGCGTCCGCTCTTCGAGCGCGCGCATGCGGTCGATCAGGCCGAGCATGCCGTCGCGGTTGGCCTGGTAGGCGGCGCTGCCGGGGGAGATGGTGTTTTCGAGGATGGACATGACAGACCTTGATCGTCATTCCGGGGCACGCGAAGCGTGAACCCGGAATCTCGAGGTTCCGGGTTCGATGCTGCGCATCGCCCCGGAACGACGGGGATATTCAGCGATTCGTCCCAAAGATCTTCCGCGCCTCGGCGGGGCTCGCGATCTCGCGCCCCGCTCGCCTTGCGCAGGCGGCGACAGCTTCGATCAGCTGCCCGTTCGAGGTCACCTTCTTGCCGTCGGCGAGATAGAAGGTGTCCTCGAGGCCCGTGCGCAGATGGCCGCCGAGCTCGGCGCAGCGCTGGTGCAGCGGCCAGATCTCCTCGCGGCCGATGGCGGTGACCTGGAAATGCGCTTCGGGCCGCTTCAGCTTGATCAGGATCGGCAGCAATTCAGGGTCGGCAGGCATGCCGGAAGCGACGCCCATGACGAAATTGTATTCGAGCGGCCCCTTGTACATGCCGACTTGGGTGTACATGCCGACGCAGCGGACAATGCCGACGTCGAAGCACTCGAACTCCGGGATGGTGCCGACCGCGTTCATGACGTCGAGATAGTCCTTCACCTTCTCGACCGCATTGTCGAACATCATCGGCGGCCAGGCCCAGCTGTTGTCGGCCTTCACCTTCAGATAGTTCAGCGAGCCGGCGTTGCAGGCGGCAATCTCAGGCTTCGTCTCGCGGATGCAATCGAGCGCGCCGGAGTAGTTCGGCCCTGACACGCCCGAGGTGTGGTTGATGATGACACCGGGGCAGGCTTCGCGGATCGCCTGCTGGATCTCCTTGCTGACCGCAACCTCCCAGGACGGCAGGTGTCCCTTGCCCGGCGCCTGCTGCCGCAAATGGATGTGCATGACGGAGGCGCCGGCGTCGAATGCAGCCTTGGCCTCGCGCGCCATCTGCTCGGGCGTCACGGGCACGTTGTGCTGCTTGGGGTCGGTGAGCACGCCGTTCAGCGCACAGGTGATGACGGCCTTGTCGGTCATGCCAAGATATCTCGCACGTTGAGAATTCAACGCTTGCGATCATGTGACGCGAGGCATGCGGCTTCTTGCGCGGAGAAGCTGGGAAAAACGACGAATTCGTAGGGTGGGTTAGCCGAAGGCGTAACCCACCACTGCCTGCCTCCGTGGAAATTGAAGAGGTGGGTTACGCGAGCAGCTGCGCTTCGCGCATCTGATCGGCTAACCCACCCTACGAAGTTACGAAGCCTCCGCCATCCGCACCGTCTCGGTGCTGCGATAGATCGCAAGGTCGCGCGAGCCGACGAAGATCGCGCGCGGCTTCAAGCCGTAGAAGCGACGGATCGAGTGGCTGAAATGCGTGGAATCGGGATAGCCGATGTCCTGCGCGAGATGGGCGAGGTTGAGGTCCTGGTTGGCGAAGTGCAGTAGATGCCGTGCGCGCTTCCAGGCGCGGAACGAGCGGAAGGAGATGCCGGTCTCTTCCTTGAACAGATGCAGGAAGCGCGAAGCCGAGAGGCCCGCCTCCGCCGCACACGTATCCGCCGTCACCGGCTCGCCGGAGAAGCGTCCGATGCGGGCGACCGCACGCATCACGCGGGGATCGAGCACGCGGCGCGGCAGCGCTTCGCCAAAGCACATCTCATCGAACTCGGCGGTGGTGATGTCGCCGTAGCGGCGCTGGCGCAGCAGCGCGTAGGCGGCGAGAATTTTACGGGCGTAGAAGGCCTTGTCCGGACCGCGCAGCCGCTCGGCCAGCGCCTCGATCACGCCATCCGGCACGCTCTCCGGCTCCAGCGTCACGCTGACGACGGTGCGATAGTCGCTGGCGATGGTGTGCCGCTGGTTCGGCAGGGTCACGACCAATTCGTCCGAGGTATGGACGTCGTCGACGGTCAAATGCAGACTGCCCTTCACCGCCACATAGACGTGGCAGCTACCGGGGGTGCGCTTGCGGGGACGGCCGAGCAGCCCGGCATAGAAAACGCGCTCGGGCGTGATCAGCATCAAATGGTCGGATTCGCGACCTTTATCTTCCATTGGGATCCTCCTCGCGCGGCTCTCTGGCCGCTGCGGACGGAGGTCACCTTAGCGGAAATTTGGGCGCTGTCACGGTGGGATAGCGCTGTCATCGAAACATGTTGCATCGTTCCAGGGCGGTCGCAGACCGAACCTCAGGTGCGCAATTGCGCACTGGGGAACCTCGAGTTTCCGGGTTCGATGCTGCGCATCGCCCCGGAATGACAACCTGATAACTTACTCCCGCACCCTTGGCGCAACATTCTGCTCGGCACCCGCCTTTTGCTCCGCAGCAACGGCGCGCTTGAAGCCGTCGCGCTGCTGGAGGCGTGCCCAATAGGCTGCGACATTTGGCCCAAAATCCTTGGCCAGCCCGATGTTACTCGCCAGGCGAAGCGCGTAGCCGATGACGATGTCCGCGGCGGTGAAGCGGCCGGCGCACAAAGTTTCGGCATTTGCAGTCGCTGCCTCCACGGCTCGCAGGCGTCCCAGGAACCATTTGGCGTAGTCGCCGGCAACCTGCGGATTGCGCCGTTCCTCCGGCTCGAGCTGGCTGTATCGCAGCACCAGCGTTTGCGGGAAGGTTAACGTGGCGTCGCTGAAATACATCCAGTTCAGGAAGGCGCCATAGGCGGGATCCTCGGGACCGACCATCAACGGCGTCGGGCCGTATTTGATGCCGAGGTAATGGCAGATGCCGGAGGATTCCGTCATCTTCGTCTCGCCGTCGACCATGAAGGGAATCGTGCCGAGCGGATTGAGCGCAAGGTACTCCTTGGCGAAGACGCGCGGCGGAAACGGCAGCATCTTCAATTCGTACGGCAGCTCCATCTCCTCCAGCATCCAGAGCGGACGGAACGAGCGCGCAGCGTCGCAATGATAGAGCGTGATCATCAAGCACTCCCTTTGCTGCCGGGCAGCGTGCCCATCATCTTGCACAGCACCATCAGCATGACCTCGTCGGCACCGCCGCCGATCGAGGTCAGGCGGCTGTCGCGATAGGCGCGGCTGACCGGCGTCTCGTTGGTAAAGCCCATTCCGCCCCAATATTGCAAGCAGGCGTCAGTAAGCTCTCGGCCGAGCCGGCCGGCCTTGAGCTTGGCCATGGTCGCAAGCCGCGTCACGTCTTCGCCCGCCACCAGTTGCTCGGCGGCGCGATAGATCAGCGCGCGCAGCAGCTCGACCTCGGTCTGCATCTCCGCAAGCTTGAAGTGCACGACCTGGTTGTCGAGGATGCTCTGGCCGAAGGCTTTGCGGTTGCGGGTGTACGCGATGGTCTCGTTGATGATGTATTCGTGCGACTTCAGGCAGGCCGCCGCGCCCCATAGCCGCTCCTCCTGGAACTGGATCATCTGGTAGGTGAAGCCCTTGCCCTCCTCGCCGATCCGGTTGCGCTTGGGCACGCGGACATTATCGAAGAAGATCTGCGCCGTGTCGGAGGAGCGCATGCCCATCTTGTCGAGTTTTCGCGCGACAGTGACACCCTTGCTCTTCATGGGCACGCAGATCAGCGACTTGTTGCGGTGAACCGGACCATCGCCGGTGTTGGCGAGCAGG
>NZ_JAEMSD010000157.1 GCF_016462955.1 Bradyrhizobium sp. | reverse complement strand
TTCATCAAGAACATCTCGATCGAATCGCCGCCGCTGACCCCTGACAAGCCGGTCGCGGCTGAGGACCTCGTCAGCGCCGACGGCGCCTGCGGCACGGTCGCGCTGGGCCACACCGAATGCGACGTGGTGCGCGGCATCGGCGCGCCCTCCGATGTCAGCGTGTCCAACGATGCCGCCGGCCGCCGCGTCGCCGTCGTGACCTGGACCACCGGTCCGCGCGCCGGCATCTACACGTTCGTGGCGGGACGCTTGTCTTCGATCGAGGGCAATCCCGAGCCGCAGCCGGTGCCGAGGGCAGCGAAGGGGAAGAAGAAGCAGGCATAAGTGCAAGGCGGGTTGCTGATGTCGACGCCTGCTGTCAGCTCCGGATTGAATGTCTGTTCAACGTCTCGGATGGATTTTCACCGAAGAGGGCGCGGTAATAGGCCGAGAATCGGCTGAAATCGGCAAAGCCCTGCCTGAAGGCAACCTCCGCCACGGTGACATCGGTTGCAGCTCCGTGTTGCAGAAGCAGCCGCGCCTCGCACAACCGCTTTTGCCGAAGGTACCTCATCGGCGGGATGCCAAGGATCTCGTCGAAGGCTCGATGCAGCGCGCGTCGGGACACCCGCAAATGCGAGAGAAGCTCCGAGATGTGCACGGGAGCATTGCCTGCACCGTCGAGGTATTCCTGGGTTCTCCTCACCAGCCGTTGCGGTGAAGAAACGAAGGGGTCCGATTGTTCTGAGTTCGCAATCGCGTAGCAGGCGCTTTCGATGATGGCTCGCTTCCAGTACTCCGCCTCGGACGGCCCCAACCTGCGCGCGTGTCGATCGAAACCGGCCATGATGCGTCTGAGGACCCCGGCCGAAGCGTCGCCCGTCTCAGGGCTGGTGTGGAACGCGCTCTTTCTCAGCCATGCTGTCGGCTCGCTGAACCGGCTGTCGGGTCCGAAGAAACGGGCCATATCCCCGGTCGAGGCCGAGATGGCACCAAAGGACACGCCAGCGGCGTACCTGCTCTGGTGCTCTACGCCGGGAGACCAGATCCGAATGCTGCCAGTGCCACGCTGGCGAGCTCTTTGCCTGCCGGTCTCCGTGAGGAAACCTATCGTCACGCGGTCATCGCTGTAGACGCCGCGCGAAATAACCCCGTGCGAGAACGTGCCGAAACCAAGTGAAACTCCGGCGACGCTCGCATGCTTCAGACGACCTTGCATGCGGCCGGGCTGGATCTGGATGATCTCGGAACTGCTCGTCGGCGTGGCGGCCTGAAGTTGCTCGAATCCGTTGATCGCGATCTCAGTGCAGTTGATGGTGCTGCAATCGCCGTTCCGGCCGATGATCCCGACGACGCCCGGCATGTCCCGTTCTCCGGCTCCGCGTCATATGCTTCGCCTCCATTGCGACGGAAAAGCGGCGTGGGCCATTTAAATCAAATCTCGCGCACATCATCCGATTGAAAGACCGTCCATTTTTCGGCCGAAAGCGACAAGGCGTCGCATCGGCACAAACTGCGCATCACATCAGCAGTCAGGGGAGATACCATAGATTTGCAACCAGTGCGGGACGGCTCTCAAAGAGTGTCGTATTCGAGGGAGGACGAACGGGGACACGAGAGGCCGACATGGGCGCTCGCGCGGTTCGCGGGCCGATAAGAAAATTGGAGGGCCTTACAATGCAGTCATGTCGATTGGACTTCGGTTATGTACGATCTGCCGTCGGTTCCCGGATCTTGCCGACGATTTTGTTCACGGTCGCTGTTTGCTGCGCCGTCCCGGGAACAACTCAGGCAGCGCCCTTGGCGCCTCATCAATCAGCCTTCCGATTCCAAGACGATTTCACACAGGTACGTGCAACCGTGCATCGCGGACGCGCTGTGGTCGGACCGCGGGGCGGTGCCGTTGTCCGGCGTGGCACCGCCGTGGTCGGACCGCGAGGCAACGTTGCGGTGCGTCGAACGACAGTGGTCCGGCCTGGCTATCGCGGCGGCGGCGTGCGTTGGGCACGGCCCGGCTGGTATCGCTGGCCCGCGGGCGGCGCGATCGCCGCAGGCGCAGCCATTGGCTTCGTGACAGCGGCGACCGCAGCGGCGTGGGCCGGTGCCGCGCCGGCGCCGGGGATGTGCTGGTACTACACCGATCCATCCCGAACGCAGGGCTTCTGGGATTATTGCCAGTAAACCCGCAGCGGACGGGACGCCGCCCAATCCCGGCGCGATCTATTCGGAGCGAAGCCATGATCTCTCGCGAAGCGCGACAATCTCCCACCACCCAGGATACCGTCCCTGGTGGACCTGACAGGCGCCAACTTGTGTTGGCCGGCTCTGCCCTGGCATTGCTGGGGTTGTCGCCTGGAGTCATTCCCGCCGCTGCAGCGCAATCTTCAAGCGGGACGCAACCCAAGCCTGCGACGGCTCTAACGAAAGCCGCGAACGATGCGCTGCGGCAGTACCTCAATTTCGATGACAAGGTTGACTTCGACAACGCGACGCGCGGCCTCATTGCCAGGCCCGAAACGCTGACGATCCGCGACGAGAAGGGCGGCATCGTCTGGGATCTGGAGAGCTACAAGAAATTCATCGACCTGAACAAGCCGGCGCCCGAAACGGTCAATCCAAGCCTCTGGCGCAACGCCCAGCTCAACATGCAGTACGGTCTCTACCGCGTGCACGACCGCATCGCGCAGGTGCGGGCCTACAACCTCGCCAACGTCACCTTCGTGCAGGGCGATACGGGCTGGATCGTGCTGGATGCCGGCAGCGACACCGAGAGCACGAAAGAGGCCTATGAACTCGTCAGTCAGCATCTCGGCCGCCGGCCTGTCGTCGCCGTGGTCTACAGCCACTCGCACGGCGATCATTACGGCGGCGTGCGCGGTCTTGTCGACGAGGCGGACGTGCGGGCCGGAAAGGTCCAGATCCTTGCGCCGCTCAATTTCACCGAACATGCGATCAGCGAATTCGTGATTGCCGGTAACGCGATGGGACGCCGCGGCATCTACATGTACGGACCGCTGTTGCCACGTAACCCCCAGGGCGGCGTGAATGCCGGACTTGGTCAGACGGTCAGCCACGGCACGACCGGGCTGATCCTCCCCACGCGCGAAATCAAGCAGACCGGGGAGGAAGTCGTCATCGATGGCGTGCGCATGATCTTCCAGATGACTCCCGGCACTGAAGCGCCCGCCGAAATGAACACCTACCTTCCCCAGTTTCGCGCGATGTGGATGGCCGAGAACACGACCAACACCATGCACAACATCCTCACCCTGCGCGGCGCCCAGGTGCGCAATGCCTTGAACTGGGCGAAGTACATCAACGAGACGATCGACCTTTACGGCGAAGTCACGGACGTCAAGTTTCAGGCCCATCATTGGCCGATGTGGGGGAACGCAAAGATCGTCGACTACTGGAAGAAGCAGCGGGATCTCTACAAGTTCATCCACGATCGCTCGGTGCACCTGATGAACAGGGGCTACACGGGCGTCGAGATCGCCGAGATGATCAAGCTGCCGCCGGAGCTCGACAAGGCCTGGTACAATCGCGGCTACTACGGCTCGTTGAAGCACAATTCGCGCGCCGTCTACCAATTCTACATGGGCTTCTACGACGCAAATCCAACGACCCTCGACCAGTTGCCTCCGGAACAGGCGGCCAGGAAGTACGTCGACTACATGGGCGGCGCGGCGTCGGTGCTGCAGAAGTCGAAGGCGGACTTCGACAAGGGCGAATACCGCTGGGTCGCAGAAGCGCTCAAGCATGTCGTCTTTGCTGATCCCAATAATAAGGAAGCCAAAGAATTGCTTGCCGACGCTTATGAACAGATGGGCTATCAGGCTGAAAGCGGCACATGGCGCTCGGTCTATCTCCAGGGCGCATCCGAGCTTCGGCACGGCGTGCCCAACGCCGGCAGCATCGAGACGGCCGGGCCCGACACGGTCAGGGCCATGCCGCCCGAGATGACATTCGATTACCTCGCAGTGCAGCTCGATGCGGAGAAGGCTACCGGCAAGAAGCTTTCTCTCACCGTGGCCTTTGACGATCTCGGACAAGCCTACGCTCTGTTCGTGGAAAACAGCGTCCTGAACTATTCCAAGAAGCCCGCGGCCACCGACGCCAAGATCACGCTCTCCAAAGCGACCTTCGACCGCATGCAGTCCGGTGAGTTGAAAGCAGAACAAGCCATCGCCTCCGGAGAAGTGAAGGTGGAGGGGCGCAAGGAGGCGGTGACGGAGTTCGTCGGACTGTTCCAGAAGCCGTCCTTCTGGTTCAACATCGTGACGCCTTGACCGGAGGGGAGAATCTCCGATGAGCAAACGACTGTTCATTGCGCTCGTGATCGCGTTCTGGACAGGCTGGGCGCAGGCGCAGGTTGTAAGTCGGGACGATCTGCTGGCCCGAAGCATGCGCGCGCGTGCGATCGAGGCCGTGATCTGGGGCATGCCCGCCGTCAACTTCGACCTGATGCTGCAAGCGGCGGTGAAGGCCGGAGCCAGGGAAAACCAGATCGTATTCTGGTCGCGAATTCCGGATTGGAAGAATCAGACTCTCACGCCCAATCCCAGCACGATCTACTTGATGCCTTTCGTCAACACCAAGGGCGCAGGTCCGGTGGTGCTCGAAATCCCGGCGGCAAGCGGAGGCGAGATCACCGGAACGATCATGGATGCCTGGCAAGCCGCGCTCGATGACGTGGGACCGGCGGGAGCGGACAAGGGGAAGGGCGGAAAGTACCTCATCCTGCCGCCGGGCTACGCCGAGAAGATCCCTGACGGCTACATCCCTCTCGCGTCCGACACGGACATGGGTTACGCGCTGCTGCGCTCCAACGTCGGTAGCGGTAGCGAGGCCGACGTCGCGAAGGCTGTCGCCTACGCGAAGCAAATCAAGCTCTATCCACTGTCCCAGGCGGCCGCTCCGCCCTCGACGGCCTTCATAGACGTAGTCGACGTCATCTACGACAGCACGATCCCTTACGACATCCGCTTTTTCCAGACGCTCGACCGCTTCATCCAGCGGGAGACGTGGCTTGAACGCGACAAGGCCATGATCGATCCGATCAAGTCGATCGGCATCGAGAAGGGCAAACCATTCAATCCCGGTCCTGAAGCCCGGAAGATGCTTGAGGAGGCGGCCGGGGACGCTCGCGGATGGCTCGATATCCGGTACGAAGGTCTTTTCAAGCCGCCCTTCTATGACGGCGGACAATGGGCGCTGCCGGTTGCCCACGACGTCACCGAGGGGCTGGCTAATCTCTTCGCCAAGCCGAACGTCTACCCGGTCGACGACCGCGGCGCGTTCTACTCGTTCGCATTCTCCAGCGTGAAGCACCTTGGCACGGGCCAATTCTATCTCGTCACGATCCGGGACAAGGAGGGCAAGCCGCTCGACGGGGGAAGCACCTACCGGCTAACGGTACCGGCCAATGCGCCGGTCTCGCTCTACTGGTCCGGCACGGTCTACGATCGCGAGACGCACGGACTCATCAGGGATACGAAGTGGTCGAGCCGGGGCTCGAACACGCCAGGGCTGCAGACCAACCCCGACGGCTCCGCCGACATCTTCTTCGGCCCGAACGCTCCCGGCGGCAAGGAGTCCAACTGGGTTCCGACCAAAGCCGGTGGAGGATGGGAAATCATCTTCCGCTTCTATGGTCCGCAGAAAGCTCTTTTCGAGAAGAGCTGGCGCCTGCCGGACATCGAGAGGGTCGCGGCGCAATGAGCGGCCTCGATCTCTTCGCCTGGATAGTTCTGGCCATCGTCCTGACCGTGATCGTCCTCGTCATCTGGCTGGTGGGCTCGATGCCGGGCCACGTGGCGCGGCGGCGTGGACACCCCTGGGCCGAGGCGGTGGGTATCGCCGGCTGGATCACGCTGATCTTCGGCTTCGTGCTGTGGCCGGTCGCGATGATCTGGGCCTACGTGGACGTCCCGGCGAAGCGGACAATGGAGCCCCGGCCATGATGATCGCCCTCATGGCGCTCTATCTGGCGCTCCTGTTCACACTGGTCTGGGTCGGCGCGATCCGCTTCAACGCGTTCTGGAAGGCCTCGCCTCTGATCGTGCTGCTTCTTCTGAACATCGGACTGTTCATTCCGATGGGATGGGGCGCACCTCAGGGGAAGGCTTTGGTCTATCGGAACGCCGTCTCGATCGTTCCGGACGTCGCCGGCGAGGTCGTCGACGTGCCTGTCCGGCCGAATGCGCCTTTGAAGCAGGGCGACATCCTCTTTCGGATCGACCCCACGCCCTATGACGCCCAGGTGAAGGCGATCGAAGCTCAACTCAAGCTTTCGAGCACGCGCCTGACCCAGATGACGTCGCTGTACGAACGGGATGCCGGCCGCGGCTTCGATGTCGAGCAGCGGCAGTCGGAGGTCGACCAGTTGAAGGCCCAATTGCAGAACGCGCGATGGAATCTGGATAAGACCGTCGTGCGGGCACCCGCTGCCGGCTACGCGACCAACGTTGCACTTCGGAAGGGCGCGCGCGTCGGAAACCTGTCGGCTTCGCCGGCGATGGCGTTCATCGACACCTCGGAGACCGACGTCGCAATCGAGATCGATCAAATCAATGCCCGATATGTCGTCCCCGGTCAGAAGGTCGAAATCGCCTTCAAGTTTGCTCCCGGAAGGATTCTCACCGGCAAGGTCGAGAGCATCCTGCAGGCGGTCGCGACCGGGCAGACCCAGGTCTCCGGGCAGGCCGTCATGCCCAAAGCGATCGAGACCGTGCCGTTCGTCGTGCGAGTGACGCTCGATGACGGCGAGGCCGCGAAAGCTTTGCCGGCCGGCGCGACTGGAACGGCTGCCATCTTCACGGATCGCGTCGTCGTCAGTCATGTCATCCGCAAGGTGCTGCTGCGGCAGATCGCGATCCTCAACTACGTCGTTCCGTTCTGAAGGGGAGGGCGCCATGAGAACCAAGGCATCACTCGCGGCTGTTGCGACACTCGGATGGATGCTGACTTCGCTTCCTTCCCAAGTCTGGGCCGACGCCGGCGGTGTCGGGTTCTGGCTGCCCGGCATTTTCGGCAGTCTTGCCGCCGCGCCGACCGTGCCCGGCTGGGCCTATGCTTCGATCTATCTGCACCTGCAGGCTGATGCGGGAGCCACCAAGAATTTCGTCACCAGCGGCGGAGCCAGCGGCTCGGTTGTCACAGGCCTGAACGCGCATGGCGATGCGCTCGCACTGGGCATCACTTACACGTCGCCTCTCCCTGTGTTGGGGGGCCAGGCTGCGGTTTCAATCCTCACGGCGCCGGGCAATGTCGGTCTCGGCATCGACGCCACGCTGACTGGCCCTGCCGGAAATGCCATTTCAGGGGTCAGAACCGACAATCGGACCACGATTTCCGATGTATTCTATCAAGGCACGCTCAAGTGGAATCAGGGTGTCCACAATGAGATGGTCTACATCACCGGCAATATCCCCAGCGGGACCTATGATCCAAATCGTCTCGCCAACCTGAACCTTGGCTTCGTCGCTTGGGATGCAGGTGCCGGCTACACCTACTTCGACCCGAAGACCGGGCATGAATTCTCGGTCGTCGGCGGGCTGACCTACAGCCTGCCCAATCCGTACCTCCAGTATCAGAACGGCATCGACTTCCATGTGGACTGGGCGGCGTCGCAGTTCCTGAGCAAGAATTTCCAGATCGGCTTGGCCGGTTACTTCTACCAGCAGATCACCGACGATTCCGGTCCGGGCGCGAAGCTCGGAGGTTTCAGGGGACGCGCGATCGGCATCGGCCCTCAGATAGGGTTCATCATCCCCATGTCCGACGGGTACCAGGGCTACCTCAATCTGAGGGGCTACAAGGATCTGGAAGTCGAAAACCGCGCCAGCACGTGGAGCACTTGGGTGACGTTCGCGGTGTCGACGGCGCCGCCCGAACATGCATCATCGAAGCCGGCGGTGCGGAAGCGGTGATTGCCATCCTGCTTGCAACGCCGATGGGTTCCGCTCTGGCGTCACGGCCGCGCCTCTCGGCGGCGAGGGGCTGATTTTGTAGGCCGCGCGCTCCGGAATGCGCTTTGGCGGCGCCAACAATAATCTGGAGCAAACCATACGGTTCGCTGCCTTCGCGTGGTTGCCAAGACCGAGCGGGCAAAGAGCGGCCAATCAAATCGCATTACGGTATTAAAATACCAGTACTGTGCATGGGGTTGTTTTGCACGTTTTTATTGGCGCGGCCTGCCGGTGGGGGCGCTAGCCCGCCGCCTCGTCGAACTGCGTGCTCGCCTCCAGCCACTGCTCCTCCGCGCGGGCGAGCGCGTCGGCGGCATTGGCGCGGGCCTTGGACAGCTGCGCGGCCTGCTTGGGATCGCGCGTGAAGATGTCGGGGAGGGCGAGCGCCGTGTCGATCTTGGCGATGATTTCGCTGACACGGGCAATCTCGGCTTCGGCCTCCGCGATGCGCTTCTTCAGCGAGCCGCGATTGTCCGATTTGGCGCGCTGCGGCTTCTCGGTCGCGGCGCTGCGCTCGCGCGGGGCGCTGTCCGCGTTGCGCGTCGACAGCACGAGGCGGCGGTATTCGTCGAGGTCGCCGTCGTAATTGGTCACGGTGCGGTCGGCGACGATCCAGAGCCGGTCGGCGCAGGCCTCGATCAGATAGCGGTCGTGCGACACCATGATGACGGCGCCGGGAAACTCGTTGATCGCCTCCGCGAGCGCGGCGCGGCTGTCGATGTCGAGATGGTTGGTCGGCTCGTCCAGGATGATCATGTTGGGGCCGAAGAAGGTCGCAAGGCCCAGTAGCAGCCGCGCCTTCTCGCCGCCCGACAATTTGCCGACCTTGGTGTCGGCGGCCTTGCCGGAGAAGCCGATCGCGCCGGCGCGGGCGCGCACCTTGGCCTCCGGCGCATCCCCCATCAGCTTGCGGACGTGGTCGTAGGCCGAGGCGTCCTCGTTGAGCTCGTCGAGCTGGTGCTGGGCGAAATAGGCGATCGACAGCTTGTCCGCGCGGGTCACCTTGCCGGAAAATGGCGCGAGGCGTCCGGCGAGCAGCTTGACCAGGGTCGACTTGCCGTTGCCGTTGGCCCCGAGCAGCGCGATGCGGTCGTCATTGTCGATGCGCAGGGTGACGCGGCTCAGCACCGGGCTCGCCGGATCGTAGCCGACCGAGACGTTGTCCGCCGCGATGATCGGCGGCGACAGGATCTTCTCCGGTGCCGGAAAGCTGATCTCGCGCACGTCCTCGGTGACCAGCGCGGTGATCGGCTTCAGCCGCTCCAGCATCTTCACCCGGGACTGTGCCTGGCGCGCCTTGGACGCCTTGGCTTTGAAGCGGTCGACGAAGGCCTGCAGGCGGGCGCGCTCGGCCTCCTGGCGTTTCAACGCCTTGGCATCGAGCAGCTCGCGCGCGGCGCGCTGTTCCTCGAACGAGGAATAGCTGCCCTTGTAGAGCGTGAGCTTGCCGCGATCGAGGTGCAGGATCTGGTCGACCGAGCTTTCCAGGAGGTCGCGGTCGTGGCTGATCACGATCACCGTGCGCGGATAATGCGCGAGGTGATCCTCCAGCCACAGCGTGCCTTCGAGGTCGAGATAGTTGGTGGGCTCGTCGAGCAGCAGCAGGTCGGGCGCCGCGAACAACGTCGCGGCCAGCGCGACGCGCATGCGCCAGCCGCCGGAGAATTCGGCACAGGGGCGCAGCTGATCGGCGGCGGAAAAGCCGAGGCCGGAGAGAATCGCGGCGGCACGGCTCGGCGCCGAATGCGCGTCGATGTCCACGAGCCGGGTCTGGATCTCGGCGATGCGGTGCGGGTCGGTCGCGTGCTCGGCTTCGGTCAGCAGCGCGTCGCGTTCGAGGTCGGCCTTGAGCACGACCGAGATCAGGCTCTCGGGGCCGTTCGGCGCTTCCTGCGCCAGGCTGCCGATGCGCCAGCGCGGCGGCAGGGTCACCGTGCCGTGCTCGGCGGCAAGTTCGCCGCGGATCACCTTGAACAACGTCGACTTGCCGGTGCCGTTGCGCCCGACCAAGCCGACGCGCGATCCGGGCGTGATCTGCACGGAGCTCTGGTCGATCAAAAGGCGTCCGGCAAGGCGGATGGAGAGGTCGGAGATGGCAAGCATGCGGCCTTGTCACCGCAAGGCGCGTCGAACGCAACTCGTTTTTCCGTTAGTGCCTCTCGCGCTCGCGCCGCTGCAACTCGCTCAGGAGCTGCTCGAGATGAGTCGGCAGGCGAGGTTCGGGCCGCAGGCTCTGCTGCAGCCGCTCGCCCACGGCGTCGCAAATCGAGCGGCTGGTGCGCCGGTCGATCTGTTCGCTGTCATTGGCAAAATGCCCAGCCATTGCAAGGTTCCGTGTTCTCAAAGCAAAGACACGGTACCAAGTCATTGGCGGCCAAATAGTTTCGCTGACCGTGGGGAATGCCGGGCATTCACGTAAAAATTGTACGACTGCGCCTTGTGCGCTCAAGGCAAAGCCCCGGCGAGGGGAGCGCCGGGGCTTGTCCTGGAAGGGGACCTGGGGGGCTTAGGTCCCCTTGGACAAGGTGCTGACGGACTTAGTAGCAGCGGTTGATCAGCCGCCAGCGGGGTCCCCAGGGGGTCGGGACCAGCCGGCGCACATAGCAGCCGCCGTAACCGTAGGAGACGGGACCGCCAGCGTAGAAACGCGGGCCGCCCCAGCGGTAACCCGGGCCACCGTGCCAGCCGCCGCCGTGCCAGCCCGGGCCGCCATGCCAATGAGCGGAGGCCGAGGTCGGCGCCAATGCAGCTCCGAGCGCAATCGCGGCGACAGCGGCAAGCGAAAGTTTCCTCAACAACATGGTTATCTCCTGAAGACTGCCGGCGCGGGATGATCCGCGTCGGCTGGAAAGGCCTTCCGAAACGGTCCGCCTGGGGGCAGGCTTCGGTTTCGATGGTGCCGACCTTACGCCGGCGAAGCTGAACCGGATCCTGACGGCGGTTGCAGATTGGGTTCATCTTGGTGAAATTCTCGTCATCGAGCGGATCGGGGAGGCATCCCTGCGCCGAAACCGCCTGGGAGCCCGTTTCCGGGGTCGCTTGCCGTCCGGCAAAGGCGCCGATATAAGCCCCGCAACCCCGAACCACCGCTCTCTTCCCCAAGGACAACATCATGGCCATCGAACGCACTTTCTCGATCATCAAGCCGGACGCGACCGAGCGTAACCTGACCGGCGCGGTCAATGCCGTGATCGAGAAGGCGGGCCTGCGCATCGTCGCGCAGAAGCGCATCCGCATGACGAAGGAGCAGGCCGAGACCTTCTATGCCGTCCACAAGGCGCGCCCGTTCTTCGGCGAGCTCGTGGACTTCATGATCTCCGGCCCGGTCGTGGTGCAGGTTCTGCAAGGCGAGGGCGCGATCGCCAAGTACCGCGAGGTCATGGGCGCGACCGATCCGTCCAAGGCCGCCGAGGGCACCGTGCGCAAGCTCTACGCCAAGTCGATCGGCGAGAACTCGGTGCACGGTTCGGACGCGCCGGAAACCGCCGCGATCGAGATCGCGCAGTTCTTCTCCGGCAACGAGATCGTCGGCTGATCCAGCCGGCAGGTTAGAGACGACGAGCGAAAGGACTCATTGTGGACTGGCTCTGGCAGATCTTCGATCCCGCTACGATCGGGGCATTCTTCACCCAGTTTCGCAACGAGATGGCCGAACCGACCTTCTGGATCGCGGTCGGCAAGATCATCTGGATCAACATCCTGCTCTCCGGCGACAACGCGCTGGTGATCGCGCTGGCGTGCCGCGGCCTCTCGCCCCGGCATCGGCTCTGGGGCATGATCTTCGGTGCGGGCGCGGCGGTGACGCTGCGCATCATCTTCACCGGCATCGTCGCCACCCTGATGGGGTTGCCGTACCTCAAGCTCGCCGGCGGTCTCGCACTGATCGTGATCGCGGCCAAGCTCCTGGTGCCGGAGAACGAGGACGAGGACGACGTCGAATCCGCCTCGCACCTGTGGCATGCGATCCAGATCGTCGTGGTCGCCGACCTCGTCATGAGTCTCGATAACGTCATAGCGGTCGCCGCCGCTGCCAATGGCAGCGTGCCCCTGCTGGTCCTCGGCCTTGCCGTCAGCGTGCCGCTGATCGTCGCCGGTGCGGCGCTGATCATGGCACTGCTCGAGAAGCTGCCGGTTCTGGTCTGGGCCGGTGCGGCGCTGCTCGGCTGGATCGCGGGCGAGGTGATCGCGACCGACCCCGGCGTCGCGCCGTGGCTGCACACGCTGTTCGACGGCTCGTTCGGCGCCGCGCTGGACGGCATGCTCGGCGCGCTGCGCATCCCGCCGCAGTTCGGCCATGGCGGCGGAGGCGGCGAATATCTCTGCGCCGTGCTCGGCGTTGCCGTCGTGCTGACGGTCGGCTCCATCTGGCGCCGACGCAGCCTGATGCAGGCCGCGCTCGTATCTTCCGAGCGCCACGCCAGGGCTTCGGCGGAGTGACGCTGCGGCTCTGATCGGCGTGGCCTTCCTCTCTCCGCGATGGAAGGCGACCACACACTGAAACGCGTGCCGCGTCGACGGGACGCGAGCGATCACCGGCCACTGGTTCAGCGCGGTCCGAAGCTCCCATCTTGCACTTGCATGACCCGCGTGCATCGCACGTCGCTGGAGCTCGCGTCGTGCGCGCAGGCGTGGTGTCGAGGCTTGTCTCTTCGCAACCCCCAAGCGATTTAGAGCTTGTCTCATTATAAACTACTGTGATTCAAGGGTGCTTTCGTTGACTCGACGAAGGTTCTCACGGCACCTCGCCCCGACGTTCATGTTCATGAAATCGGAAGGCGCGATGTCGTCGAAAGTGTTTTGTCGTCCCGTTGCTGTTCTTGCCGTTCGCATCAAGACGCTTCTGACGTGCGCCAGCCCGAGAGCCCTCGCGGTTTCCGTGATCTCCATTGCCTTGTGCAGCGACGGTGTCCTGCACGGCACCAGCGCGCAGAGCGCCGCGCCCGAGGCCGCGGGCGGAAGCACGTTGCCGGCGGTGACCGTCACTGCGGACGCGCCGAAGCCGCGCGCGCGTCCACGGGCCCATCCAGTCCGGAGGGCCGGCCGCGGCGCACCTGCGAATGATCGGGCCAAATTGCAGGCGGAAACTAATCCGACGGCTGCGAGGCCTGGTGCACTGCCGCGGACCTACGCAGGCGGGCAGGTGGCACGGGGAGGCCAGATCGGCCTGCTCGGCAACAAGGATTTCATGGATACGCCGTTCAACATCACGAGCTACACGGCCAAGAAGATCGAAGATCAACAGGCGGTCACCGTCGCCGATGTCGTCACCAACGATCCCTCGGTCCGCCTGGGGAGCCAGCCCGGCGGCATTCTCGACTCCTTCTTCATCCGCGGTTTTCCGATCGGGGAGGGCAATGTCGGAGAAATCGCCTTCAACGGCGTCTACGGCGTCGCACCGAACTATCGCGTGTGCACCG
>NZ_JAEMSD010000604.1:1244-3615 GCF_016462955.1 Bradyrhizobium sp. | reverse complement strand
GTGCTTGATCCCCGGCGATCGAAGCCAAGGATGTCGGGCACACCTCACTCCACTGCCTGCAATTCGGCGAGCTTGGTTTGCGCGGTCGCCTCGTCGAGCGGCACGAGCTCGGCCGGCCCGGGATTGGCCTCACCAGCGGTCGCGATCGAAACCGCTGCGAGTCCGACCAGCCCGCCGAGAACCGCGCCGCCGGTTGTAGCATCGTGCCTCGGGCTGCTTTTGATCAGATAGAAGTGCGTGCGGCCGGCTTCCATCACGATCTCGCGCTTGGTGTCGCCCGGAAACATCAGTTCGGTCACCAGCAATTGGTGCCGGCCCGCCGGCCGATCGGCATAGACATACTTGCCAGCCACGACCTTGCCGAGCGGCGCGCCGTCGAGCTTCACCTCGCAGGCGCAGATCGCCATGCTGAGGCCATTCCTCTTGTCCTGGAGCAGAACGATGCGCGAATGCCCGGCGCGCGGAGGCCCGACCTTCTTTGATACAGAGGCAAAGTCGGTCCCGACCTGATTGGTAACACAGCCCACCAGCATCACGCCAACGGCCAGCAACAACGCGGCTCGTCGCAGCATTTCGCACACCCCAGTCCATTCCCCGGGATGCATGCTAGCTGGAATCAGCGCCAGGTTGCAACACCATCGACGACCATTGCACCGATTGCGTTCAACGGGTATCCGGCGGCCGGCCTGTGCTGGAAGAGGCCGGTCGCCCAGCTCCGATTCAGGCGAGCCTCAGGCCTGCGCGAGCAACTCGACCGTCCCGGTGCTCAGCCGATAGATCCCACCGACCACCTTGAGCTTGCCCTGCTCGACCGCGGCGTTCAGGATCGGGGCGGCCGATTTCAGCTTGGCGACGTTGTCCATGACGTTCTGGCGGATGGCGTTGTCGAGCGCGTTGCCGCTCTGCTGGGCCGCCGTCTTCACAGCCGGCGCGATCGCCGCGACGAGCGAGGGGATGTGCCCCGGCAACGGCTTGCCGTCCTGCAGCGACTTGATCGTCGCGTCGACCGCGCCGCAATTGTCGTGGCCGAGCACCAGGATCACCGGCGTCCCGAGCACCGTGACGGTGTACTCCATGCTCGCAACCGTCTCGTCGCCGGCAAAATTTCCGGCGACGCGGCACACGAACAGGTCGCCGCGTCCGCTGTCGAAGGCATATTCGGGCGCGATGCGGGAATCGGCGCAGCTCAACACGGCCGCGTACGGATTCTGACCGCCGACCAGCGCCTCGCGCTCGTGCTTGAAGTCGTGGCGGCGCGACACGCCCGACACATAGCGCGCATTGCCGTCCAGCAGCCGCTTCAGCGCCGCATCGGGCGACAACACGTTCTGCGGCTTCGGCGGCGCCTTCGCCTCCTTCGCCAGCGCGGACCCGCCAAACGCCGCCGCTGCAAGTGCCGAACCGGCGGAGAGCATCATCGCGCGCCGGGAGGGAGCAACAGCTTGATGCAGATTTTCAGAGCATTTGTCGCACATGGTTGTTTTTCTTCCTGGTTTCCCGCCAAACGAGATCGTCGAGGCAGCAACTGATAGCTGCGCTCGCGCAAGTTCGAAACCACGTGCGAGCCGAATAGTTAAGCCTTGGTTTGCGGCGATGCAGGCAATGTCAGAGTTGCTGCACGTCCACCACGCCCGCGACAGCCTTGATCGCGCCGGCGATCTGGGGCGAGACCTTGAAGCGGCCGGGAAGCTTCATCTCCACCTCCGTCTCGAGGTCGATCATCATCACCAGCGAGACCTCGCCGTCGCCGTTTCCGCGCGGTGCGATGCCGGGACTGCCGGCCTTCGGCGCACCGCCGTTGGACGCCGCCATGTCGGGTCCTGCGAGACGCTTGGCGATGGACTCCAGCGGCTTGGTGTCGCGCAGGAAGATGCGCAGGCCCTTCTGCGTCTTGGCCGCGGCGTCATCGAGCGGCTCGGCGTGGAGCACGCGGGCGCGGACGTCCTCGCCCTGGAGCTCGGCCCCCAGCTGCAGCAGCACGGCCGCACCAGGCTCCAGCACGTCGCGATATTGCGCAAGGCCTTCGGAGAACAGCACCGCCTCGAAATGGCCCGTGGGATCCGAGAGCCCCATGATGCCCATCTTGTTGCCGGTCTTGGTGCGCCGCTCCATGCGCGAGACCACGGTGGCAGCGACCTTGCCCGCGGTGGCGCCGGTCTTCACCGCACGCGAGAACTCAGCCCAGCTCTGCACCCGCAGCCGCTTCAGCACGGTCGCGTAGTCGTCGAGCGGATGTCCGGACAGGAAGAAGCCGATGGCGTCGTATTCCCGCCGCAGCCGCTCGGCCGGCAGCCAGGGCTCGACCTGGGGCAGCATGATCGTCGGCGCATCCGCCGACATGCCGAACATGTCGTTCTGGCCGATGGTCGCA
>NZ_JAEMSD010000604.1:0-1234 GCF_016462955.1 Bradyrhizobium sp. | reverse complement strand
GGCGGCGAGGATCGCGTCCGCGCCCGCAAAGACGCGCGCCCGATTTGGCTCCAGCGTGTCGAAGGCGCCGGCCGCCGCGAGACTTTCGATGATGCGCTTGTTTATCGCGCGCGGCGAGACCCGCGCCGCGAAATCGGCGAGCGAGGTGAACAGGCCGCCCCTGCTGCGCTCGGCGATGATCTGCTCGATCGCCTGGATGCCGACGCCCTTGAGCGCGGCGAGCGCATAATAGATCGTCTTCTCGCCCACCTCGAAGGTCGCCCCGGACCGGTTGATGTTGGGCGGCTCGACCTTGATGCCGAGACGCTGCGCTTCGGAGCGGAATTCGGACAGCTTGTCGGTGTTGTTGAGATCGAGCGTCATCGACGCCGCGATGAACTCTACCGGGTAATGCGCCTTCATGTAGGCGGTGTGGTAGGACACCAGTGCGTAAGCCGCCGCGTGACTCTTGTTGAAGCCGTAGTCGGCAAACTTCGCCAGGAGTTCGAAGATGGTCTCGGCCTGCGCCTTCGGCACGCCGTTCTTGATCGCGCCCGCGACGAAGATGTCGCGCTGCTTGTCCATCTCGGCGCGGATCTTCTTGCCCATGGCGCGGCGCAAGAGGTCGGCGTCGCCGAGCGAATAGCCCGACATCACCTGCGCGATCTGCATCACCTGTTCCTGGTAGATGATGACGCCGAAGGTCTCTTTCAGGATCGGCTCCAGCACCGGATGCAGATATTCCGGCTCCTCGTCGCCGTGCTTGCGCGCGCAATAAGTCGGGATGTTCGCCATCGGGCCCGGGCGATAGAGCGCGACCAGCGCGATGATGTCCTCGAAACGGTCGGGGCGCATGTCGATCAGCGCGCGCCGCATGCCCTGGCTTTCAACCTGGAACACGCCGACGACGTCGCCGCGCGCCAGCATCTGGTAACTCTCGGCATCGTCGATCGGCAGCGTCGCGAGATCGACATCGATGCCGCGCGGCTTGAGCAGCTTGCAGGCGACGTCGAGCACGGTCAGCGTCTTCAGGCCGAGGAAGTCGAACTTCACGAGCCCCGCGGGCTCGACCCATTTCATGTTGAACTGGGTCACCGGCATGTCGGATTTGGGATCGCGGTAGAGCGGCACGAGCTCGCTCAGCGGACGATCGCCGATCACGATGCCGGCCGCATGGGTCGAGGCGTGGCGCGTCAGGCCCTCGAGGCGCTGGGCGATGTCGAAGGCGCGCGCCACCACCGGGTCTTCGTCGCGG
>NZ_JAEMSD010000156.1:8310-13429 GCF_016462955.1 Bradyrhizobium sp. | reverse complement strand
CAGGGCGTGCATCCGCTGCTCGCCGAGCCGTTCGCGGCGGACACCCGCGCCAAGATCACCGGCCTTTCGGACCTCACGCCAAAACCCTGGCCGGAGCGCTTCCGCGAGATCCAGGCGGCCGGCGGTCACATCGAGATCGTGCAGTCGCGGATCCAGCAGGGCGAGATGATTGCGGTTGCGGCCGGCAAGCTCGGCCTGTCGCCCAACGGCCGGCTCGATGGCGAATTGCAGATGACGGTGACCGGCCTCGAGCGCGTGATCCCGGCGCTCGGCATCGAGAAGATGCTGGAGGAGGGCGTGCCGCAGGCCACGCTCGACCGCGTTGTGCCGGGGGTGAAGACGCAGGACCTCAACAATCTGTTCGGCGCGCTCGACCGCGCCGTGCCCGGCCTCGGCAAGGTCATCAAGCAGAACGCCAATGCGGGCGTTGCCGCCGGCATCAATTCGATCGGCAGCGAGACGACGCTGGAAGGCAAGAAGGCGCGCAGCTTCCCGCTGAAATTCGTCGACGGAGCCGTGCTGCTCGGCCCGGTCAAGGTCGGCCAGATCCCGCCGCTGTATTGAAGCCTCTCTCGTCATTCCGGGGCGATGCGCAGCATCGAACCCGGAATCCGTTTAACCGCGTGCGCTGGGGCCCGATGGATTCCGTGCTCGCCCTACGGGCGCCCCGGAATGACGGCCCAAGCTACGGTTTCTTCAGCGCGCCGTGCTGGCGGCCGAAATCGGGCGCGGCCGAATCCTGGCCGATCTCGACGATGCCGCGCCGGATGGCACGGGTGCGGGTGAAGTGGTCGAACAGCGCTTCGCCGTCGCCGCGCCGGATCGCGCGCGTGAGCTTGGAGAGATCCTCGGTGAAGGTGCCGAGCATCTCCAGCACGGCCTCCTTGTTGGCGAGGAACACGTCGCGCCACATCGTCGGATCGGAGGCGGCGATGCGGGTGAAATCGCGAAAGCCGCCGGCGGAGAACTTGATCACCTCGGATTCCGTCACCTGTGCCAGCTCGTCGGCGGTGCCGACGATAGTGTAGGCGATCAGATGCGGCAGATGGCTGGTGATGGCGAGCACGAGATCGTGATGATCGGGCGTCATCACCTCGACCTTGGCGCCCATCGCCGCCCAGAACGCGCGCAGATGCTCCGTGGCTGCTGCATCGGTGCCCTCAGGCGGGGTCAGGATGCACCAGCGGTTGATGAAGAGCTCGGCGAAGCCGGAATCCGGACCCGAGTGCTCGGTGCCGGCGACGGGATGCGCCGGCACGAAATGAGCCGATTTCGGCAGATGCGGCGCCATGTCCCGGACCACCGCGCCCTTGACCGAGCCGACGTCGGAGACGATGGCACCGGGCTTCAGATGCGCGGCGATCTCCTCAGCCACGGGTCCGCAGGCGCCCACGGGAATGCAGAGGATGACGAGATCGGCATCCTTCACGGCCTCCGCATTGGTCACCACGACCTGATCGACGATGCCGAGCTCGGCGACGCGCGCGCGTGTCTTCTCCGAGCGCGCGGTGGTGACGATCTCGGAAGCCAGGCCCTGCAGCTTCGCAGCACGCGCGATCGAGCCGCCGATCAGGCCGAAGCCGATCAGTGCGACGCGCCGGAAGTGCGGATCAGCATTCATTTGCCGGCCAGGAAGTCGCGCAAGCCGTCGACCACGAGGCGGTTGGCCTCCTCGGTGCCGATGGTCATGCGCAGCGAGTGCGGCAGGCCGTAGTTCTTCAGGCCGCGCAGCACGAGGCCGCGCTTGGTGAGGAAGGCGTCGGCCTCGTCCGCGGTCCTGCCCTTCTCGTTCGGGAAGTGGATCAGCACGAAATTGGCGACGCTCGGCGTCACCTTCAGGCCGAGCTTGCCGATCTCCTCGGTGAGCCGGTTGCGCCAGGTCTCGGTGAACTGCTTCGACATCGCCTGATGCGCGGTGTCCTCGATCGCGGCGACGGCAGCGTACATCGCCGGCGTCGACACGTTGAAGGGACCGCGGATGCGGTTGACGGCGTCGATGATGTGCTCTGGCCCGAACATCCAGCCGATGCGGAGCGCAGCGAGGCCGTGGATCTTGGAGAAGGTGTGCGTCACCACCGTGTTCTCGGTGGTGGCGACGAGCTCGATCCCCATTTCGTAATCGTTGCGCGAGACGTAGTCGCAATAGGCGGCGTCGAGCACCAGCAGGACGTGCGACGGCAGGCCGGCGCGCAGCCTCTTGACCTCGTCGAACGGGATGTAGGTGCCGGTCGGATTGTTGGGATTGGCAAGCCAGACCAGCTTCGTCTTCGGCGTGACGGCGGCCAGGATGGCGTCGACGTCGCAGGTGAGGTTCTTCTCCTGCGCCACGACGTTCTTGGCGCCGACCGCCATGGTCGCGATCGGGTAGACCAGGAAGCCGTGCGTGGTGGAGATCGCCTCGTCGCCCTGGCCGAGATAGGTGTGGGCGAGCAGATTGAGGATCTCGTCCGAGCCGGCGCCGCAGATGATGCGGTTGGGATCGAGCCCGAAGGAGCGGCCGATCGCCTCGCGCAGCACGCGCGAGGTGCCTTCCGGATAGTCTTCCAGGTGATCCGCCACGCGCTTGAACGCCTCGATCGCCTTGGGCGAGGGCCCGAACGGCGTCTCGTTGGCCGAGAGCTTGAACACCTTGCGGCCCGGCTCCGGCACCGGGCTCTTGCCGGGCGTGTAGGGCGCAATATCGAGAATGCCGGGATTCGGCACGGGGCGGGACATCTTCAACTCCGAAATGGCGAGGCGCGCGGTTTACGATTTCGCCCCGGTCGGGGGCACCGTATAGCGCGTTGCGTGGCTGCCGACGAGGGCCACGGAGCGCACCGAGGCCCCCGCCTCGATCAGGGCAGCCTTGATTTTCTCGATGCTCGTTGCGCTCGTGACCGAGACCAGCAGCGCAGCGCCGTCGAAGGCGGTATCGGGCACCGCCACGATCTCGGCCAATGGCGACAGCGCACGCGCGACCTCGGCGTTCCAGCCCGACACGCGGACGCTGAATGTCTCGACCTCAGTCACCAGGGCGCTGTCGGCGACGCGCGAGATCGCAAACACCGGCAATGCGGCCGGATGGTCGGCTCGCTCGACGAAGGGCATCCGCGCGATGATTTTCGGCGCGCCTTCCGCCTCCAGCGACAGCCACCAAGGGGTTCGGCTGGAGGTCGCCGAGACCAGCGCCAGGTCGCCCTTGGATCTCGCCACTGCCTCGACCGCGGCCTGCGCGCTGAAATGCGCGACGTAAGGCACGGTGAAGCCGAAATGGAAGCGCGCCGAATCGCGCATCGCCGGCTCGCTCACCGAGACGTCGGCATGCACGGAGAACGGCGCCTGCACATAGGTGAAGGTCGAAATGATGACGCGCCAGATGCTTTCGACTGTGTCGAGCGGCAGGATGCCGCGATGACGCTGCACGATCTCGCGCATCATGGACGCCTCGCGCGCGGGGCGGAACGCGGAGCCGACCTCCTGGGTCTGCTTCACCTGGATCAGGCGGTCGATGATGTCGCCGCGCTGCATCAGCAGGCGATGCATGCTCTCGTCGATCGCATCGATCTCCTTGCGCAGTTCCTGCAATGATGGTGGCGCGGGCGGACGTTGGGACATGTCTGGTCGTCGATCGTTCCGATGGGGGATGTCCTGATTAGGCAGTCGGGGCGGCGAAAGCAAAGAGAAATGAAGTCCTTTCCGGCCGACGCGAGGCAGGCGAATTGGGCTGATCCGGACCGCGACTTGACGAAAATCGCCCAAGACGGTAGCTTTTGCCCGTTCCGTGGTCATTTGAGCCGGCCGGCTTGCAGCCACGTTAAAAAACTCGCTAAACAGGCCGGGGACGCTTCCGATCCCGGCCGAACCTATCGTTCAGGCCGGGTTTTTCATGGCCTGATGTCACTGCGGTCTGAAGTCCGATCGCACATGAGGTCGATGGTCAAATGGGTGGCGTCAAGTCGATACCAAGTCCTGCGATCAGCGCCGACGAGCGCTCGCACGAGGTGGATCATCCGAGCTCGCAGGTCGCGCATTTCGGCGCCGAGCAGCCGCTGCGGCTCGATTGCGGCGTCGATCTCACCCCGTTCCAGATCGCTTACCAGACCTATGGCGAGCTCAACGCCGATCGCTCCAACGCGATCCTGATCTGCCATGCGCTGACCGGCGACCAGCATGTCGCCAATGTGCATCCCGTGACCGGCAAGCCCGGCTGGTGGGAGACGCTGGTCGGTCCCGGCCGGCCCATCGACCCCAAGCACTACTTCATCATCTGCTCCAACGTGATCGGCGGCTGCATGGGCTCGACCGGCCCGGCGTCGATCAATCCCGCCACCGGCAAGGTCTGGGGCCTGGACTTCCCCGTCATCACCATCCCCGACATGGTGCGCGCGCAGGCGATGCTGATTGATCGGCTCGGTATCGATACGCTGTTTGCGGTCGTCGGCGGTTCGATGGGCGGCATGCAGGTGCTGCAATGGACCGCGGCCTATCCTGCCCGCGTATTCTCCGCGCTGGCGATCGCCTGCGCGACGCGGCATTCGGCGCAGAACATTGCCTTCCATGAACTCGGCCGCCAGGCCGTGATGGCAGACCCCGATTGGGACGGCGGCGGCTATGCCGATCGCGGCACCCATCCGCACCGCGGGCTCGCGGTGGCGCGGATGGCGGCGCACATCACCTATCTCTCCGACGCGGCGCTGCATCGCAAGTTCGGCCGTCGCATGCAGGACCGCGAACTGCCGACGTTCTCTTTCGATGCCGATTTCCAGGTCGAGTCCTATCTGCGCTACCAGGGCTCGTCCTTCGTCGAGCGCTTCGATGCCAACTCCTATCTCTATCTGACGCGCGCGATGGACTATTTCGACATCGCCGCCGACCACGGCGGCGTGCTGGCGAAGGCGTTCGCCGACATCAAGACGCGCTTCTGCGTGGTTTCTTTCACCAGCGACTGGCTGTTCCCGACTTCGGAATCGCGCGCGCTGGTGCATGCGCTGAACGCCTCGAGCGCGCGGGTGTCGTTCGCCGAGATCGAGACCGATCGCGGCCATGACGCCTTCCTGCTCGACGTGCCCGAGTTCTTCGACATCTCCCGCGCCTTCCTGCAATCGGCAGGCAAGGCCCGTGGATTGAAGGATCGCTAAAA
>NZ_JAEMSD010000156.1:0-8300 GCF_016462955.1 Bradyrhizobium sp. | reverse complement strand
TGTCCGTGCAGGAAGTATTGCCGCTGGACGGCGTTGCGGCCAAGCCCTCCGGTGATTATCGCGTCGATCATCTGCTGGTGGCCGAGATGGTCAAGCCGGGCTCGAAGGTGCTCGATGTCGGCTGCGGCGAGGGCGATCTGCTTCAGCTGCTCGAGGCCCGCGGCATCGACGGCCGCGGCATCGAACTGTCGCGCGAGGGCGTCAACCGCTGCGTCGCCAAAGGGCTTGCGGTGGTGCAGGGAGACGCCGACACCGATCTCGTCAATTATCCCGACGATGCCTTCGACTACGTGATCCTGTCGCAGACGCTGCAGGCGACGCGGCAGCCGCGTGTGGTGCTGGAGAATCTTCTGCGCATCGGTCGCCGCGCCATCGTGTCGTTCCCGAATTTCGGGTTCTGGAAGATGCGGCTCCAGCTCCTGATCGGCGGCCACATGCCGCGCACCGAGAATCTGCCTGCGACCTGGTACGACACCGCCAATATCCATTTCTGCACCATCAAGGATTTCGTCGAGCTCTGCGACGAGATCAACGTCAAGATGGAGCGTTCGGTGGCGCTCGACCTTTACGGCCGCCCGGTGCCGCTGAACCTGCCCTGGTGGGTGTGGAACATGTTCGGCGAGCAGGCGGTGTTCCTGCTGAGCCGGGGCGGGGGGAAATAATCTCTCTCCGTCATTCCGGGGCGCGCGGAGCGCGAGCCCGGAATCCATCGTGCCACACTGTTTGCGGCCCGATGGATTCGGGTCTGCGCCTTCGGCGCATCCCGGAATGACAGCTAATGTGGAGCCAAAGACCTCGCATCCCGCACCGGCCAGCGCCCCGCCTCCACCAGCGTGACGAACCGCTCGACGCTCTCGTTGAACAGCGCGGGCTCTTCCAGATTGAGCACATGGCCCGACTTCGGAAACATCGCGAGGCCCGCCGCGGGCAGGTGCTTCTTCAGGAACAGGCTCGGCCCGACGCAGGGATCGTCCTCGTCGCCGCAGATGATCAGCGCGGGCGTCGCGACGGCCTTGATGGCCTCCGTCATCGTGTAGATCGAGGGACGGCCGCCCTGGAAGCCGCGCATTGTGTTGGCCGAGCCCCTGGCATCGTGCCGCGCCAGCGCGGCATAGAAATCGGCGTGACCGCGCGGATCCTTCACCAGGAAGGGGATTCGGCTCGGCGCCTCGCGCGTGACCTTTGCGACTTCCACCGAGCCGAGCGTGTCGTACTGTTCGGCATTGGCACGGCACTGCTTGCGCCAGGCCTCCAGGTTCTCGATCTCCGAGCCGGAGCCGACCCCGGCGAGCGTCATGGACAGCGCGCGCTGCGGCGCGTTGAGCCCGATCTGGAGCGAGGAGTAGGCGCCCATCGACAATCCCACGAGATGGGCGCGATCGATCCCGAGATGGTCGAGCACTGCGAGCGCGTCGGTGTAGAAATGCGTGTAGGTGTAGACCTCGCCATCGGGCACGTCGGACGGCGTATAGCCGCGCGCCGAATAGGTGATGCAGCGGTGACCGCGCGAGAAGTAGCGCATCTGCGGCTCCCAATTGGTGTAGTCGGCCGCGAACTCGTGCAGAAAAAGTATCGGCGTTCCCTGGCCCGCCTCCTCTAAATAGATGCGGACGCCGTCCTTGGTCGTGGCGTGGGGCATTAACCGTTTCCCTCTGTTTCAAGCCGTGTTCGAGGATCGCAGTTAATGCCCGTGTCGGCAATGCGGCAGCAGCAGCGGAGCATCGACACAAAATCATCGCAGCCATTCCCGGACGTCTCGTCTTTTTCTCGCCACATCGGGCGGCTTAACGGCCAAGCGGATGCCGGTCATTGCACGGGCCGGTGGGAAGTGGGGGTGTCAAGAAGGATGAAGAATGTTCGAGTTGTTTGCGTCTCGCCTGTCGCGTTGTATTGTCGCGCTGGCGCTGTTCTTCGCGGCGTTCGCCGTGTTGGTTTCTCCGGCCTCGGCACGGCCGTATCATCGTCACAGCGCAGAGCGATACGCTCACGCGCATCATGCCGGCAGATATCATCATTATCGCTCCCACGCGCGCAGCTCGGGCTTCGAGCGCAACGCAGCGCAATTGCAGGCGGGCTTCGGTAACAGCTTTGCGAGCTACGACCCGAACGCCAATGGCGGCAGCATGAACTTCAACGCGAACGGCTACATGGGCTCGAACATGAACTCATGGGGCGGCGCCGAGATGCAGGGTCGCAATGTCGGCCGATCCGGCCGCGTCAGCCGCGCGCGCAACATGAGCCCGGCCGTGCAGGCGAGCTATGCGGGCAGCGGCGACAACGCCGCCATGAGCGGCGGCTTCGGCGGCGGCTCCGGTCTCGTCTCGGAAGCGCGGCGCTATATCGGCGGCAATCCGACCGGCCGCGGCAGTCTGTGGTGCGCACGCTTCATGAACATGGTGCTGCAAAAGACCGGCCATCAGGGCACCGGGTCCGACATGGCGAGCTCGTTCGCGCGCTACGGCACGCGTGTGTCCGGCCCGCAGGTCGGCGCCATCGCCGTGATGTCGCGCGGCCGCCGCGGCGGTCATGTCGGCATCATCACCGGCATCGATGCGCAGGGCAATCCGATCATGATCTCCGGCAACAACGGCAACCGGGTCCGCGAAGCGCCGGTCTCGCGCGGCAGGATCTATGCGTATGTGATGCCGAATTGAGGCATGTGATGCGCGAGCCTTCGCATCAGGCGATACTGTCGTCCCGGGGCGCGCGAAGCGCGAGCCCGGGACCCATATCCACAGGCTCTTGTCGTCGCGCGAGCTGGTAGCCACGAGTCTTCGCCAAACCACTTCCTGTGGTTATGGGTCCCGGATCGGCGCGCGCTTAGGGCGCGCTTGTCCGGGACGACGAGAGAGCGGCTCACACCAATCTCGGCTCTTCCACTGCCACCGCGTCACCAACGCCGATCTCGCCGCCTTCGACCACCTCGGCATAGATGCCGCAATCCATGTGGCCGAGATGGCGCGAGAGCGTGGGCGGGATCTCGAGATCGCGCTCGGCGGTGATGGGATCGACATTGGTGGCCGGGCAGCGGACGATGCGTTTGACCACTTTCAGGCGGGCCTGCCCGATCGCGAGCGTCTGGCCGACGAGATCGAGCTCCGACCAGGCCGGCCAGCCCTCGACGTAGAGATTGGCGCGGAA
Source organism: Bradyrhizobium sp. (assembly GCF_016462955.1). Taxonomy (GTDB): domain Bacteria; phylum Pseudomonadota; class Alphaproteobacteria; order Rhizobiales; family Xanthobacteraceae; genus Bradyrhizobium. Next base: position 5,159 of record NZ_JAEMSD010000156.1, on the reverse strand, counting down.
GCGCAGCGGATGCACGGCGACTCCGCCGAGCATGGCCTCGATGGCGCGGACGCTGTCGAGATTGATGATGGACACGACCTTGCGGGCGACATCGGAGAAGCTGTGGTCGCGGCCCGAGAGAACCTTGGGCGGCCCCTTCAATTCGGGCTGAAAGTTCGCGCTGAAAAAGGCCTCGATGGCGGCGCGCCCGGCCGCGGTCTCGAGATCGCCGCTCGCGACGATCTGGCCGTCCTTGCGGATGGTCAGGACATTGCTGGCATCGTCGAACCGGCTGTCGAGCGCCGCCAGGCGCTCATTGCGCGCCAGCATCAGGAACTGGATTTTCGGCTTCCACTGGGGCGCCTCGGGATCGAACCCACTTGGGCCGTTCTCGATGGCGTAGCGGCGGTCGGCCGGCAGGGTCTGGCCCGTCCGCAAAGGGACGCGCGACAGGCGCTCCGGCGTCAGGCCCTTGATGGGGTAGCGGTAGAGGCCGGTGATCTCGGCAGTGTGGCTGAAGGTCATGCGGCTACTTAAGGGATTCGGCCTGCCGCCGCCAAGCCCGCCCAAAAGCGTACGAAATTGGTGCGCACGAAATTGTGAACTTGCCTCTTTCGCATCCGCAACCCGCTTCCCACATCTGGCTCAGGCCGGCGGCAGCGTCGGCAAAACACGACCGTTACCGCTTGAGAAACCTCAAGGCGGTCAGCGGAAACCCAGTGAAGATGCCGTATTGGGGTGCCTAAGTGGGCCCCAGGGGCAGGCCGAGGGACAGAAAAGATGAACATCGAGAAGTACACCGAACGCTCCAGGGGCTTTATCCAGTCTGCGCAGTCGCTCGCGATGCGCGAGGGGCACCAACAGTTTTCCACCCTGCACGTCCTGAAAGTCCTCCTGGACGACAATGAAGGGCTCGCAGCCGGTCTGATCGATCGCGCTGGCGGCAATTCCCGTGCGATCCTGAAGGCGACCGAGGACGCCCTCAACAAGGTGCCGAAGGTTTCCGGCGGCGGCGCCGGCCAGATCTACCTGGCGCCCGACCTTGCCCGCACCTTCGACGCCGCCGAGAAGGCTGGCGAGAAGGCGGGCGACAGTTTCGTCACGGTTGAGCGTCTCCTGCTCGGCCTGACGCTGGAGAAGACCAGCGAGGCCGGCACCATCCTCGCCAAGGGCGGCGTCACCCCGCAAAACCTCAACGCTGCCATTGAAGCGCTGCGCAAGGGGCGCACGGCGGACTCCGCGACTGCCGAGAACGCCTATGACGCCCTGAAGAAATATGCCCGCGACCTGACCCAGGCGGCGCGCGACGGCAAGCTCGATCCTGTCATCGGCCGCGACGAGGAGATCCGCCGTACGATTCAAGTGCTGTCGCGCCGGACCAAGAACAACCCCGTCCTGATCGGCGAGCCCGGCGTGGGCAAGACCGCCATCGCCGAAGGGCTCGCGCTGCGCATCGTCAATGGCGACGTTCCCGAAAGCCTGAAAGACAAGAAGCTGCTCTCGCTCGACCTCGGCGCCCTGATCGCGGGTGCGAAATATCGCGGCGAGTTCGAGGAGCGGCTGAAGGCGGTGCTGCAGGAAGTGACCGGCAGCGAGGGCACCTTCATCCTGTTCATCGACGAGATGCACACGCTGATCGGCGCCGGCAAGGGCGACGGCGCCATGGACGCCTCCAACCTGCTCAAGCCCGCGCTCGCCCGCGGCGAGCTGCACTGCATCGGCGCGACCACGCTCGACGAGTACCAGAAGCACGTCGAGAAGGACGCTGCGTTGGCGCGGCGCTTCCAGCCGATCTTCGTCAGCGAGCCCTCGGTCGAGGACACCATCTCGATCCTGCGCGGGCTGAAGGACAAGTACGAGCAGCACCATGGCGTGCGGATCACCGATTCCGCGCTGGTGGCGGCGACGACGCTGTCCAACCGCTACATCACCGACCGCTTCCTGCCCGACAAGGCCATCGACCTCATGGACGAGGCGGCGGCGCGGCTGAAGATGCAGGTCGATTCCAAGCCGGAAGAGCTGGATTCGCTCGACCGCGAGATCATCCGGCTCAAGATCGAGCAGGAAGCGCTGAAGAAGGAGAGCGATTCCGGCTCCAAGTCCAGGCTCCAGACGCTGGAGAAGGACCTTGCCGAGCTCGAGGAGAAGTCGGCGGCGTTGACGGCGCGCTGGAGCGCGGAGAAGAACAAGCTTTCCGATGCCCAGAAGCTGAAGGCCGAGCTCGATGGTCTGCGTGTCGAGCTCGCCAACGCGCAGCGGCGCGGCGAATTCCAGAAGGCCGGCGAACTGGCCTATGGCCGGATCCCGCAGCTGGAGAAGCAGCTTGCGGATATCGAAGCTAAGGAGAACTCCGGTGAGATGATGGAGGAGGCGGTCACCGCCAACCACATCGCGCAGGTGGTCTCGCGCTGGACCGGCGTGCCTGTCGACAAGATGCTGGAAGGCGAAAAGGAGAAGCTCCTGAAGATGGAGGAGCAGCTCGGCAAACGCGTCGTCGGCCAGGCCGAGGCCGTGCGTGCGGTCGCGACCGCCGTGCGCCGCTCGCGCGCGGGCCTGCAGGACCCGAACCGCCCCACCGGCTCGTTCATGTTCCTGGGGCCGACCGGCGTCGGCAAGACCGAGCTGACGAAAGCGCTCGCGGAGTACCTGTTCAACGACGAGACCGCGATGGTCCGCCTCGACATGTCCGAATACATGGAGAAGCACTCGGTCTCGCGGCTGATCGGAGCGCCTCCGGGCTATGTCGGTTATGACGAGGGCGGTGCGCTCACCGAGGCGGTGCGGCGCCGGCCCTACCAGGTGGTGCTGTTCGACGAGATCGAGAAGGCGCACCCCGACGTCTTCAACGTCCTGTTGCAAGTGCTCGACGACGGCCGCCTGACCGATGGTCAGGGCCGCACCGTGGACTTCCGCAACACGTTGATCATCATGACCTCGAACCTCGGTTCGGAATATCTGGTGAACCAGCCGGAGGGGGAAGACACCTCGGCCGTGCGCGAGCAGGTGATGGGAACGGTGCGGGCGCATTTCCGCCCCGAATTCCTCAACCGTGTCGACGAGATCATCCTGTTCCACCGCCTGCAGCGGAGCGAGATGGGCCGGATCGTCGAGATCCAGTTCGCACGTCTCCAGAAGCTCCTGACCGATCGCAAGATCGTGCTGAGCCTCGATGCTGCCGGCCGCGACTGGCTCGCCGCCAAGGGCTGGGATCCTGCTTACGGCGCAAGGCCGCTGAAGCGGGTGATCCAGCGTCACCTCCAGGATCCGCTCGCCGAGATGATCCTGGCTGGCGACGTCAGGGACGGCGACACCGTGGCGATTTCGTCCGAAGGCAACGTGCTGACCTTCAACGGCAAGGCACCTCAGACGGCGGAGATCACGCAGTTCGAGGCGCCGGTGTCGAAGCGGAAGCTGAATTGAGAACTGGCGTTTGAAGCCTGAAACGATAAACGCCCCGAAGAGAGCAATCTCTCCGGGGCGTTTTGCTTTGCAGGCTGGCTTGATTAGGGGGCGGAGCCCGGCTCGACGCCGTCGTCCTCGTCCTCATCAAGCTCCGACAAAATGTCGGCGGTGGCGCCGGTTCCGATGATCTGGGCGATGGTGACGTCGTCGGCGCGGTTCACGGCCTTGACGACGTCGTCGCGTGAGAGGCGCGTCATGGGCGATCCTCCTGTGGTCGGCTTCCGTCAGCCTCCAACCGGGAGCCCGGGTGCGGGTTCCGCGGTCAGGTCATGTTCCGACGGATGCTACTTCTTCGTCACCTTGTAGATCGCGTTCTCTACGTCCGAGCTGACATAGATCGTACCCGTGGCGCCGACCGCGACGCCGGTGGGGATATGCGTCGGCAGGCCGCTGGGTGCGCCAGTCAGGCCGATCGGGAGATTGGCGGCGATCTCAGTGATCTTGCCGCTTTCAGGTTCGATCGCGATCAGCCGCTTGGCGCCGACCTCGGCCACGATCAGCTGGCCGTCGCTTGTGCGCGCGATGCCTTCGGGCATCTTAAGGTCTTTGGCGATGACGGTCTTTCCGCCCTTGCTGTCGATCCTGGAAACGACGCCCGCAAAGGCTTCGGTGACGTAGACCTCGTCGCCGGCGCCGCGGACGAGCCCCATCGGACCCTCGAGATCGCCGATCAGGGTGGTGCGGTCCTTGCCGTGCTCACCGCTCACCTTGACCAGTGATTTGGCCCCGAGCTCGGATACCAGGATGCTTCCGTCGGCGAGCACGACCGCGTCATGCGGCGCCTTGAAGCCGTGCAGCATGTCGCGCGTCGCGCCGGTCTTGCCGTCGATCACCTGCACGGTGCCGGTGAACCAGCTCGACAGGATCACGTCGTTGCCCTTCGCCGTCGCGCTCATGGGATATTCGAGCGTCGTGCCGGCGGCATGCATGCGCGCCTTTTCGGTGACCTCGCCGGTCGCACCGTCCACGGTGCGATAGGCGAACACGTCGGCGACGTGGATCGTATCCTTGCCGTTCTCCGAGGTGACACCGATGCCGCCGGGCAGCGCGAGCTTGCCGCTGATGATCTGCTTGGCCTGGCCGGTCGCGGGATCGACCTCCTGGATGCCGTTATCGGCCATGTTGGAGATGTAGATGCGGTCCTTGTCGTCGATGGCGAGATTGTCCAGGGACGGCTTCAATTGCGCCACCATGGTCTTGCTGCCTGATTTGGGATCGACCCTGACGAGCTGGCCGAGCGCGGTGTCGATGACGAACAGGTTGCCCTTGGAATCGAAGTTCACCGCGGCCGGAATCTTGAAGCCTTCGGCAACGACGGTCAGCTCGGCCTTGTCGACATCGACCCTTGCGACCTGGCCCTTGAACCAGAGCGGACCGTAGAGCTTGTCGTCGGGGCCGAACTCGAAACCGTTGAGGCCGCCCATCTTCTCCATGATCTGGCGCGGTGGCTTGACGCCCTCGACGTCGATTTCATAGAGGGCATCGCCGAGGAAAACGGTGGTGGCGTAAAGCCGGCCGTCCTTGCGGAAGGCAAGCGAATTGACGCCGGGCAGGCCGGAGGCGAGCTTCTTGACCGGGCCGTCGCCCTTGCGCGCATAGAGATCGCCGGCGAGGAATCCGGTCCAAGCCATGGTGCCGTCGGGCGCGAATGCGATATCGTCGGCCATTCCGACCGGTGCCGGGATTGCAACCTTGGCGCTACGTCCGGCCATGTCGAC
>NZ_JAEMSD010000603.1 GCF_016462955.1 Bradyrhizobium sp. | reverse complement strand
ATGGCCGCGTATGGTCTCTACACGCACATCGCCTCGAACAGGTTTCGTTCGATGCTGCTGCTCGCCGGCTTGTTCATGCTGGTCTACGTGCTGGTCTTTGCCGGCGCTCTCGTTGCAGAAGTCCTCATCGACGGCAACCGGACCGTCGCCTTCTATCTGAGCCACGCCTTCCAGGATCTGAAGGTCGCAGCGCCTGTCGCCACGGTCGTGGCGGCGGCCTGGACCGTGATCGCCTATTTTTTCCACCAGTCGATGATCGACGCCGTGACCGGCGGCCACGCGGTCACCCGGCAGGAGGAACCGCGGCTCTACAATCTGCTGGAAAACCTCTGCATCTCGCGCGGCATCACCATGCCGAAGCTGAAGATCATGGAGAGCCCGGCGCTGAACGCGTTCGCGGCTGGCCTCAATCCCAGGCAATACTCCATCACCGTCACCACGGGCCTGCTCGATGCGCTCGATGACAGGGAGATCGAGGCCGTGCTCGGCCACGAGCTGACCCACATCAGGAACGGTGACGTGCAGCTCATGGTCGTCGCCGTCATCATCGCCGGCGTGGTCGGCTTCTTCGGCGAATTGTTCTTCCGCCTGTTTACCAATCTCAACTGGAACTCCGGCTCCGGCGGCTCGTGGTCCTCCGGCTCGTCCTCGTCGTCGCGCTCGTCCTCGTCATCGAGCGACAGCAAGAGCTCCGGCGGCGGCGCGGTGATCGTGGTCGTCATCGCGATCGTGCTGATCGTGGTGGCCTGGCTGCTGTCCCAGGTGGTCAAGCTCGCGCTGTCGCGGTCGCGCGAATATCTCGCCGATGCCGGCTCGGTCGAGCTGACGAAAGACCCCGACGCCATGATCTCGGCGCTGCGCAAGATCGAGGGCCGCGGCGAACTTCCCGGCGCGACCTCGGCGGTGATGGAGCTCTGCGTCGACAATCCCCGCGAGGGCTTTGCCGATCTGTTCGCAACCCATCCTTCCGTGCAGTCCAGGGTCGACGCGCTGGTCAAGTTCGCCGGCGGGCGCGATCCCGGCCCGTTGCCGGATCCCACCGACGAGACCGAGCACGTCGAGGCGCAGGGTGATGCGCAGGATGTCCTGCCGACGCCGCGGCACGGGCCATGGAGCGACGCCGACGCTCCGGGTAATCCGCCGGCCGTGCCCGCGCCAAACCCTTCAGGAACCTCCGCAGGTAGCCCGATGGGACCGTGGGGCCGCCATTGAGCCACCCAATCAGCCGTGGTTTGCGGCGGGTTTCACGACGACCGGGAAAAACCTCGGGAATTGCCGTAACTGCGGCCTGCGGAATTGAATTCTCCCTTGTTTCTGCCATGTTCGCGCCCAACAGCAGACTCGGGACGTCTTTCGGGACATCGATTTGGGGCCCGGCCGATTGCGACATCGCGATCGGGGGCGCGCGTTAGGGGACAGCGATGGCAAAGCCGGCAGTGGTTGTGGTGGGCGCGGACAAGGGCGGGGTCGGCAAGACCACGGTATCGCGCACCCTGCTCGATTATTTCTCGGCCAACAACGTGCCGACGCGCGCCTTCGACACGGAGTCGCCGCGCGGAACCCTGAAGCGCTTCCACCCTGATATCACCGAAATCGTCGATATGACGACGACGTCCGACCAGATGAAGATCTTCGACACGCTCAACGCTGTCAGCCCTTCGGTCACCGTGATCGACGTCCGCGCTGGCCTGCTCTCGCCCGCGCTGGCCTCGCTGCGCGATATCGGCTTCCTCGACGCCGCCAAGGCCGGCCAGATCACCTTCGCGGTGTTCCACATCCTGGGACCCTCGATTGCCTCGCTGGAGGAGATCGCCGAGACCGCAGGTTTCATGGGCGGCGCGAAATATTTCCTGGTCAAGAACTTCATCAACGACACCCAGTTCTTCCAGTGGGACCAGGCGACCTACAATTCCTACTTCCACCGCATCAAGGACGCGACCGAGCTGACCATCCCCAAGCTCAACGAAATGGCCTATGAGCAGGTCGAGGTGTCCTCCGTCCCGTTCCTGAAATTCGTCGCCAACAAGGGCATCAACGACGAGGCCGCGAACTATTCGTTCGTGTTGCGCGGCTATGTCCGGCACTGGCTCGCCAATGTCTGGAGCGAATTCGACCGCATCCGCCTGACCGACATCGTCGGTTCGAAGCCGGTGACCCGCAACAGCGAAAAATAGTTGCGCAAGCCGTGTGGATACGGCTGGATCGGGCGGTGAGTCGGCGCAGATAATAGCTGGCGATGCCCGCGACACCCGTCTACATCATCTGCTCGCCCCGCCCGCAGGTCGGCAAGACCTTGCTGGCGCGGCTGCTGACGGAATTCCTTCTGCTCAAGAACGGCAACGTCGCGGCGTTCGACGTCAATCTGAAGGAGCCGTCACTGCTCGATTACCTGCCGAAGGTGACCGAGACCGCCGATGTGATCGACACCTACGGCAAAATGCAGCTGATGGACCGTGTCATCGTCGATGACGGTGTTGCCAAGGTCATCGACCTCGGCTTCCACGCCTTCGACGAGTTCTTCAAGATGACGGACGAGATCGGACTGCTGAAGGAGGCGGCGCGCCGGCATGTGGCACCCCAGATCCTGTTCGTCGCCGACACCGACCGCGTCTCGGCCCGCGCCCACGAGATGCTGCGCGGGCAGATCCCGCGGATGAACCTGGTCACGGTGGACAACGAATATGTCGTGCGCGGCGAGCTGCCCGCGGCGATGGGAGCCGGCCGGCTGTTCCGCCTGCCCGCGCTGCCGGGTTTCCTGAAGACCTATATCGACCGGCTGAATTTTTCCTTCACCGGCTACCTGCGCCAGGAGAAGGACTCCTCGACCGAGCTACACCAATGGACCCGGCGCAATTACATTGCCTTCCGGGAGCTGGAACTCACCCTGATATTGCAGCGGTCGTAGAGTGCTCGGCCGGCGAACTCGGTGTTTACCTCTCCCCAACGGGGAGAGCGTTTGGCGATGCGAAGCATCGTCCAGAGCAATCCGGGAGGGGCCGCAGCGATTATTGAGACCGCAACCCCTCACCCGGATCGCATCTTACGATGCGATCCGACCTCTCCCTACGGGAGAGGTGGACCGAGGCTGGAGTCGGCAGCCATCCAAGCGAGACAAGCCCGAGCGACGTTCTAACCCAGCTCAATGCCCTTCGAACGTCATCAGCGTGCGCACCGGCACGTCCATGGCGCGCAGCTTGGCGGCCCCGCCGAGCTCGGGCAGGTCGATGATGAAGCAGGCGGCGACGACGTTGGCGCCGATCTGGCGCAAGAGCTTCACCGCGCCTTCCGCGGTGCCGCCGGTGGCGATGAGGTCGTCGACCAGGATCACGCGCTCGCCGGGCTGGATCGCGTCAACATGCATCTCCATCTCGTCGATGCCGTATTCCAGGGAGTAAGCGATCCGCACGGTGGTGTGCGGCAGCTTGCCCTTCTTGCGGATCGGCACGAAGCCGGCTGAGAGCTGATGCGCCACAGCGCCGCCGATGATGAAGCCGCGCGCTTCCATGCCGGCCACCTTGTCGATCTTGTTGCCGGCCCAGGGATTGACGAGTTCGTCCACGGCACGGCGGAACGCGCGGGCATCCGCGAGCAAGGTGGTGATGTCGCGGAACATGAT
>NZ_JAEMSD010000602.1 GCF_016462955.1 Bradyrhizobium sp. | reverse complement strand
GTCTCAGGGGACGTCGCAACCTCCGGGGACGGCGCAGCCTCTTCTGCCGGCGGCGCGATGCCGGGGGCATCTTCAGGCGTGAGTGCGACCTCGGGCGATGATTCCGGCGCCGGCTCGGCCTGCACGACCTCGTCCTGCGGCTCCATGCCGGGCGCGTCTTCGACAGTGACCGCTTCAGCGGCGGCTTCGGTGGAGGCCTCGTCCGGCAGGCCGGCAACGGTCTCGGCTGCGGTCTCGGTCGAGGTCTCCGCACTGCCTTCGGCGGGCGGCGTCTCGGCCGCAACCGTTTCCGTCACCACCGGCTTCGGCGGCAGCGGCGGGCGCTTCTCCATGCGATAGCCGAGCGCGCGGAGCACGGAGGCGAAATCCTCGCCGGCCGAGCCCGTGAGCGAGGTCATCGCCTGCGTCACCACGAAGCTGCGGCCGTCGAAGGCGCCGGCGGGCTTCTCGCCCGGCGAATTCTCGCGCCAGGCCAAAGCGGGGCGGATCAGATCGGCGAGGCGCTCCAGGATGTCGACGCGGACGGCGCGCTCGCCGGCCTGCTTGTAGCCGAGCACGCGATAGGCATCGCGCGGCAGCTGCTTGTCGACCGGGAACGAGGTGCGGCCCGAGGAGGCCAGATGCTGTGCGCCCGACAGCGCGGAGAGATCGACATTGTCCTGCTTCAGCGCCCAGAGCAGCGCGGCGAGCGCACGCGCGGCGGGCTTGAGCAGGCCGGGGAAATAGATGTGATAGGCGCCAAAGCGGACGCCGTATTTGCGCAAGGTCGCGCGCGAGGACTGGTCGAGATCCTTCAGCTCGCTCGCAATCTTCGGCCGCTCCAGCACGCCGAGCGCCTCGACCAGCTGATAGGCGATACCGCGGGCAATGCCGGTGACGTCCTCGGCCTTGCTGAGCTCGAACATCGGCCCGAGCAGTTTTTCGATATGGGTCTTGAGCCAGAGCTCGAGCCGCGCCTGCACCTTGTCGCGGGGGGCGCCGGTCAGGCGCTCGTCGGAGATGATGCGGATGCGCGGATGCAGCGCCTCGTCTGCGGCAGACAGTCGCGCCACGGCATCGCCGGTCCAGCGGATGATGCCTTCGGAGGTCAGCACGAACTGCTCGTCCGGCGCATTGCCCAGCTTTTCGGCGCGCGCATTGATCTCGCCGGCGAGCACCGCTTGCGCTGCAGCCTGCAAGGCTTTCGCATCGGAGCCGGCTTCCGCCGCGTCCGGTGCAAAGGTGAAGCCGTCGAGGCGGCCGATGACATGGCCTTCGACGATGACTTCGCCGGTCTTGCCGATTTCAGTATTCAAGCTCGTGTTCTCCCGCAGGCGGCGCATCAATACACTGGTCCGGCGATCAACGAAACGCTCAGTCAAGCGTTCATGGAGCGCATCCGATAATTTATTTTCGACCTCCCGCGTGACCCCCTGCCAGCGTTCGGGGTCTCTCAGCCAGTCCGGGCGGTTGGCGACGAAGGTCCAGGTGCGGATTTGCGCGATCCGGGCCGACAGCGTGTCGATATCGCCGTCGATGCGGTCGGCCTGGGTGACCTGGGCCTCGAACCAGGAATCGGGGATGCAGCCCTTCTGCATCAGGAAGCCGTACAACGTGGTCACGAGCTCGGCATGGGCCGCCGGCGACAGCTTTCTGTAGTCGGGGACCTGGCAGGCTTCCCAGAGCCGCTCAACGGCGGCCTTGCCATGTGCGACATCGCGCACCTCGCCGTCGCGGGCGGCGTGGTCGAGCACGCGCATGTCCTCGGCGATCGGCGCGCGGGTCAGCGCCTCGTGCCCGGGGCCAACGTTCAGCGACACCTGCAGCGCGCCGAGCGAGGAGAAATCCAGCCTGGCATTGCGCCATTGCAGCACCTTCACCGGATCGAAGGTGTGGTTCTGCAGCGCGTTGACGAGTTCGGGTTCGAACGGCGCGCAGCGGCCCGTGGTGCCGAAGGTGCCGTTGCGGGTGGCGCGGCCGGCGCGGCCGGCGATCTGAGCGAATTCGGACGGGGTGAGGCGGCGGAACTGGTAGCCGTCGAACTTGCGGTCGGAGGCGAAGGCGACGTGGTCGACGTCGAGATTGAGGCCCATGCCGACGGCGTCGGTGGCGACGAGATAATCGACGTCGCCGTTCTGGAACATCTCGACCTGCGCGTTGCGGGTGCGGGGCGAGAGCGAGCCCAGCACAACGGCGGCGCCGCCATGCTGGCGGCGGATCAGTTCGGCGATGGCGTAGACTTCATCGGCCGAGAACGCGACGATGGCGGTGCGGCGCGGCTGGCGCGTGATCTTGCGGTCGCCGGCGAATTCGAGCTGCGACAATCGGGGCCGCGTGATCATGGAGACGCCCGGCAGCAGGCGCTCGATGATCGGGCGCATAGTGGCGGCGCCCAGCAGCAGCGTCTCGTCGCGGCCGCGGCGGTTGAGGATGCGATCGGTGAAGACGTGGCCGCGCTCGAGGTCGCTCGCGATCTGCACCTCGTCGACGGCGAGGAACGAGACATCCAAGTCGCGCGGCATCGCCTCGACGGTCGAGACCCAATAGCGCGGGTTCTTCGGCTTGATCTTCTCTTCACCCGTGACGAGCGCGACGCTGGCCTCGCCCGCGCGGGCGGCGATCTTGTTGTAGACCTCGCGCGCGAGCAGGCGCAGCGGCAGGCCGATCATGCCCGAGGGATGCGCGAGCATCCGCTCGATGGCGAGATGGGTCTTGCCGGTGTTGGTGGGACCGAGCACCGCGGTGACGCCGGCGCCGGGCACGCGATCGGACGCTGCGCGCTCGGAGGCGAAGGGGGAGGGGGGAAAAGCCATGTCTAAGTGATTAGGTAATGGCGATTTGGGCGAATGTCAGTGCTGTATGGGGCGGAGGGGCGGCTGGCCGTGTCAGCCATGTCTCCGAACGCTGGCGGGCGGCTCATACTTCGCTCTCATGCCCCCGGCTCGACCGGGGCATCCAGTACGCCGCGCCCCCTCGGCCCAACCACAACCGCCTCGGCGTACTGGATCGCCCGGTCAAGCCGGGCGATGACACCGTGGGCGTGGGACGCCACCCTCCCCGAACCTTACGCAACTGTTTCACTTTGCGACGCTTTTTCCGCTCGGCTTAAGCTTCGGAACGACTTGAGAACGAATCGCGGCCGAATCGCTGACTCGCCCGTGAGTCCTGTTCCGTTCTCGCAACATGTCGCGGGACTCGTCTGGGTTGCGCACTAGATGGAGTTTTGCGCGGGCGCACAAGCGGACGGATTGGTTAAAGCTGGGGACGGCTCCGAGTCGAATCAGAATCGGGGAGGAGTCAAATGGATTCCCATCTTCGTCATGCGCGGGCTTGACCCGCGCCTCCAGCGAAAGACGGGGTCTCTCGAAGGGGATGGATGGCCGGGTCAAGCCCGGCCATGACGGCCTCCGAACTCATTGTTGCGAAAACAACCCCATGCACAGTAGGTAAGTCATTGAAATCATTGAGGCGCGCTGCCGGACCCGAATTCTCTCGTCATTCCGGGGCGCGCCCCTTGGCGCGAACCCGGAATCCATCAGGCTGCAGAGACGGTGACGCGATGGATTCTCAGGTGCGCAACGGCGCACCCTAGTTCGCGACTGCGTCGCGCCCCGGAATGACGGCGGAGAGAGGGAGGGGCTCC
>NZ_JAEMSD010000155.1 GCF_016462955.1 Bradyrhizobium sp. | reverse complement strand
GAGCTGCACCATGTCGTCGTCGAGCCTGTGCTTCAGCGCGGACCATTTTTGCTGCAGGCCGCCCGACGAAATGGCGAAGGCGAACACCCCGAAAGGTTCGGCGGATTTGCGCACGAGGACGCCGGCGCCCGGCGACAGCAGCGTGCCGGCGCGAAGCTCCGCGGCCGATCCGAGCAGGATCAAGCCGCACAAGACAAGGATTGCGCGAAAGGCGCGCGAGCGAGCTGCGGTCTCCATCTGACATCCCCTTCCAGGCTTCGCGAGATCCCCCTCGATCTCGACGTGCCGGGCTTGTTGCTTTCGCGGAGATAGTGCGTGACGGGCCGTTTTGGTCTGCTTAACGCGGGCGGCAGAGGTATCAAAACCGGGTGACAGGCTGAACCAGGCTCGTCTGAATTGCGTCAAATTTTACGATTCCGTGGCTAGGAGGGCGCTTCCTGCCGCGAAATGGAGCCGGTTGCAGGCAAAAGTTGCGACCGCCGCTGATTCTGTTCCCTATGGCTAACAGCCCGCTATTTCACGGGATCTGTTAGTTAGGTCACAGATTTAGCTCAGTATTTGCCGCAGGATGCTGCAGAGCATCATTAGGAAAAGATAAAACAAGTATCTGTTTTGTCTTCTTTACTTTAGACGACTTGGGGCGAGGGGAAATGCCGGCATCTAAGCTTCTTTCGACTGCGGAATTCTTCACTGACGACTTCCGCTTCTCTAAGGAAGCCCCGCCCTGCAGCGGTTCTTTCAGCCAAGTGACACGAAATCACACAAGCAATAGATGGTTTCACTAAGGACTTGGTAATGCTAAGCAAGCTTTGGCGGTCGATACTTACTTAAATTTTAACCCATTTCACGGTGCCCGGTTGAATTACGCTGGCAAATTTGACGCCGCGACGTCGCTGGACGGCCAGGGTTCCAGCTCGCCTGCCTCTATCGCTGCCGATTCCTTGTCGGCCAAATCCTTCATCGCGAAGGCGAATGGCCTCGTGCCGGATGGCGCATTCGTCGTTCCCGACCCTAATCTGATCTTCAACGGCGAGTTCAAGCGAACCGGTCTTGATCTCGTGCTGTCCCACGACGGCCATGAGTACGTGGTTCACGATTATTTCAGGGGCGAAAAGCGTGCGGCGATCGCCTCGCCCGACGGCGCCCACCTCAGCGGCGACGTCGTCAACGCCCTCACCGGCCATGTTCAAGTTGCCCAAGCCGCGCCCGGCGCCTCTGCCGCTCAGGTCATCGGTCACGTCACCAAGCTCGTGGGCAGCGCGACCGCGATCCGTAACGGCGTCTCGGTTATCCTCAACAACGGCGACAACGTCGAGAAGGGCGACGTGGTCTCGACCGGAGCCGATTCGACGCTCGGCATTACCTTCATCGACGGCACCGTGTTCGGCCTGTCCTCCAATGCGCGGATGGTGCTGAACGAGATGGTCTACGACCCCAACGGGTCGAGCAACTCCTCGCTGCTCAGCCTCATCGCCGGCACCATCACCTTCGTCGCCGGCGAGACCGCCAAGCACGGCGACATGAAGGTCGACACGCCGGTCGCCACCATGGGCATCCGCGGCACCGCGGTGCTGACCCAGATCAACTTCGTGGTTCCCGCCGGCGGCGGCGATCCGCAGCCGCAGGCGAGCTTCCAGGTGCTGGTGGAGCCGAACGGCACGACCGGCTCCTACATCCTGTTCGACAAGATCACGCTGCTGCCGATCGCGACGGTCAACCAGGCCGGGCAGATGATCCAGATCAGCGGCGGCAACGTCTCGATCACCAATGCGCTGATGTCGCCGGACGTTCAGAAGCTGATCACGGACGTGTTCACGCTGAAGTTCACCGACAACAACACCAACACCAAGTTGACCACGAACTTCACCGACACGATCACGCCGTTCAGCCAGGACCTGGTGTTCAAGTCGGGGTCCGGCGCCATCGTGACCGCGACCGTCGTCAACCTCAATTTGCAGACATCGGACAAGCCCGGCCCCTCGACGCCGCCCATCGAGCGCATTCCCGGCCAGCCGACCGTGCAGAGCTTCGACGCTGCCGGCAACGTGAAGACGGCGTTCGCGCTGACCGAGCGCGCGGGCACGACCGGCGACACGCAGGCCGATACGATTTCCGGCATCATCCGGTTCGTCGATCAAAACCTCGGCGACCGGCCGACGGTGAGCATCAGCCTCGCCGCCGCTCCGAACTTTGCCTACAAGAACGCCGGCCAGACCGACGTCACCGGCTCGCTTTCCGCGCTCCAGAAGCAGGCCATCGCGGCGACGCAGATCCAGATCAATGTGGTCGCCGACCCCGGCAACCAGAACAACGGCTCGGCGGTCTGGACCTACACGATCCCCGACAAGGTCTTCGACTTCCTCGCGGCCGGCGAGACGCTGACCCTGACCTATATGGTCCGCGTCGACACCAATTTCACGGTGAGCCCCGAGAGCAAGTTCGTCCCGATCACCATCACGATCACGGGGACGAACGACAAGCCGACCGTTGCGACGTCAGGCGGCACCGTGATCGAGTTGGTCGGGACCGGAAACCAAGCTCTCAGCACCATCACCGGCACGGTCACCTTCACGGACGTCGATCTGACCGACCGGCCGATCGTGAGCGCGGAACTCTCGTCCACCCAGCCGTTCAAATATCTCGATTCGGAAGGCAACGACATCACCGCGACGTTGACGCCGGCGCAGCTCGCCGCGATCGCTGCCGTCAAGGTGCCCTTGACCGTGGTTCAAGGTGCCGCAAACGGCAACAACGGCACGGCCATCTGGACCTACAGCGTTCCCGATCATCTGTTCGACTTCCTCGGCGAACACGAGAAGCTGATCCTCAATTACGTGGTGCAGGTCGACGATGGCCACGGCGGCGTCGTCAGCACGCCCCTCACGCTGTCGATCGATGGTGCCGACGTCAACGTCGAGGGCACCAACGACCTGCCGACGATCGTCCAAGACGAGACGTTTGCGACCGGCGCTGTAAGCGAGGACGGGGAAACCCTGACGGCGGACGGCACCATTTCGTTCAACGATCCCGACCTCACGGATACGCACACGGCGAGCTTCGTTCTGAAATCGACGACGTCGAGTGCGCATCTGCCCGGCTTCAGCGATGGCACGTCGCATATCGGCACGTTTGCGCTCCAACCGGTGGCCGAAAGCCCGGGCGCGAGCTCCCGGGGCTCGGTCGGCTGGACCTTTACGATCAACGATAGCGATCCGGTGCTGCAGTCGTTGGCCCAGGGCCAGACCATTACGCAGGTCTACACCGTCAAGGTCGACGATCACCACGGCGGGACCGTCACCCAGGACGTCACGGTGGTCATCACCGGCACCAACGATGCGCCGACCATCACGAGCGATCCCGGGGCGGCCGAGGGAGCCGTGACCGAGGATACCGGCGCAACGCTGACGGCGGGCGGCACGCTCGCGATTCAGGACCTCGACCTGATCGACACGCACACGGCGCAGGTCGCGTTCAAGTCGTCGACCTCGAGCGCCCATCTGCCTGGCTTCGTCGACAATACCACGAAGATCGGCACCTTCACGATCGATCCATTCGTGAGCGAATCCAGCAGCGACACCGACAACGGTGCGACATTGGGCTGGCACTTCAGCCTCGCCAACGGCAATCCGGTGTTGCAGTCGCTGGCCGAAGGCCAGACTATCACCCAGGTCTATACCGTCACGTTCACCGACAACCACGGCGCAACGGTCTCGCAGGATGTCACGGTCACAATCAACGGGACCAATGACACGCCGACCATCACCAGCGGTGCTGCGGCCGCTGCTGGGGCAGTCACCGAGGATACCGGCCTCACTTTGTCGATCGGCGGCACGCTCGCGATCCAGGATCTCGACCTGATCGACACCCACACCGCGCAGGCGGTGCTCAAGTCGGCGACCGCGAGCGCGCCTCTGCCGGGCTTCTCCGGCGACGCGCCGCTCGGGACCTTCACGATCGATCCATCGGTGCTCGAATCCAACACCGACACCAATAACGGGGCAACACTGGGCTGGCACTTCAGCCTCGCCAACGGCAATCCCGTGTTGCAGTCGCTGGCGCAAGGGCAGACCATCACCCAGGTCTACACCGTCACGTTCACCGACAATCATGGCGCACACGTCTCGCAGGACGTGACCGTGACGATCAACGGTGCCAACGATGCGCCGACGATCACCAGCAGCGCCACCGATGCCGCCGGAGCCGTGACCGAGGACGCCTGCGCGACACTGTCGATCGGCGGCACGCTGGCCATTCAGGATCTCGACCTGATCGATACCCACACCGCGCAGGCGGTGTTCAAGTCGGCGACCTCGAGCGCGCCTCTGCCGGGCTTTGGCGGCAACACGCCGCTCGGGACCTTCACGATCGATCCCTCGGTGACCGAGTTCAACAACGACTCGGACAACGGTGCGACGCTGGGCTGGCACTTCAGTCTCGACAACAGCAATCCGGTGTTGCAATCGCTGGCCGAAGGCCAGGCCATCACCCAGGTCTACACCGTCACCTTCACCGACGATCACGGCGCGCACGTCTCGCAGGACGTGACTGTGACGATCAACGGCACCAACGACGCGCCGACGATCACCAGCGACACCGCCGCCGCTGCGGGGGCGGTGACCGAGGATGCATGCGCGATGCTGTCGATCGGCGGCACGCTGGCGATCCAGGATCTCGACCTGATCGACACCCACAGCGCGGAAGCCGCGTTCAAGTCGGCGACGTCGAGCGCGCATCTGCCCGGTTTCGACTGCAGCACGCCGCTGGGCACGTTCACGATCGATCCGTCGGTTGCCGAGTTCAACAACGACTCGGACAACGGCGCGACGCTGGGCTGGCACTTCAGCCTCGACAACGACGATGCGGTGCTGCAGTCGCTGGCGCAGGGCCAGACCATCACCCAGGTCTACACCGTCACCTTCACCGACGATCACGGCGCGCATGTCTCGCAGGACGTGACCGTCACGATCACGGGCGTCAACGACGCGCCGACGCTCGCGGATCTGGACATCGGTCCGATCACGGACACGACTGCTCAGGATCTGACCGGTACACTTGCAGGCCACGATGTCGATAGCGGCGAGACGGCGACGCTGACCTATGCGGTCCTCGATGCAGACCATCACGCAGCGACGACGGTTGCCGGCCTCTACGGCTCGCTGACGGTCAATCCCGACGGCAGCTACAGCTACGTCCCCAATGCAGCGGCCATCAACGCGCTGCCGGATGGCGCCTACGTGGACGAGTTTACGGTTCAGACCACGGACGTGCACGGCGCGACCGGCACCGCGAAGCTCACGGTCGACGTGAGCGGTTCGGACGAGGGCAGCGCGCCGGTCATCGACACCACGCGCTTCCAGGTCGAGCACATCAACGAGAACAGCAACACGATCATCACCGATCTTCAGGTCTCCGACGCCGATTCCAGCACGGATACGTTCACGGTCACGCTGTCGACCGCACATCCTGGCGTCAGCACCGCCAGCGTCTATCCGACGACCGGCACGCTCGATCAGATCAACACAGGCCTCGCGGAGGGCGCAGGCATCGCCTACGATCCGACCGGCGCCGCTCCCGGCGCGGAGTTGCCGGCGACCGACCGGATCACGTTGACCGTCACCGATGCGGCCGGCCACTATGACACCGTCAACTTCATCTTCGCCGAGGGGGCCGGCGGCCAGGACATCACGCTGCAAGGCACCGGCGGCAAGGACATCATTTTCGCCACCGGGTCGAGCGACACGCTCATTGGCGGCGGCGCCAAGGACCAGTTCGTATTCGCGCCGGCATCGTCGCCGGACAATGTCCAGCATACCGTCGAGGATTTCGAGTTCGGTCTCGACAAGATCGACCTGCGGCAGTTCAGCGGGATCGGCTCCCTGAGCGATCTTACGCTGACCGAGCAGAGCGGCGGCACGTTGCTGACGTTGGACACCCAGGAGACGGTCCTGCTCAAGAATGTGGCCATCGTGAATCTCCAGTCCAGCGATTTCATCTTCGGGACCCACAACGCCTAGCGGACGCGGGCGGGCGGCCTTCGGGTGGCAAAAATCTGGAATCCTCGGCATCCAGGAATAGCCAACCGCATGCCGACGCTCCATGATCGCCGCGCCCGGCTCGGTCCGGGGCAGGGAATTCCACCTTCATGAAACGTCTCAAGATCCTGCGGCGGTGGTTTGCGCGGAAGTTCGGCCTCGCGCGGCTGATCTGCCTTGCGTTGCTTGTGCTGTTCGCGGGCGCGCGCCTCTGGGATCCGCCGCCGATCCAGGAATTGCGGCTGCGTACCTTCGACATGTTTCAATTGATCGATCCGCGCCAGAAGGCGGCGCGGCCGGTCGTCATCGTCGATATCGACGACAAGAGCCTCGCCAGGCTCGGCCAGTGGCCGTGGCCGCGCACGCGCATCGCCGACATGATCCAAAACCTCACCAACAACGGCGCGGTGGCGATCGGCTTCGACGTGGTCTTCTCCGAAGCCGACCGGCTCAATCCGGATCAGGTCGCGAGCCAGATGCGCTATCTCGACGACGCGACCCGCGCCAAGCTGCGCGAGCTGCCGAGCAACGATCAGATCCTCGCGGACGCGATCAAGCGCTCGCGCGTCGTGCTGGGCGAGACCGGGCTTCCGGAAGTCCTGTCCGAACTCGACAAATCGCTGCCGTTCACGGGGGTGGCCACGGTCGGGGAGGACGGGGCCGAACGCTTCCTGTTCGAATTCCCCGGCCTGCTGCGCAACGTACCGGTCATCGAGAGAGCCGCGGCCGGCCGCGGCCTGTTCTCGATCCGGACCGAGCGCGACGGATTGATCCGCCGCGTGCCGATGATCATGCTCGCCCAGAGCAACATCATGCCCTCGCTCAGCCTCGAGATCCTGCGCGTCGTCACGGGCACCCCGACCTTGCTGATCCGCACCGACAAGACGGGCATCAAGGCGATCCGCCTCAAGGGCCTGGAGGTTCCGACCGACAAGAACGGTCAGCTCTGGGTACACTATGCCCGCCGGGATCCGTCGATCTACGTCTCCGCGGTCGACGTGCTCGACAATACTGTGCCGCCAGGGAGGTTTGCCGGCAAGCTGGTGCTGGTCGGCACCTCAGCGGGCGGCTTGAACGAAATCAAGACCACGCCGGTGTCCCGGGCCATGCCGGGTGTCGAGATCCATGCCCAGGTGCTGGAGGGCGTGCTGAGCCGCGCGGTGATATCGCAGCCGAACTATGCGCTGGGCGTCGAGCTGATCGCGGCGCTGATCATCGGTCTGCTCGTCATCATCTTCACCCCGAATCTCGGTCCCGTCCGCCTCGTGCTGGCGGGCGCGGCCTTCGCGGCCATTCTGGTCGGCACCTCCTGGTTCTTCTACGCGCAGCACCGCTACCTCATCGACTTCACTTATCCGCTGCTGTCGACCACGGCGATCTACCTGACGCTGATCTTTGCCAGCTTCGTGCGCGAGCAGCGCCAGCGCGTGCAGATCCGCGGCATGTTCGCGCAGTACATGTCGCCGGTGCTGGTCGAGCAGCTGGCGCAGTCGCCGGAAAAGCTCGTGCTCGGCGGCGAGGAACGCGAGCTGACGATCATGTTCTCCGACGTCCGCGGCTTCACCACGATCTCGGAGACCTACAAGCACGATCCGCAAGGGCTGATCGAGCTGATGAACCGCTTCCTGACGCCGCTGACCGACGTCATCATCGAGCGCAAGGGCTACATCGACAAGTACATGGGCGACGCCATCATGGCGTTCTGGAACGCGCCGCTCGACGACGCCGAGCACGAGATCAACGCCTGCGAAGCCGCCATCCAGATGCTCGAGAAGATCGACGAGGTCAACAAAGGTCGCGAGCAGGAGGCGGCCGACGGCGGCCACGTCTACATCCCGCTCAACGTCGGCATTGGTCTCAATACCGGCATCGGCGTGGTCGGCAACATGGGATCCGACCTGAAGAAGAACTATTCGGTGCTCGGCGACAGCGTGAACCTGGCTTCGCGCCTCGAGGGCCAGTCCAAGGAGTACGGCTTCCCGATCATCGTGGGCTCGCGGACGGCGCTCGCCGCCAAGGATAAGTTCGCGATCCTCGAGCTCGACTTCATCATGGTCAAGGGCAAGACCGAGCCGGAAGTGATCTACGCCATCGCCGGCCGCGAGGACGTGATGAATTCGGCCGCCTTCCAGCGCCTGCGCAACATCACCATCGAAATGCTCGGTTGCTACCGCGGCCGCGACTGGCAGGGCGCGCTGGATGCGATCGAGCGCGGCCGTAGAAGCGAAGACGCCGACACGCTGGAGAAGCTGTTCAGGCTCTACGAGGCGAGGATCAGGGATTTCCAGGTCAATCCGCCGCCCGAGGGCTGGACCGGCGCCTATGCGTTGCTGACGAAGTAGGGGGCACACACTCGCTGGTGCCACATACTCGCTGTCGTCCCCCGCGTAGGCGGGGACCCATAACCACAGGCAGCAATTATGGCGCGAGTGACAACTCCGAGTTGTCGTCAAACCACTCCCTATGGTTATGGATCCGGGTCTGCGCGTACGCTTGGCCGGGACGACAGCGGTGGTTGGCGAGACGCTGGGCGTCAACGCGACAGGCGCCAAACACCAACTCTCGTAAGGTGGGCACAAAGGCGCGTGAGCGCCGTGCCCACGATCTTGATCTGCAATGTCGAAAGGGTGGGCACGCTTGCGTTTTGCCCACCCTACGACAGCTGTGCTTGCCGCCCTCACTCCATCCCGATCGTCGTCAGATCCTGGAACCAGTGCTGCGCCTGCACGAACTGCTTGATCTTCGGCGACAGCGCGTGCGGGTTGGTGTCGTGGACGACCCAGACCAGCGTGGCGTCGTCGACGATCAGCGCATGGGCCTGCGCCAGCAGCGCGTCCTGCTTGGCGCTGTCGAAGGTCTGCTTGGCCTCGTCGATCAGCGCATCCACCTTCGGGTTCTTGTAGCCGCCCCAGTTGACGCCCACGGGCGCGATCTGCCCCGAATGGAAGAAGCGGACGATCGCATAGAGCGGGTCCGAGGTGACATAGGCGATGTTGTTGGAGGTGATGCCGGCGTTGATCTCGTCGGCCGCACCCTTGCGCCAATGCGTGTAGAGCGTCTCGAGCTCGACCACCTTGAAGTCGATGTCGATGCCGATCTCCTTGAAGCTCTGCTGCAGAAACTCGTTCATCGGCAGCGACAGCATCTGGCCGGTGCCGCCCTGCGCGATGATGAAGGTGGTCTTCAGCGGCTTGGCCTTGGAATAACCGGCCTCCTCGACCAGCTTCTTCGCCGCGGCGAGATCATACTTCAATTCGAAGCTCGGCTTGCCGAACCACGGGCTCGACGGATCGACCTGTCCCTTCGCGGGCTTCGCCAATCCGTTCATCAGGCCGACCACCGCCTCGCGATCGATCGCAAGGTTGAGCGCCTTGCGCAGGCGGATGTCGGTCCAGGGCGAGCCCGGCAGCACGCTGAGGTGATAGTTCCAGACATGCGGCGTGACGTTGTCGACCAGCTTCATGCCGGCCGCTTTCAGCTGCGGCACCGCGTCCGGCGCGGGCGTCTCGATCAGGTCGACCTGGCCCGCAAGCAGCGCATTGGTGCGCGTCAGCGCTTCCGGCATCGGCACCAGCACGATCTTGTCGGCCTTCGGAATGCGCTTCTTGTTCCAGTAGTCGGGATTCTTGGAGAGCTCGGCGAGTTCGCGCGGCACCAGCCTGGTCAGCTTGAACGGGCCGGTGCCGGAGGGCTGGCTGGCGAACTTGTCCCAGTCCTTGCCGAGCTTGTCGTACTGCGCCGGGCTCGACACCAGGAACCACAGCATCTGATAGGGAAAGAAGGAATCGATCGTCTTGGTGGTGATCTCCACCGTGAAATCGTCAATCTTGGCGTAGCTGGCGACCGAAGGCAGGCGGGTCTTCACCTGCGCGCTCTGCCGCTTGTCGAATTGCGGCGCCTTGTCGTTGAGCACCTTGTCCAGATTCCAGATCACCGCATCGGCATTGAACTCGCTGCCGTCGTGGAACTTCACGCCCTTGCGAAGCGCAAAGCGCCATTTGGTCTTGTCGGCATCGTCGACCTTCCATTCGGTCGCAAGCCCCGGCACCAGCTTGCCGGGCCGATCGGCGACGTCCATCTCCCAGGCCACCAGCGGATCGTAGATCGTGTAGGCCGAGAACTGATAGGCGCCGGCGCCGCGATCGGGCTGGCCGGTGGTGAGCGGGATGTCCGCCATCGAGATGCCGTAGCGCACCACCGTTTCGGCGCGCGCCGAGATTGCGGAGGACGCCAGCGCAAGCACGGCGAGACAGGTCGATAGGCGAATACGCATGGTCCAAAGCTCCCAGGGATTTCGGAGCCGAACTTGCAATCTTGATGCCAGAATAGGCAGACCGTGGTTTCACCTTCCCGCGATCCACAAGGACTTGTCGCCGCAGGGGCAATTTGCAGAAAAAGTTTCTCCTTGGCATAGGCATTGCATACCATTGCATCAAAATTAATCATCCAAAGCCGGAGAAGGACGAGGCGATGCTTACTAAGAAGAAGACACGTGCAGCACTGATCGCGGTGCTCGCTCTCACGACGGCCGCAGCATGGCCGCGCGTGGCCGACGCGCAAACCGTGCTGCGCATCGGCATGACCGCTGCCGATATTCCGCGCACCCTCGGCCAGCCCGATCAGGGTTTTGAAGGAAACCGCTTCACCGGTCTCACGATGTACGACGCGCTGACCGGCTGGGACCTGTCCTCCGCCGAGAAGGCGAGCGTGGTGATTCCCGGCCTTGCCACCGAGTGGAAGGTCGACGATGCCGACAAGACCAAATGGGTCTTCAAGCTGCGCCCCGGCGTCACTTTCCACGACGGCTCGCCCTTCAACGCGGACGCCGTGGTGTGGAACGTCGAGAAGGTGCTGAAGCAGGACGCGCCGCAATTCGACGCCAGCCAGGTCGGCGTCACGGCCTCGCGCATGCCGACGCTGGCCTCGGCAAAGAAGATCGACGACATGACCGTCGAGCTCACCACCAAGGAGCCCGACAGCTTCCTGCCGATCAACCTCACCAATTTGTTCATGGCGAGCCCGGCGAAGTGGCAGGCCTTCTACGACAAGGCGGAGGGCGCTGACGCCAAGGCGAAGTCGCAGGCCGCCTGGACCGCGTTCGCCAAGGACGCCTCGGGCACCGGCCCCTGGAAGATGGCGAGCTTCACGCCGCGCGAGCGGCTCGAGCTGGTCAAGAACGCGAACTATTGGAACAAGGATCGCGTGCCCAAGGTCGACAAGATGGTGCTGTTGCCGATGCCGGAGGCGAACGCGCGCACCGCGGCGCTGCTCTCCGGTCAGGTCGACTGGGTCGAGGCGCCGGCGCCGGACGCGATCCCCGAATTGAAGCAGCGCGGCTTCAAGCTCTATGCCAACGAGCAGCCGCATGTCTGGCCCTGGCAGTTCTCGCGCGTCGAAGGCTCGCCCTGGAACGACATCCGCGTGCGCAAGGCGGCGAACCTCTGCATCGATCGTGAGGGCCTCAAGGACGGGCTGCTCGCGGGCCTGATGGTGCCGGCGACCGGCACCTTCGAGCCCGGCCATCCCTGGCGCGGCAATCCCAGCTTCCAGATCAAGTACGACAAGGCGGCCGCGCAGAAGCTGATGCAGGAGGCCGGTTTCGGTCCCGACAAGAAGCTCACGGTCAAGACGCAGACCTCAGCGTCGGGCTCGGGCCAGATGCAACCGCTGGCCATGAACGAATATCTCCAGCAGGCTCTGGCCGAGTGCTATTTCGACGTGAAGCTCGACGTCATCGAGTGGAACACCCTGTTCACCAACTGGCGCCGCGGCGCCAAGGACCCCTCGGCCAACGGCTCGAATGCGACCAACGTCACCTATGCGGCGATGGACCCGTTCTTCGCGCTGGTGCGCTTCCTGCAATCGGGCATGGCCCCGCCGGTCTCGAACAATTGGGGCTTCATCAACAACCCCAAATTCGACGAGCTGGTGAAGAAGGCGCGGCAGACCTTCGATCCCGCCGCACGCGACGCCGCGCTCGCCGAGCTGCACGCGGCCTCCGTCGACGACGCCGCCTTCCTCTACGTCGCCCACGACGTCGGCCCGCGCGCGATGAGCCCGAAGGTCACCGGCGTCGTGCAGCCGAAGAGCTGGTTCATCGACTTCTCGCCGGTGTCGATCGCGAAGTGACGTGCTAGCGGCGCACTCGGTGCACCCTCTCCCCTCCTGTCCGCCGAAGCCTTGGCGAAGGCGGATGTGGGAGAGGGTGGCTTCGCTTTAGCGAAGCCGGGTGAGGGGTCTCCGCGGAGAGACTCTCGCTCGTTTGAAATGACTGTAGCCGCGGATCGATACCCCTCATCCGGCGCCGTAGCCGAAGCTTCGCTTCGGCGTCGACTTAAGAAACGGCCGCCGGAGGCGGCCTATGCCACCTTCCCCCGCAAGGGGAGAAGGAAGAAAGAAACAACGTGCTCGCCTATATCGCCAGACGCATCGTCTATGTCGTCCCCATCGTCATCAGCGTGGCGCTGGTGTGCTTTCTGCTCGTGCACATCACGCCGGGCGACCCGCTCGTCGCCGTGCTGCCGGCGGATGCCTCGCAGGAGCTCGCCGCGCAACTGCGCGCCGCCTATGGCTTCGACCGGCCGTTGCCGGTGCAGTTCGGCCTATGGCTGTTGCGCGCGCTTCATGGCGATCTCGGCAATTCCATCGCGACGGGGCGCCCGGTGCTGGCCGAGGTCATGCGCGCGGTGGGCAACACCGTCACGCTGGCGATCGCGGCCGCCATCATCGGCTTCACCATGGGCGTCCTGCTCGGCCTGATCGCCGGCTATTTCCGCGAGACCTGGATCGACAAGGTCGCGACCTCCTTTGCCATCGCCGGCGTCTCGGTGCCGCATTACTGGCTCGGCATGCTGCTCGTCATCATCTTTTCGGTGCAGCTGAACTGGCTGCCCGCAGTCGGCGCCGGCCCCAGCGGCTCCAATTCCTGGGCCTGGGATTGGGCGCACCTGAA
Organism: Bradyrhizobium sp.; assembly: GCF_016462955.1. Classification (GTDB taxonomy): domain Bacteria; phylum Pseudomonadota; class Alphaproteobacteria; order Rhizobiales; family Xanthobacteraceae; genus Bradyrhizobium. Next base: position 480 of record NZ_JAEMSD010000155.1, on the reverse strand, counting down.
ATATCTGGTGCTGCCGGCGATCACGACCTCGGTGATTCCGATGGGCATCGTCACGCGCACGGTGCGCGCGCTGACAGGCGACATCCTGAGTCAGGATTTTGTCGAGGCCTTGCGTGCGAAGGGCCTGCGTGAAACCGGCGTGTTCCGCCACGTCATAAAGAACGCTGCGCCCACCGCGCTCGCCGTGATGGGGCTTCAGCTCGGCTACATGCTTGGCGGCTCGATCCTGATCGAGACCGTGTTCTCCTGGCCGGGCTCGGGCTTTCTGCTCAACTCGGCGATCTTCCAGCGCGACCTGCCGCTGTTGCAGGGCACGATCCTGATCCTGGCGCTGTTCTTCGTCTTCCTCAACCTGCTGGTCGACATCGCCCAAGCCGCGATCGACCCGCGCATCAAGCGGGGCTGATGGTATGAGCCCAGCTGTCGCCACGCAAAAGGTGCGCTCCCTCCCCCGCCTGCGGGGGAGGGTTGGGGAGAGGG
>NZ_JAEMSD010000601.1 GCF_016462955.1 Bradyrhizobium sp. | reverse complement strand
CGCCATCGCCGCCTCGCTCTCCACTATCGAAGTCGCCCGGCGCGACGAACTCGCAGCAACGCTGAAGCAACGTTGGAACGAAACCGCGCCGAAATTCCAGTTATTCTACGACGAGGCCAAGCTGCCGCGCGCCGAGCGCAAGGTGGAGCGAACCGCACCCTGGTACGATTCCGTCACCAAGGTGATCGACACCGCCAATCTCGCGTCCACCGCGGTGTCGAACCGCGCCTGGATGAACGATCCCTACATCGCCCGCATGATCCAGGCCCGCCGCCTCGCCTGGCAGGTGCGCGACCGCTACGGCATCCAGTGCTCGACGTTGCGCCCGAACATCAACAGCTCGAAGCCGCTCGATGAGACCCAGAAGCAGACCGTCGCGGGCTGGAACGGCATTGTCACCGCCGGCTGGACCGGCATGGAGGAACTGCTGGCTGCGCCTGACGTGGCGCCGGACCTCGTCAACACGGCCAAGGAAGCGCGCGCCAAGACCGATGGAGCCCTCAAGCAGATCGGCGATATCACCAGGAACCTGGATGGCAGCGGTCGTCCGGCGATGCCGGCCTCGGAATGGAACGCATTGTGCCAGGCTCCGTTCGCGTCCATCGTCGCGGTCGCAAGCAAGGCGCTCGACCTGTCGATCGCGCACGCGGAGGCGCTTCAGGCCAAGGCCCTCACCAATCTCATTATGCAGTCCTTCGGCTTCCTGCTCGCACTGGCCGTGACTCTCGCCGGCGTGTTCGTGGTGCGCAACCGCTTGATGCGCCCGGTGCGCGCGATCCTCGACGCCATCGCCCGCATCAGCGCGCGCGATTATGCGACGCCGGTGCCGCAATCCCGGCATCCCGACGAGTTCGGCACCATGGCTGCCGCGCTCGAAAGCCTGCGCGAGAGCGCGGCAACCGCGGAACGCCTCGGCCAGGAACGCGAGTCGCAGCAGGCGCTGCAGCTTGCCCGTTCCGGGACTGTCGATGCGGCTTGCCGCAGCTTCGACGACACCGTGCAGGCGGTGATCCAGAGTGTTGCGGCCTCGACGCGGGAGCTCGATGCGACCGCGAGCGGCGTGCGCTCGCTGGTCACGGAATCCAGTAGCCAGACCGCCGCGGTCTCCTCCTCCGCCGAGCAGGCCACTAACAATCTCGAGACCATCGCTGCGGCGACCGAGGAGCTGTCCGCGTCCGTCGGCGAGATCTCCGCCCAGGTGCAATCCAGCGCGCGCGAGGCCCGCGAGGCCGTCGCGCAGGCCGAGCAGACCAACGCGACGGTCGAGATACTCGACCAGACCGCAAGCCGCATCGGCGAGGTCGTGAAGATGATCAACGCCATCGCCGCGCAGACGAACCTCCTGGCCTTGAACGCGACGATCGAGGCGGCGCGTGCCGGAGAAGCCGGCCGTGGTTTCGCCGTGGTGGCCGGCGAGGTCAAGAGCCTCGCGTCTCAGACCGCAACGGCGACGGAAGAGATCTCGCGCCAGGTCGAAGAGATCCAAGGCGCCACCGGCCAGGCCGTCGCCGCCATCCGTTCGATCGGCGGCGCCATCAGCGGCATCGACGAGAAGATGACCGCGATTGCCGCCGCGGTGGAGCAGCAGCGCGCGGCCACCACCGAGATTTCGCGCAACTTCCAGCAGGCCGCTCAGGGCACCCGCGAGGTCACCGACACCATCGGCAGCGTCGCCCGGCTCAACCAGGAGACCGGCAACGCCGGCACGGTGCTGTCGGAGTCCGTCAAGAAAATGTCGGCGGACGCCGATCGTCTCCGTGTCGCGGTCGAAGGCTTCCTGGGCGCGGTGAAGACGGCCTGATTCCTTCCTCTCTTAATCCTGCCTCGCGCGGGCATTGCCGCCGATCCGCGCGTTGGCTACATCTGGGCCGCCTCGCTCCCGCGAGCGCGGCGCCAGACGTAAGACATATCAGGGATGGAGAGTTTCGATGCCGGTCACCGCACCCAAGGCTCAGCGCCCCTATCGAGGCGTGTTCCCGGTCGCGCCCACCATCTTCGACGAGCGCGGCGAGCTCGACCTCGAAGGCCAGCGCCGCTGCATCGATTTCATGATCGATGCCGGTTCGCACGGCCTCTGCATCCTCGCCAATTTCTCCGAGCAGTTCGTGCTCACCGATGCCGAGCGCGAGACGGTGATGCACGCGGTGCTGGAGCATGTGGCCGGCCGGGTTCCCGTGATCGTCACCACCACGCATTTCAGCTCGGCCGTGTGCGCGGCGCGCAGCAAGCAGGCCGAGGCGGCGGGCGCCGCCATGGTGATGGTGATGCCGCCCTATCACGGCGCGACCTTTCGGGTCCCCGAGAAGGGCATCGTCGAATTCTTCAAGGTGCTCTCCGGCGCAATCGACATTCCCATCATGATCCAGGATGCGCCGGTTGCCGGCACGCCGCTCTCGGTCGATCTGCTGGCGCGGCTGTCGCGCGAGTTTTCCAACATCCGCTATTTCAAGATCGAGGTGCCGGGCGCAGCGGCCAAGCTGCGCAGCCTGATCGAGGCCGGCGGCAAGGACATCGAGGGTCCCTGGGATGGCGAGGAGGCGATCACGCTGCTCGCCGATCTCGATGCCGGCGCCACCGGCGCCATGACGGGCGGCGGCTATCCCGACGGCATCCGCCAGATCATCGATCCCTATTTCGCAGGCAAGCGCGAGGAGGCGAAGGCCGCCTATGAGCGCTGGCTGCCGCTGATCAATTACGAGAACCGCCAATGCGGCCTGATCGCCTGCAAGGTGATGATGCAGGCCGGCGGCGTGATCAAGTCGGAGGCGGTGCGCCATCCGCTGCAGCCGCTGCATCCGGCAACGCGCGCTGGATTGCTCGAGCTCGCCAAGGAAAGGGACGCGCTGGCGCTGCGGTGGGGGAAATAGGTTTCTCGAAGCGCCTTCTGTCGCCAAATACTCCGCTGTCGTCCCGGACAAGCGCGCAACAAGCGCGCGCAGATCCGGGACCCATACGCCGCAGCAGGAGTTTGGCGAGGACTCGGAGTTACCAGCGCGCCCCCTAACCGCTCCCTGTGGTTATGGATCGCCGCGTTCGCGGGGATGACACTGAATGTGCGCCGCGATTCCGGCTAACGCGCCAGCGTCCACTCGCCGATGATGCGGAATCTTGCCGTAGCATCGTCCTGCCGAAACAGCGCGATGCGGTCGATCACGAGCGTCTCCATTCCCAGCGCCGCAAACCTAGTCCGCAACATTTCGAGGATCGCTCCGCGCCGATCGGCATCCAGCCGTCCCGTCAGCGTCATGTGGAAGCGGAATTCCTCCATCACGTAAGGATAGCCCCAGCGGTCGAGATAGTCGCGCTGCCGCTCGCTCAGCCGCTCCGGCCTGCGCCGCGCGCGGTCCTCCGCCGTCAGCGCGGCGCGAAAGGAGTCGAATGCGCGGACGCAATCGGCGCCGAGCTCTTGCAGCGCATCGACCGGCTCGGCCGGAACGACGGCGATGAAGCCGCTGATGGAATCAACGACCGGGCGGATCAACGGACGCAGCCGCGTCTTGCCGGCAAATGCCGCACAGGCCGCTATCAGCTCTGCTTCGGTCCTGCCCGGCGCCAGTGCGATGGGCGCCTTCAGCGTGGCGTGAAAGCCGTATTTGCGGGGATCGGTGGTGATGTCGCGCCAGTCCGGCGCGA
>NZ_JAEMSD010000154.1 GCF_016462955.1 Bradyrhizobium sp. | reverse complement strand
CGCGGAACAGACGCTCGCGGCCGCCGCGCCGTCGCTGATCGGCGCGCACATCGGCAGCGTCAGCGGCCACGATACCTCGCGCGCCGCCAGCACATCGTCGGCAGTCATGGAGTCCTGATACTGCGCCTTCGGGTTCAGCGAGGAGTGCCGGTGGTTCTTCGCGGACACCTCGGCGATGTCCCGCTGGGTGGTCCCGAAGCGATGCATGTGATAGCGCGCGAGCGAGGCGTAGACGTCCATGAAGACGCTGCGCTTGCCGCTGTTCTGGCCGGCGCCGGGCGGCAGCGCGAGATCCTTGCCGAGCGCAGTCAGGCGGCGAACGCTGCCATCCACGTCGTGTACGTCCCAGGCGCCGCCGAAGATCGCAAAGGATTTTTCGCGGTCCTTCGAATTCATTTTTTCCGCGCCGACCGCCAGCGCGATATCGCCCTGCCCCGACGCGATGTAGGAGAAGGCGGCGTTGAGCGCCGTGGATGCGCTGGCGCAGGCATTCTCGACGTTCGTCACCGGAATGCTCTCGAATCCGAGCGCCCGCAGAACGAGCTGGCCGCGCACCAGGTGCTGGCCCTCCACGACGCCTTGCGCCGTGTTGGCGAAAAACGCGGCCCGGACATCGCCGCGCGCGATGCCGGCGTCCGACAGCGCCTCTTCCACCGCCCCACGGGCGATCGTCTCCAACCGGTCGTCGAGGTAGCGGCCGAACCGCGTCATGCCGACCCCGATGATGTAAACGTCGGCCATGACCTTCTCCTAGACGCTGATGAGGGATTCGATACGGGCGCGGTCGGCCTGCAGTTCTTCGGTGGTGCCCGACCAGACCACCCGGCCATTATCGATGACGAATTGCCGGCGCGCCAGCTTCAGTGGCACCTTCAAATTCTGTTCGACCAGCAACATGGCAATGCCTTCGGCATTGATGATGCGCATGGCCTCGATGAGTTGATCGACGATCAAAGGCGCCAACCCTTCGGTCGGCTCGTCGAGCAGCAGCACTTCCGGATTGGTCAGCAAGCCGCGGCCGATCGCCAGCATCTGCTGCTCGCCGCCGGACAGCGTATCGCCACCTTGCGAGGCACGCTCCTGAAGTCGCGGGAAAAGCTGGTAGATGCGCTGCAGCGACCACGGACCCTTGCGCCCCATCACGGTCGCGATCTTCAGGTTTTCCTCGACCGTCAGGTTCGGGAAGATCCGCCGGTTTTCCGGAACGAAGGCCAGCCCAAGGCGTCCGAGTTCATAAGGTTTCAGTGCCGTAACGTCGCGATCGCCCATCAGGCACCGGCCGCTGCGCACGGCATTGAGACCGATCGCAGCCTTGAGCAGCGTGCTCTTGCCGGCGCCATTGCGGCCGATCAGCGAAACGACCTCGCCCTCCGCCACGTCGAGCGAGACATGATGCAGCGCCTGCGCCTTGCCGTAGAAGACGTCGCAATCCTGCAGGGCCAGCGCGCTCATTCGTCGTTCCCGAGATAGGCGGCGCGCACCGCCGGGTTGGCCCTGATCTCCGCCGGTGTTCCGGACCCTAGCAATTGTCCCTGCACCATCACGACGATCTCGTCGGAGATCTGCATCACGACGTCCATGTTGTGCTCGATCAGCAGGACGGTACGGCCCGCCACGATCCGCCTGATCAGTTCGAGCGCCTGCTCGAGGCGCTCATGGCCGACGCCGGCCAGCGGCTCGTCGAGCAGCAGCACGCTGGGATCGCTGAGCAGCGCCAGGCCGACTTCGAGGGCGCGCTGGTCGCCGTGCGAGAGATTTTCAGCCGGCGCGTGGGCGAGACGCTCCAGCCCGATCTGCGCCAGCACCTTTTCAGCATCCTGACGGATCTCGGCGAAGCGGCCGGCCGGCATCCAGAACGGCTGTACGCGATAACGGTGTGCGAACGCCGCGAGCTTCAGGTTCTCCAGTACGGTCATGCCGGAGAATATCTTGGTAATCTGGAAGCTGCGACCAAGGCCGGCGCGGGTGCGCGCATGAACGGAGAGCTTCGTGATGTCCCGCCCGTTCAGGATCACCTGCCCGGCCGCCAGCGTCGCATGACCCGACAGCGCATTCATCAGCGTGGTCTTGCCGGCCCCGTTGGGCCCGATCAGCCCATAGATCCGCCCCGACTGGAAGCTGCGGCTGACGCCCGCGACCGCCTTGAGACCGCCGAACGCGACCTGGATGTTCTCGCACTGCAGGGAGACGTTGCCCGCACTCATTTCGACGCCCCCTTCCTGCCGCGTCCGAGGACGGCGAACAGGCCGGCGATGCCGTTCGGCAGAAAGATGGTGCAGAGAATGAAGACGATGCCGAGGACGCCGTACCAGTGTTCGGTAAACTGGCTGAGTTCTTCCTTCAGGACTTCAAATACGGCCACGCCGAGCACCGGTCCCAGCAACGTGCCCTTGCCACCGAGCAGCGTCATGATCAGTACGTCGCCCGACGTGCTCCAGTGCAGCATCTGCGGGCTGACATAGAACATCAGCGAAGCCAGCAGCGCGCCGCTGACGCCGGCATAGGCGCCGGAGATCATGAAGGCGCACTGGCGCAGCCGCTGTACATTGTAGCCGATCTGCTCGGCGCGGACATCATTGGCCTGCACCGCCTTCAACGCGCTGCCGAACGGCGAGATACGCAACAGCGCCATGATCGCGACGCCGATCACGAACACCACGACGAGGAAGTAGAAATAGTTGCGGTTGTTGTAGAAATCGACGCCGAAGAGGGCCGGCCGCAGCACGCCGGGAATACCGTCCAGACCGCCGGTGAAGGCCCGCAGCTTCGTGCTGGCTAGGATGTAGACGAGTTGCGCCAGCGACAGCGTCAGCAGCGAAAAGAACAGGCCCGACACACGCAATGCGAACACGCTGAGCAGGAAGGCCAGCGCCGCGCCGGCGACGGCCGCCACCAGCAGCGAGGGCAGGAAGCCGAACTGAGGCGCCAGCAGCGCCAGCGCATAGCCGCCAGCGCCGAACATGGCGGCATGTCCGAAGGACAGCATGCCGGCCATGCCGAAGATCAGGTCGAAGCCGATCGCAAGCAGGCCCCAGATCAGGATCAGGCTGATCAGGTTGAGGCTTTCCTCGCTGGTCGAAACCATCGCAAAGACGATCATGGCAGCGACGGCGGCGGCCATGAGGATCTGGTCGAGGCGGAGCATGCTCATGCCGCACGTCCCTTGCGGCTGAACAGGCCCGATGGCCGGGTCATCAGGGTGACGATAAGCAGAACAAAAGTGATCAGTTCCACCCATTCGGGCGCATAGGTGAAGCCGGCGGCGCGCGCCATGCCGAGCAGCAGCGCGGCGAAGATCGCTCCCTTGATGTTGCCGAGGCCGCCGATGATCACCACCACAAAGCAGTCGATGATCACGCTAAAGCCCATGCCGAGTTCGATCGGCACCAGCGGCGCCGCGACGACGCCGCCGAGCGCGGCCAGCCCCGAGCCGAGCGCGAACACCGCCGTGCGTACCTTCGCCACGTCGACGCCGAGCGTCTGCGCCATTTCGGAATCCGAGCTCGCGGCACGGATCACCATGCCGAGCTTGCTGCGGTCGAGCAGCAGGAACAGCAGGACGGAGACCAGCGCGCCGAAGCCGATGATGAAGAGGCGATAGGAGGGGATCTGGCTGCCGAACAGCGCAATCGGCTGCGAGAACAGATCGGGCGTCGGCACCTGCTTGTAATCCAGCCCCCAGATCAGGCGAACCGATTCCTCGATCACCAGGATGAAGCCGAAGGTCAGCAGCAACTGATAGATATGATCGCGATTGTAGACCGGCCGCAGCGTGACGACTTCCATCGCTGCGCCTAGCGCCGCGACGACCAGTGGGGCGAAAGCGAGCCCGATCCAGAACGAACCGGTCCAGTGCACAATCTGATAGCAGACATAGGCGCCCAGCATATAAAGGGCGCCGTGCGCGAAATTGATCACGCCCAGCATGCCGAAGATGAGCGTCAACCCTGCCGCCAGCAGGAACAGCAGGAAGCTCAAACTCAAGCCGATAACGATCGTCGACACGCCAGATTGGTCCGCGGTTTATAGAAGGGGGTGAGGCGTGTCCCGACGCCGGGACACGCCTCCGTTTTACGAGCAGACGTCGAACAGCTTCGAAGCGTCGAAGACGTCGGTGATCTTCATGGTCAGCGGCGGCAGCGGCGCCTGACCTTCGGTCACGACGCCCCACAGGCCGACCTGCGCGGCCTGATGATCGCAGCCGCGCATCACCTTCTTGCCCTCGAGCGAATTCTCGCGGGTGCTCTTGGCGAAGGCATCGACCCACGTCTCGCGGTCCCAGCTCTTGGTGGATTCGACGACATCGAGCCACCAGCTGATGCCGTCATAGGCCTCGCCGGCAAAGCTCGACGGCCACTCGTTGTACTTGGCGCGATAGGCCTCGACGAACTTCTTGTTGGCCGGGTTATCGACCGTGAAGTGATAGCGCACACCGGAATAGACGCCGACCGCAGCCGGACCGACGGCCGCCGCGAGGGTCTCGTCCTGCAGCACCGGGCCGAACTGGGTCTTGCTCTTGTTGAGACCGACTTGGCCGGACTGCTTGAGGAAGGTGACGGCGTCGTTGCCGGTGACGATGACGGCAATGCCGTCGGCATCGGACTTCGCCATCTTGTCCACGATGACGGAGTAGTCGCGGTTGCCGAGCGGCGCGTAGTCATTGCCGACGATCGCGATCCCGGCCTTCTTCGCCTCGGCGGCAAACAGTTCCCAGCCGTCGCGGGTCGCCTGGTAGTCGGCGGTCACACCGTAGATCTTCTTCAGCCCCTTCACCTTCGCGAACTCGATGCACATCCGGATTTCCATGCCGAGCGTGTTCGAGGTGCGGAACGTGTAGCGCGAACCGTTCGGCCGCGTGATCTTGTCGTCGGCGGAAATGGTCACCAGCAGCGGGATCTTGCGCTGGTCGGCCAGGCCCTGCAGCGCCAGCGTCGATGCCGAGCCGACTGCGCCGAACATCATCTGCGCACCGCCCGCAAGCAGGCGGGTCGCCTTCTGCACCGCGGGCTGCGGCTTGGTCTCGTCGTCTTCCCACGACACCCGGATCGGCTTGCCGAGCACCTTGCCGCCGCGATCGGCGATGGCGAGTTCGACGCCCTGCCGCATGTCCTTGCCGATGATGCCGTAAGCGCCGGAAAACGCCAGGATACCGGCGATATGAAAATCAGCCGGCTCATCCGCAGCGAGAACACCTGTCGCCGGAGCAAAAGCCGACAGCGCCGCACCGGCCGAGCTCAGCAAAAATGTACGACGATGCATAAAACCTCCCAAAAACCTGTCATTTAGATGTATCTTACTGAGGAGTAGGCTATCTCTGACCTCTAGGTAAATGTCAAGCCGCGGAGCGGCTTGCGACCTGCGGCTTGAACGCAGCCGGAGAAATGTGCATTGGAGACAGGGCGCGACGGTGTGTCGCTTCCTGCATCCTGCCGCAACTTGGGGAAGTACAGGGATGACGAAAAAACCAGTGGGGAGAAAGCGTCCCAATGTTTGGGAAAGCGTCGACCTGCGCCAGGAGCAGCACGAGGCCAAGCGTCGTCTAATCCTTAAACAGGCAGCACTTCTGTTCGCGGATCGCGGCTTTCACGAAACAACTATCGATCAGATCGCCGAAGCTCTCAATGTAACCAAGCCGACGATCTACTACTACATCGAGAGTAAGGAAGACCTGCTCTATCAGGTGGCGCATACGGCTCTCGTCGACCTCAATGAGGCCTTGTCTCGCGATCAAGACGCGAAGCTTCCCGCAATCGACCGCCTCGAACAGTTCTTCACGATGTATGGCAGACTCATACTGTCCGAGTTCGGGGTGTGCCTGGCTCTGGTCAGCGACCGCTCGCTTAACGCGCAGTCACGACGCAAGCTTCGCTCGCTCAAGAAGCAATTTGAGATCACCGTTCGGAAAATTCTCGAAGAAGGCAGCAAAGATGGCACGATCTGCGTGGACGATCCGAAAATGTTCATATTTGCCATCTTTGGTGCGTTCAATTGGGCTCCGCAGTGGTTCTCGAACACAGGCGCATCCGCTCCGGACGAAGTCACGGCTGCGATGTTCCATGTATTTCGCAGCGCTGCGGCTCGGTAAAGCAGGGCAATTGAAAAAGCGCTGGCTGGACTGACCAACACGGAAAGCAATACTGGCATACAGTTGCCATGGGTATCCGCAACACGTCGTCACCACGCTGGCGCGGATGACTGAAGCCGAAAAACCGATGCTGGGGCCATCCAATAGGTTGGCCGAGTACGCGCCCGAGCCGAACCTCGAGACCAAGAAAAAGGACGTCGTCTGGTTCGCGATCGATGATAATCGGCCGCTCACGTGCTTTGCTGTGCTGAGTTCAAGGGCGATCGTGACGCAAAATCGAAGCCTCCGGTCGACGCGCTCAAGCAGAAGCCGTGCGCGCGGTGATCGCCGCCGGTGCCATTATCGCAGCCCACAATCGCAGCGTCCAGCGCAACCGAGTTGCCCCCGAAGTCGCCCAGCCCGAGGTAAGTGTCTCGCTAAGGCCGGCAAGGAGTTCGGCGTTTCGGCCAAGCAGCAGATGATCGGTCTATTGACCCTGCTGCCGGACGTTCACGGTCTGGGCCTGGATGCCTCGCAGGGACTGCTGGTCAGCGAATCCTTCTACTGGGACATGAACGACGAAACCCGCGCCTGGTCGAAGCGCTTCTTCGAGCGCAACAAGGTGATGCCGCACATGGTGCCAGCGGGAGTCTATGGCAGCGTTCTGCATTACATGAAGGCGATCAAGGCCGCCGGAACGACCGATTCGGCTGCCGTGATGAAGGCCATGAAGTCGCTGCCGATCAACGATTTCATGACGAAGAATGGCAGGATCCGCGAGGACGGGCGTGTGCTCCGCGACTTCTACGTGTTCCGTGTCAAGGATCCGAAGGCATCCAAGGGACCATGGGACTATTACGAACAGGTCGCCACGATTCCCGCCGAGGACGCCGCGCGGCCACTGTCGGAGAGCGAGTGTCCCCTGCTGAAGAAGTAAGGTGCGGCTAACGCGCTGCGCGCAGGATCATCATGATGTCTTCGGCCGATTGGATCGGCCGAAGATTGGCTTTGACGAACGCATTGCCGAGGCCGGTTTCGGCCACCCGCGGCAGCGCGCTGTCGTCGACCGCGAGCTCCGACAGTTGGGTCGGTAGTCCCAGCGAGGCAATGAAGTGACGAACGGCATCGGTGGCTGATTTGCCGGCGGCGCCGAAAGCCGCGGCGATTTCGGCTTGCCGTTCATGTGACACCGGTTCGTTGAACGCGAGCACGGCGGGCAGCAGGACACAGGATGTCATGCCATGCGGCACGCCGGCAATCGCTCCGAGCTGGTGACCGAGTCCGTGGCTGGCGCCATATCGCACACGGCCGATGCCCGATCCCGCCAGCCAGACGCCAAGCTGGCAGCGGTGCCGCGCCTCGATGTTGGCTGGATCGGCATGGGCCGCGCTCAGGCCTTCACGCAGCAGTGCCAGACCACGTAGCGCCAACGCGTCGGTGAACGGGTTGGCGTCGCGCGAGAGAACGGTTTCAACACCGTGGTCGACCGAGCGGATGCCGGTGGAAAGCCAGAGATCCAAAGGCGTGCCTGCGCCGAGCCAGGGGTCGTAGACGATGATGTCGGGCGCAAGCGTGTCCGATTTGAACAGGTGCTTGATCCCGCTCCTTGTATCCGTTGCTCCGCCGATGATGCCGAATTCCGCCGCCGACAGCGTGGTCGGCACCGCGATGATCGGGATGCTGCGTTTGGCCGGCGAGGCCTGCGACACGCCGAGCGCGTCGGGTATCGAGCGCAGGCCGAGCAGGGCCTCGTGATCTCGCACGCCCGTGGCGACGGACAAGCCGGCGATCTTCGCCGCATCGATCGCGCTGCCGCCGCCGAACACGACAAGGAGGTCGGGCGCATGACGTTCGATGGCGGCGGTCAACGCCAGCACGACATCGAACGGCGTATGGGGCTTCAGGTCCCGAAACATCGGAAGCGCCGCCGCTCCAAGTCGATCGATCGACGCTCTGACGATCGGGTTCTCCGCCAGCGAGGAGGTGACGATCGGCAGCACACGTTGGACGCCGCGGAGCTGCGCCAGTTCGGCGACCTTGTCCTCGGCATGTGCGCCATAGTGAACAGAAGGCTGCGCCAGCATCGCCAACGCTCCGGCCTCGACGGTCCCGACAGGATGAGCGGCGTTGGAGTTGGTCATGGCGTGCTTCCTGCTGCGATCGGTGAGCGGTATGCGCGATCGATGTTGCTCGCGGGCTACAGCCGGCGCTTGATGAAGTCCACATAAGCGGAGGCGCATTCGCCCGCGCGGCTCAGCAGCAGCGAGTGGCGTTGCCCGGGGAACCACTGGATTTCAGATGTCTTCAGGCGCGCATGCAGGTCGGCGGCGAGCGATCGATCGACGAAGGGGCTGCCGTCCGGAGCCAGGATCAGAACGGGAGCGCGAATCTGGTCGAGCTGCGATGACAGGTCCTGGGTCTTGATGAACTCCGCCTGCTCGTACACGGCGCTCGGCGCGCATTCCGCCTGCAGCCGATGGACCCAAGCATAGAGGCGCGGATCGACATCGCCGTCGGCAAAGCGCATCGGCATCAGCGCGTCCGACCATGCGGCCATGCCGCCTTTGTCGATCGTCGCGCGCCAGGTATCGACCGCCTTGATACGCTTGCCGTCAAATGGAGTGGAAAGCAGAGCGCAGGAACGAATCCGCTCCGGATAGCGTGCGGCATAGCCGAGCCCGATCAGCCCGCCGAGCGATTCCCCGACGTAGTGGAACGTGTCGACATTCTCCGCGGCCAGCACGACATCGATATCGGCGAAGAAATTCGGCAATGACCAGCCATACCCTTCCGGCGTCGGCTCGGATCGACCGAAACCGCGCATGTCGAGCCGGATCACCCGGAATCCGGCCGCCAGCAGCGCCGGCTGCCAATCACACCAGGCATCGCCGGTCAGCGCGACGCCATGATGCATGAGCACGACCCCGGCGGGTTCGCGCCACGGCGCAACCAGCGAACTCGCCTGATAGAATATCTTGCCGCCGTCGGTCGAAATCGCGATGGACATCTGAGCCACTCCAATTCAGTGCGCCGCAGATCGGCAAGCCGGCGCCTGCCGATCTGCAGCCGTCATCTGCACGTCAGTTCGTCTTGCCGGAGACGAACGAACAGCCACCCTCGGACAACGGGCGGAAGGCTTCGTTGGCGGGCACGGTCGCGAGGATCTTGTAGTAGTCCCAGGGCTCCTTGGATTCCTGGGGCGTCTTGACCTGTACGAGGTAGATGTCGCGCATGACGCGGCCGTCCTCGCGGATCTGGACGTTATGGCCCATGAAATCATTGACCGGGGTCGCCTTCATCTTCTTCACGATCGCCCGGCCGGAGGTTTCGTCGGTGGTCGCAAGAGTCTTGAGATAGTGCTGCACGGCGCCGTAGACGCCGGCCTGGGCCATCGTTGGTGCGCGGCCGAACTTGGCCATGAAACGGCGGCTCCAGGCACGCGTTTCGTCGTTGGCGTCCCAGTAGAACGGGGTCGAAATCAAGAGGCCCTGCGCCGTCTGCAGTCCCATCGCATGCACGTCGGAAATGAACATCAGCAACGAGGCGAGCTTCTGCCCGGCATGAGTGATGCCGAATTCGCCGGCCTGCTTGATCGAATTGACGGTGTCGGAGCCCGCATTGGCCAGGCCGATCACCTTGGCTTTCGAGGCCTGGGCCTGGAGCAGGAAGGATGAGAAGTCGGACGTATTGAGCGGATGGCGAACCGAGCCCACGACCGTGCCGCCGTTCGACTTGACGAACTTCATCGCGTCCTGCTCTTGCGCAATGCTGCCGGAGTTGTCGCCGGTCAGGAAGAACCAGCTGTCGCTGCCCTGCTTGATGAGCGCCTTGGTGGTCACGTTCGCAAGCGCGTAGCTGTCGAATGTCCAGTGGATCAGGTTGGGCGAGCAGTATTTTCCGGTCAGGTCCGAACTCGCTCCCGCCGACGGAATGAGGATCTTGTCGCGGCTTTCGGCGAGCTCGCGCACCGCGAGAGCGACTGCCGTCGTGGTCAGGTCCACGACAAGGCCGACATTCTGATTGTCGAACCATTGTCGAACGATGTTGGCGGCGATGTCGGGCTTGTTTTGATGGTCGGCCGAGATCATTTCGACCGGCTTGCCGCGAACCTTGCCGCCGAAATCGTCGATCGCCATTTGCGCCGCGATCACCGAGCCCTTACCGCCAAGGTCGGCGTAGGGACCCGACTGGTCGTTGATGACCCCGATCCGGATCACCGAATTATCCTGAGCCATCGCCGGCGCCAACAGCAAGACGCTTCCAAGAAGCATGGCGGCCGTTCTGAGCACCATCATTCCCTCCCAAATGTCGTTTTAATTGTCGGACAATAATTGTCCGACGATGGGTGGCTTTGTCAAGCAATCAGCCGCCCTTGCAGAGCAATTTGCCAGCTTAGGCGAAGTTTGTGGCGTGCGGCGGCTTTACCGGCTGGCTATTTTGTCCGACAATGATGCGACTTTTGTGGAGAGATCAGATGTCGTCCCCAAGTGCGATAATCGAAACAACCGTCGAACGCCTGCTCGAGCGCGCCGATCTGGCATCGAGCCACGCGGCGCTTCGCGAGGGCATCTTTCCGGTAGCGCTCTGGGAAAGCGTGTTGGCGGCCGGACTGCCCCTGACCCTTGCTCCGGAGAGTGCGGGAGGGATCGGCCTCGGCTTCGACAGCGCAACGCAGTTGGCGCGGCTGTGCGGCGCAGGAGCATTGCCGCTCCCGATCATCGAGCCGATGCTGGGCAATTGGCTGCTCGGCCTCGCCGGCATCGAGCCGCGGGATAATCCGGTCAGCCTGGCATTCGGCGTGGACTCGCCGCTTCCTCTATGCGGTCGGTTTGGCAGCCAGGTTCGTTCGCATCGCGTGCCGTGGGCGCGCTGCTCCGATCTGGTGGTCCTTGCAACAGACGGGCCCGCGCTTCGGATCGCGCTGTTGCCGCTGGGCGAGAACATCGTGGTGGCCCACGACATCAACATGGCCGGCGAACCCCGCGACCGCGTCGATCTCTCGATCTGCGATGCCGAGACGACGGTCTGGCACGATCTCCCGCCCGACCTCACGGCATCGACGATCCTGGCCAGGATGGCCCTGCTGCGCGCGGCCTCGATGGTGGGCGCGATGGAGCGCGTGCTCCAGCTGAGCGTGACCTACACTTCGGAGCGCCACCAGTTCGGCCGCTCGCTGGCAAGTTTCCAGGTCATCCAGCAAACGCTGGCGGTGATGGCAACGCAGGTCGCCGCGGCGCGGTCGGCGGTCGATATCGCCGCAGTCGAATCCGATCTCGCGCGCATTGCGTTCATGGCGGCGGTTGCCAAGGCGCGCGCAAGCGATGCCGCCACGCTCGTTGCCGCATCGGCGCATCAGGTCCACGGCGCCATGGGCTTCACCCAGGAATATGGCCTCGGGCCGATGACCAAGCGGCTTTGGTCCTGGCGCAGCGAGGACGGCAGCGAAAGTCACTGGCACGGATGGTTGGGCGCGCGAGCGCGCGAGAACGGCGACCTCTGGGCCGTGGTCGCTGCCTGAGATAACCGGAATCGATGCGTGGCCCGAACGCGCTGCGCTCAGGGCGTCAGGGCCTTGCCGATGATGCCGCGCAGGATTTCGCGGGTGCCGCCACGCAGGCTGAAGGAGGGGGCCTCGAGCGTCGTACGGGTGAAATGGCGGATGAGCCTATCGTCCACCGCTGATGCCTTCTCCTCGATGAGGTCGCGGGCGATCTCGACGATCTCCTGCTCGAGGACCGCACCGAGATCCTTCACCACCGCCGCCTGCAGATTGGGCGACTGTCCTTCGCCGATCATGCCGCTGACGGACATCGACATGCCGCGCAAGGTGACGAGATGGGCGATGGCCCGCCCGATGGTCCGCTGCACTTCGGCTTCGCCGGACACCGGGAGCGCGCTCGCTTCACGTAGCAACGGCACCGTCGACATGAAACGATCGGGCCCGCTGCGTTCGAGCGCCAACTCGCTGGTGACGATCTTCCAGCCTTCGCCGGGCTCGCCGAGCACCATATCGTCGGGCACGAAGCAGCCGTCAAAGGCGACTTCGTTGAATTCGCGCTCATCCGCCAGATTGAGGATTGGAGAAATCGAAGCCGCGGGGTCCGGCAACGCGACGATCATCTGCGACAGCCCGGCATGCCGTTGCGCGCCGGCCTCGGTGCGGCACAGCACCGTCATGTACTGGGCATTGTGAGCATTCGTGGTCCAGATCTTGCGGCCCTCGATACGCCAGCCGCCTTGCTCGCGCGTTGCCCGGGTGCGGACGCTTGCGAGATCGGAGCCGGAATTGGGTTCGCTCATCCCGATGGCAAAGCAGCAGCGCCCCGCGACGATCTCCGGAAGGATGTCCCGCTTGGCCCGCTCGCTGCCGAAGCGGATGATCTGGGGCCCGCTCTGCCGGTCCGCGAGCCAGTGGCCGCCGACCGGCGCGCCGGCCGCCAGCATCTCCTCGATGATGACGAACTGCTCCACGGGCGATAGATCCTGGCCGCCATGTTTCTTCGGCCAGGTCGCCCCGATATAGCCGCGGCTACCGCACTGTTCGCTGAAGGCGCGATCGACCCGCGTCCAGGAATTCGAGCGAAACTCAGTCCCGGATGCCTGCTGCTGCATCAGGAATTCGCGAACCTCGGCCCGCTTGTGGCGGGAGGTCTCCGGCAACTCATGTGGGGTGAAGGGTGGGATTCCGCTCATCGGGCTCTCTGTCTGACGGTTCGGCCTAGACGTGGGAAAACATCTTGCGTCCCGCCGTCGGCATCTCTGCGCGCAGAATCGCGCCGGAATGAGACTCGACGATAAAGAGGGACTTGCGATCGGGGCCGCCATACGCGCAGTTGGTCGGGAAATTATCCGTGCACGATCGAATGCGGTACAGCGGTTCGCCGGCCGCAGAGAACAGCCAGGTCGCGCCCATTCCCGGATGGCAGACCGCAAGGTTGCCATCGTCATCCATCGCCATTCCGTCCGGCCCGACACCGCCGCTCATCTGGATGAAGATGCCGACCTTCGAAACCGAGCCGTCGAGCAGCATCGGCGCGCGCCAGATGCAATTGCCACGCGTGACCGCCACGAAGACGGTGGTCTCCTTTGCGTCGAGTACGATCCCGTTCGGGCTCGGTATTCCCTCGAGAAGCTTTTCGAGTTTTCCGGCGGCGCTCAGCCTGAAAACCCGCCCGCTCGGATCCTGCAGTCCGGTTTGGCCCTGGTCGGTGAAGTAGAGGTCGCCATTGCCGGCAAACACCAGGTCGTTGGGGCCTTTGAAACCGTCGATCTGATCGCGATGGACGATCGGCGAGACGGCGCCGCGCGCAGGGTCGAGCAGCAGGATGCCCTGCTTGTGATCGGCAATGAAGATGCGGCCGTCGCGGTGAATCTTCAGACCGTTGGGCTCGCCGTCATATTCGGCGACCAGATCGAACGTGCCGGTCGGAGAAATGCGAAAGATGCGGCCGAACGGGACATCGACG
>NZ_JAEMSD010000153.1 GCF_016462955.1 Bradyrhizobium sp. | reverse complement strand
GGATCAAGTTCAAGGCACGGCACGAGCTGGCCGCCAAGCCGGCTCGGGGCAGCGAGTCAGGGACTGGCTCGCCGAAGGTCTGTTCATCAGCATTACATTTCGGTTCCGCCACAATTTGATCCGATGAATTTCGATATCCTGCATCGCGTAAGCAGAGGAAGACACCATGACTCTCAAGACTGGCCTCGTCGCCGCGTCCCTGTTCGGCGTTCTCGCTGCGGCGTCGGCGGCATCCGCCATGCCGATCGCGCCCGCACCTGCGACACCACAAGTCTCCGACGTGGAGCAGGTCCGCATGGTCTGCGACGCCTGGGGACAGTGCTGGTGGCGTCCGAACTATTATGGGTATTACAGGCCCCGGCCGTATTACTACGGTCCTCGGTATTATGGGCCGCCGCGCTATTACGGTCCGCGCCCTTATGGATATTATGGCTATCGTCGCTGGTGACGTTTGAAGGGGGCCCTCGGGCCCCTTCGCTTTTTGCGATCGTGTCGCGGCCGAGCGGCCTTGCGCGATCGAGGCATGATCTAGATCAAAGATGAGACAGCCGATAACGTCATTCTACAATGCGACGGAGCTGGACGCCTTCGCCTGTGAGCATCGCATTGACCTTGCCGCCGCGAACGTCGCGGTGACATCGACCTGACGGACTCATGGCATGATGTCCGCAATACTACGGCCTGAAATCCGGTTTACTGAAGCGCGTTGTTTCGCCATTGATGGCCATGCATCGACGTTCATTTGATTGTCTCATTTCAGCAACCGGCCGGAAACATGTTGTTCGACGACCTCGCTTCCTCCTCCGCGCTTCAACTGATCGGCTTTTCCGATGTCGATGCGTTTCGGCCGATGGAGGCGATGGAGGATGCCAGAAGCATTCCGCTCGACATCCCCAACTTCGCGGCGGCCCGCGCCGTCGTCTCCCTGCCGGCGTGCCGCATCATCATGATGAGATCGTTCGCGCGTATCCTCGACAGCGCCTATCGGATGCCGGGCGGATTGGTGATCCTGTCCATGACCGACGATCTTCAGGCCAGTTTCAAGGGAGTGGATCTCGACGCCCGATTCTTCATGGCGCTTCGCGGCAACGATGATTGCCATTTCGTCGAACCCCGGACCAATCATCATGCCATGATCATCTTCTCTCCCGGGCTGAGAGACAGGGGCTGGTTCGATCATGCCGACCGTTTGCGGACTCATGTCGCGAACCGGCCCGCGCTGCTGCACACGCGACAGCTCCTGCTCGACATCCTGCGCACCGCATCGGTGCAGCCGGGCCTGTTCGAAACCGCCGAGGTTGCGGCCCATCTCCAGGAAGGCCTTCTGCTCGCGCTCGACGATCTGTTTCGGACCGATTCGACGTCGGCTCGGAGTGCCTCGGTCCAGGGCGAGCGGGCGATCAAGCTTGTGCAACGCATCGACGACTATGTCGCGACCTACCCGACCGCGCCGATCTATACGGCCGATCTGGCCCGCGAGTTCGACGTCTCGATCAGGACTATCGGCGGGGCCGTGAGCAAGGTGCGTGGCATGAGCCTGCACCAGTACATTCGTCTGAAGCGCCTTTGGGCGACCCGGTCCCGGCTCCTCAAGGGCGGCGGCGTCACCGTCGCCAGTTGCGCACGCGCCCACGGCTTCCATCATCTCGGCGAATTCGCCGCAGCCTACCGTGCGAGCTTCCACGAGGCGCCTTCTGACACGCTGGCGCGCGGCCGGCAGGGTGGTGTTCGCCAGGCCGGCTGACGCATCCAGTGCTGCGACGACGTCGATTGAGAACATGTCGGGAACAACACAGGACTGGCGCGCTCGGAAGGATTCGAACCTCCGACCCTCGGAATCGAAATCCGATGCTCTATCCAGCTGAGCTACGAGCGCCCTGGCCCGGGTGCCTGGCCACCGAGATCGCCCAGCCAGCGCTGGCGAACCAGCACACCGGACGACGTTCGGGTCGCTTCGAATTAGCAGAGAGGCCGGCTAATAAAAAGCCCTTCCAACCTCCGGCCAGACGGGTTGAAGGCGTCGTCACCAGGTCGTGTTGAAGAGACCAAAATGCGGCTGCTGGGCGACCAGCATCATGGGACGGCCAGGCTGCGGCGCCGGTTGCGTCCTGACGATCTTGCGCTTGGGCTGAGCCTGTACCAGAGTGGCTTGAGCCTGAGGAACCTGAGGCTGAGCGGCCTCGGACTTCCTGGCTGCAGCGGTCTCGGCCTTCGCCGGCGTGAACTGGGCAAAGGTCTCGCGCACCCGCGTCTTAGCCGACATCTCGGCAAAGGCCGGCGACACGACCTCCTGGACAGGCGGCTGGGGAGCAGCAACAGCGGCGGTCTTCACCGCGGGTGCGGCTATCGCCGGTTGACTGGTGTCGAGCACCACGCGCTCAGGCAGATGCTGATTGGACCGGATCCGGATCAACGGCTGGTCGTTGCCGGTGGCCGCGACCGCTTGCGCTACGGGCGCCGCCGGGAAGACGAAGTCCACCGCGAACAGCAGTGCGAGCAAAGCTCCACCGACAAAGATGAAATATCTAAAGATGGGCATCGGCCACGCTCCGGCCCCGCATTCCCGCGTGAGCTCTCTCCGCCTTAACAGGCGATCTTTCAATTTGTTCCTGGCCCAGCCGTTCGGTTCAAATGGCGATGCACGCATTTTTGCCAATGACCGCGGAGGGTAACTTTTTTGCTACCGGAACACGCCGCCCTCAGGCACGGCGTGCTGCAGCCAGCGAGCATTTTGCCTGATCCGCATTCACGTTAACGAAGCCGACGGGGACATGCACGAAGGTCTTGCGGCTCTTCATGTCCACGGGGTCCGCGAGCACACGGCTGCGCTCGGTGAGACGACTGCCGTCGCGTCTCGTAAAGGCACAGACGATCTCGACATCTCTTACGGCATAGTCATTGTCGTTTCGCAGCGTGAACGTCACCAGCGCTTTGGAGCCGAGGCCGCCGCGGCGCCAGGTCTGAGACGAAATCCTGAGACGACCGAGCTCTGCTGCCGCCGAACCCTGAGCCTCGGACGCCGGCAACGCCAGCGGGGACGCATCGCCCGAGCGGGGCGCCTCAACAGCCGCCAGATCGTTCCTCGCCGGCTCAGCACTATTGCCTCTGGAAAGCGGCAGCAGCATCCAGATCCCGCACCCGGCGATGATCGCCGCCAGTAGCCGCAGAAGGCCTCGGCCAAACGAGACGCTCGCGATCGTGACAGCGCGCGCCACGCGTTCGCCGGTCCCGGCGAAACGCCCCAATCCGATCCGGTCGAGCCTGGCGTTCATATGGTTGCATCACCGATCGCGGCCGAAGCGCATCGACGATGGACGGCCGCAGCTCCATAATCCGGGCAACGAACTAAGGTTCCCGCGCGTCATGCGAATCGGCGAGGGCGGTGGCGAGCACCGGCCGAGGCCGCTAATATGCGGCGCAACATCGCAAGACCCGTTGGGAGACCATGAAATGCCTTTCGCCGTCACTTGGGATCACGTCCATCTGCGCAGCCCCGATCCGGAGGCCACGGCAGCCTGGCTGCGGGACATCCTTGGCGGCGAGATCGTGCACGCCCCAGGACGAATCGACGTGAATCTTGGCGGGGCCAGGATCTTCATCGCGCCGCTCGAAGGCGATGGCGCAGTCAACCCGCCGCCGCCGCACCCGCATCAGGGCCTCGACCATTTCGGCCTGACCGTGAAGGACATCGACGCCGTGGCGGCCGAGATCAAGGCCAAGGGCGTCACGTTCACGCGCGAGCCGACGACCATCCGGCCCGGCGTGCGCATCTGCTTCATCCGTGGCCCCGAAGGCATCTCCATCGAGCTGCTCGAGCGCGACAATAAGTACACCTAACGCGACGCGGCCTCGTGGGACGACATGAGACCGCGTGGGGCTAGGTCATGCTACCGGGCATGAAGCAGCGGATGGAGACGCCCATGTAGCCGTAGATCGGCCAGACCATGGTGCGCCCCACCCGATTTGGCTCCGAGATCACAGCCTCCTCGGGCACATCGACCCAGACGAGTTCCTGCGGCTGGCCGTCGAGCGCATAGCCGTGGCGCGGGATGCGGACGCGATAGTGTCCGTCCTTGCTGTCCCAGTCGGAGTCCGAAAGCGCCGAACCGTCGGCATCGGAGCAGCAAGGCCCCTTGCCGCTGCGCAGACTGTCGAACCAGGCCTTCAATTCGGGACTGGTGTTGGCGAACTGCCCGCGGTCGCGCGCGTGCCCCGAGGAGGCTGCGAGCGCGATCAAAGCCAAGACGAACGCCAGCCGCATCAGGTTTCCCCGATCTATCGCGTCGCCGATCCGCCGTTGTTCGCTTTTGCAATTCGTGGGACGCGCACTGTACAGACGCGGCCCATGGCCGCCGGAATCGATCCAGTTGGTCACGTTCGTCTTGCTCCAGCACCCCGCGGCCAGTGCAACAATGATTATGCATTTCGCGGGCCAATTCTGATTCGCAACGCCGGCCTCGCCTCACCATCAGAGCGTCACGAAGCCGTCACGGACAAGCTGGGACAACTACGGCTCGCAGGCCGCCGCGACCGGCCGGCAAACTCCGCGTTGCGCCAGCGGAAGGGCTTTGGCATAAAAGCCGGACCGGTTACGCCATTGGGCGATGGCGGCCGGCCTGTGGGACGTTATGAAGAACGGCCTCTATTCGATTCACGTGACCCTGCTCGATGGGCGAGTCGGCAAGGGCAGCGGCGTGATTCTTTTCCGCGACGGCAAAATCCTCGGCGGCGATGCCTATCTCTATTACACCGGCAGCTACACGGTGAAGGACAACAACACCTTCAAGGGCGAGGTGCTGGTGCAGCGCCACACCTCGCCTCGCGGCAATGACAATCCGCTGTTCGGCGGCCCTGCCCCGGTCGGCATCGGCGTCACCGGCACCTTCACGGACACGCGCGGGGAGATGACCGGCACTGCGCTGGTCGGCAAGGCCAGCCAAATCTTCGGCGCGACGCTGCATAAACTCGCCGACGCGGACTAGCTACTCGGCCGCCTGCTCGAGCGGCGCCACGCGGGGCAGGATTATCTGGATCCGCGTGCCGCCACCCGGTTCAGAATCGAGATCGAGGCGGCCGCCGAGCCGGTTGGTGACGATGCTGTAGACGATGTGCAGGCCGAGACCGGTGCCGCCCTGATCGCGCCGCGTCGTGAAAAACGGATCGAAGGCGCGGCGACGGACATCGAGCGACATGCCGCAACCATTGTCGGAAAAGATGATCTCGACATTGTCCTTGCCGCACTCCCGCACCTGGATCTCGATCGTCCCGGGCCGGCCGTCGGGGAAGGCGTGCGCCACGGAATTGAGAAACAGGTTGGTCAGCACCTGGCCGTACGGGCCGGGATAGCTGTTCATGGTCAGATCCGGTTGGCACTCGACGTTGAGCGTCAGATTGTGCTTACGCAGGCCCGGTCGCAGGCTCATGACCACCTGCTCGGTGAGATCGCCCAGATCGAAGGTGCGCTGGTCCGAATAGTTGCGGTCGGCGGCGACCTGCTTGAACGACTGGATCAGCTCGGCGGCGCGGTTGAGATTGGAGACGAGCTGCGAGGACGCATCGCGACTGGTACCGAGAAAGTCGTTGAGCGTGGAGCGGCGGAGTTCGCCGCGCTCGACTTCGGCGGTGAAGATCGCGGTCTTGCGCTCCAGCGCGGAGGCGACCGTGAGACTGATACCGACGGGATTGTTGACCTCGTGGGCGACGCCGGCGACCAGGCGTCCGAGAGCGGCGAGCTTCTCCGCCTCGATCAGCGAGGCCTGGGTCTCGCGCAGATTGCGTAGCGCGGTCTCGGCGGCTTCCTTGGCCTTTCGCATCTCCTGCTCGCCGCGCTTGCGCTCGCCGATGTCGAGCGCCACCGTGACGATGCGCTCGATCTCGCCTTCGGCGTCGAGCAGCGGCAGCTTGTTGACGAGCCATTGCCGCATGTTGCCGGAGGCGTCCTGATACTCCTCCTCGTAGAAACCAAGACCTTTTCGATGCTTGAGCACCCGCTTGTCGTTCTCGTCGGTCTTGGCGGCACCGTAGCGCGACATCAGGTCGGCGGTGGTGCGGCCGAGCGCTTCGCCGGGCTCGATGCCGAAGATGCCGGCCATATAACGGTTCATCAGCACGTAGCGCAGATTGCGGTCCTTGACGTTGATGACCGCGGGCACGGTGTCGATGACCTGCTGCAGCAGGCGCCGGCCTTCGGCGATGGCCTCTTCCGCCCGCTTCTGGTCGGTGATGTCGCGCAGCGTGCCCTCGTAGCGGACGATGTTGCCCTGCTCGTCTCGCACGCCCGTGGCGCTGTCGGAGAGCCAGAGAATGTTGCCGTCGCGTTGGCGCACCTGGTACTCGAACTCGCGCACCATGCCGTCGCGCGTCATCAGCCGCTGGTATTCGGCGCGCGCCTCGGGATGGACGTAGATCGTGTGGGTGATGTCGTTGATGCTGTCGATGAGGTGTTGCGGGCTGTCATAACCCATCATACGCGCCAGGGCCGGATTGGCGTTGAGAAGGTCGCCGGCCGGCGTCGTCACGTAGATGCCGTCGACCGATCCCTCGAACAGTTTTCGGTAGCTCTCTTCGGCGAGGCGCTGCTCCGTGAGCGCCCGCACCGCCGCCTCGCGCGCCGTATCGGCCTCTTCCAGCGCGCGGCGGAACACTTCGGCCGCCCGCGCGATGTCGCCGATCTCGTTGTCGAGCTCGGCTGACGGAATCGAGGTATCCTTCCGGCCTGCCGCGAGCGCGCGAATGGATCGCGCGATCTGAGCAAGCGGACGCACCGTCCTGCGCACCACGAACCACGCAGCGCCGATGCCAATCAGCACGCCGACCGTACCGAGCACGATGCTCTGCCATCGCGCCTCGGTCAGCGTGCGGGCAAAATCGCGCGACAGCACGTGGCCGCGCCGGGAGCTGACCTCGCGCAGCAACTCGGTGACGCGGCCGATCAATCGGCCCTCGGTTCCCAGCACCTCGCGATCGATGTCGGCGATCTGCCGCTCGCGGACGGCCACGGCCATGATCGCCTCGGCATAGTCGTTGACCGCCGACTTCAGCCGGGCATCGCCGATATCGAGGGCCCGCATCCCCTGCGCGGCCTGCTCGGCCGCGGACTGGTTGCGTGCGAGCAGCCCGAGCGCGATCCGGCTCTGCGCCTCGGACAGGCGGGACGCCAGCTCGCGGTCCGCGGTGCCCGCGACGGCCGCGTCGAACTGCTCGCGCAGCGGCGGCAGTCCGGCGAGCAGCTGGGCGCGGCGTTCGATCAGGGTGGAGATCCGCTCCAGGCCGGTGCGATAGGTCGCGAGCCGCTCGGTGACCCCGTCGAGCATGTCCTGCTGCTCGGGCGCGAGCTCGATGCGGGTCTTTTTCAGGATCTCGCTGAGCGTCGATGCCGCCTCGCCCACCTGCTGGAACTGGATGCCGGCGCCGGGGTCCGTGACGAAGTCGCGCGCGGCGAGGCGCAATTCGTTCATGCGGCGGTCGATGTCCTCGGCGAGGTCCCCGACGCTCTGGAGCCGCTGCAGCTCGGCAAAGGTGGTGTCGATATGGCGGATCGCGATCACGCTCGCGGTCGAGGTGACGATGATCACCGCCAGCACCAACAGAAAGCTGCCGAAGGTGAGCTGGCCGATGGAGAGCGAGAAGATTCGCTTTTTCTCAGGGGTCGGCGTCAATTCGGCGGACATTGGTGCGTGTGGGGGGACTGGGCTATCGGAGGCCCAATATACGACGTATTGCAGCCCCGGGGGAACATGCCCCGGGACACGGAATATCGTTAATATTCTGGACTGCCACCCCTCCTTGCGTCTCGGGGCTATGCGCCCTCCATGTTCGTCCCGGCCAGGCCGGGATCAGCCGGCGGCGCCGACCTCGAACACCTCGCCGTCATAGCCGGCCTCGCGGGGAATGCGGAGCTGGCGGCCGGTTTCGGTCTTGGTCATGACCGGCATGACCGTCACGATGGACAGGCCGCGGGCGTGCTCCAGCGCCGCGCTGACGTTTGGCTGCTTGGCAAGCCGGATCAGGTTGCGCGTGGTCGGGAATGGCAGCTTGAAGCGGCCGTTCTCGCCGCCCTCCACCGCCTCGCGCGGCGAGACCCAGATCGAGTCGGTGGACTCCAGGCCGTCATGGGCGCCGAGCTGGTCGGGCGGTGCGGCCGCGAGAAAGAACCAGGTGTCGAAACGCTTCGGCATGCCCTCCGGCGTGATCCAGTGCGCGTAAGGCAGGAGCGTGTCGAGCGCGAGCTGGAGGCCGTTCTCGGCGAGGATGTCGAGGAAGCTGACCTTGTGCTCGTTGAGCGCGACGCGATGCGCGTCCGCGATCTCCCCCGCACGCCGGGCATCGACAGGCGCGCCCGTCTGCTTCGAGCGGGCCAGCAGGATGCCGCTCTCTTCAAAAGTCTCGCGGATCGCGGCAATGCGAAAACCGCGGTCGGCTTCGCTCAAGCCTTCGCCGCCCGAATAGAGATCGGCGCGGGCGACGATCTCCTTGTCGCCGGCATCGACGCTGCCGCCGGGAAACACCAGCGCGCCCGAGTTGAACTCGATCTGATGATGGCGAACCATCATGAAGACCTCCAACTCCTTGCCACCGTCTCGGAGCAGGAGGATCGTCGAGGCCGGGCGTGATGCTGATGTCTCGGCCATGGAGGCTAACCTGCGGCGCTGGATTGCGGGCCGAGATTGGCGCGCTTGTCGAAACGGGCAACCCGCGACAAGAGGTAATCCACCTCGGCCTTCGCCGTCGCCGTCATGGTCGCGCCGGGCTTGCGCTGCGCGCTGGAGGCGATGATGCCGCGCTTCTGCAGCACGTATTTGCGCACGGTGAGGCCGACGCCGGGCTGCTGCTCGTAGCGGATCAGCGGCAGATGCGCATCGAAGATGTCATGCGCGGCGTCACGCTTGCCGGCCTTGGAGAGGTTCACGACGTCGATCAGGAGCTCCGGGAACGCATAGCCGGTCATGGCGCCGTCGGCACCGCGCTCCATCTCGAAGTCCAGGAACGTGCCGCCATTGCCGCAGAGGATCGAGAGCGGGCGCAGCGAGCCGTCCTTCTGGAAGCCACGCAGCGTCGTGATCTTCTCGAGACCCGGCCAGTCCTCGTGCTTGAGCATCACACAGTTCGGATTGTCCATCACGATCTTGCGGATCACGGCGGGGGTGAACACGACCTGCAAGGTGAGCGGATAGTCCTGCAGCACCCAGGGCACATCAGGGCCGATCGCTTCTGCCGCCTGCTTGAAATAGCCGATGATCTGGTCGTCGGTGCGAAGCGAGGGCGGCGGCGCGATCATGACGCCGGCCGCGCCCGCGTCCATCGAGGCCCTCGCCAGCGAACGCATGGTGGCAAAGCCCGGTGCGGAGACGCCGACGATCACCTGCATCTTCTTGGCGCGCTTGACGTAGCGCACCGCCACCTGCTCGGCTTCAGCGGCGTCGAGCTTCGGGGCCTCGCCGAGGATGCCCAGCACCGTGACGCCGTCGCAGCCGACCTCCTCGTAGAAATCGGTCAGGCGGTCGATCGAGCGCTCGTCGATCCGGCCGTCGTCGTGGAACGGCGTCGGGGCGATTGCAAAGGTGCCCTTGGCGTCGGCGGTAAGTTTCATTGGGTCTCTCTGTCCTATCAATTGTCGTCATTCCGGGATGGCCCGAAGGGCCAGGCCCGGAATCCATAACCCCAGCTGGTGGTTATGGATTCTCAGATACGCAATTGCGTATCATAGCTCGCGACTTCGTCGCGCCCCGGAATGACAGTGTGGCTAAAACCGCCGCGCCCCCATCTTGATCTGCTCCTCGGAGAAAAATATCTCCTTGGCGTGATCGGCGATGTCCTGGGCCTTCCAGCCCGAATGCGGCGGTTTCCAACCGTCCATTTCCATCATCCGCATCTCGCGCACGCCGCGCGGCCCGGACACGCCCAGCACCTTGCCGGTCTGGTCGCCGGACAAGTCGCTGACCATGTATAGCACGGCCGGCGCGATGCCGTCCGGCCCGAGCGCGGCGCCGGGGTTCTCCTTATAGCGGGGCAGGTCTGCGGTCATGCGGGTCAGGGCCCCCGGGGCCAGCGTCCAGATCCGGATGTTGTATTTGCGGCCCTCGATCGCCAGCACGTTGGACAGGCCCCAGATGCCGCCCTTGGCCGCGCCGTAATTGGTCTGGCCGAAATTGCCGATCAGGCCCGATGTCGAGGAGGTGTTGACGATCACCCCGCCGCCGTTTTCCCGCATCCAGCGAAACACCGGCATGGTGCAACAAAAGGTGCCCTTCAGATGCACCTTGATGACCTTGTCCCAGTCGGCCTCGCTGGCCTTGTGAAAGGTCTGGTCACGCAAAATGCCGGCATTGTTGACGAGGATGTCGGCGCGGCCGAAATGCTTGATGGCGTCGTCGAACACCGACTGGCCGCCTTCCATGGTCGAAATGTCGGCGCCGTTGGCGACCGCCTTGCCGCCATCGGCCTTGATCGCGTCCACCACCTGCTGCGCCATGGACTTGTCGGCGCCGGAGCCGTCGCGGGGACCGCCGAGATCGTTGACGACGACCGAGGCCCCTTCCCGCGCGAACAGCTTTGCATAAGCCTTGCCAAGCCCCCCGCCCGCACCGGTGATCAGCGCGACCTTGCCGTCGAGTAGTCCCATGGTGGCCTCTCCCCTGTTATGATCGTCATTCCGGGGCAGCGCGCAGCGCTGAACCCGGAATCCAGAAGTTGTAGCGCGAGATTCCAGGTTCGCGCTTCGCGCGCCCCGGAATGACAGAGGCGGCTAACCCAGCACGGTCTTCCCGTTCTTGATCACGGTCACCCCGCGCGACTTCACCTTGGCTTCGAAGGAGATCACGTTGCCATCCTTCCAGAGGTCCATGGTCACGGTCTCGCCGGGATAGACCGGAGACGAGAACCGCGCGACATGCTGGCGGAAGGCGGAGGCGTCGTAATCGGCATAGGTCTGCAGCACGCCGCGGCAGGTGATGCCGTAGGTGCACATGCCGTGCAGGATCGGGCGCGGAAAGCCGGCCTTCTTGGCGAACTCCGGATCGGAGTGCAACGGATTGCGGTCGCCGCAAAGGCGGTAGACCAGCGCCTGGTCGGGGCGCGTCGTGATGTCGATGGTCTGATCGGGCGCACGGGAGGGGATCTTGTGCGGATCGGGCTGGGTCAGGTTCGGCCCGCCGAAGCCGCCGTCGCCGCGGGCAAAGCGTGAGGCGACCAGCGTTGCCAGCTTCTCGCCCTTCTCGTTCTTCAGCACGGTCTGGTGAACGATGACGACGCCCTTGTCCTTGCCCTTGTCGTAGACCTCGAGCACGGAGGAGTCGGCGGTGATGTTTGCGGCCACCGGCAGCGGCTGGTGGAAGGTGATGTCGCGTTCGCCGTCGACCACCATGACGCGGTTCAGATTCATCTCGCCAGGCCCGGAGCCCCAGGCCGCGACGGAGGCGAAGGTCGGCACCACCTTCAGCGGCCGCGGCGTGAACGTGCCCTCGTTGACGAAGGCGAGCTCGTTCTCGTCCATGGGGTCGGCGCCCAGGCCAATGCCGTAGGCATAGAGCATCACCTCGCGATCGGTGTAGGCGTATTTCTGGCCGATGTTCTTGAGGGCTTTGAGCTCTTCGTATCTGGCGGACATTCTGTTTGTTTCCTCCCGGTCTCTCCGCGAGCAGCGGCGCCCGTTGATGTGCCCTCTCCCCTTGCGGGAGAGGGCAACGAGAGCCGTGCGGCAAACTCATTTGGGTGAGGGGTTGCTTCCGCACGGAGCAATCTCTCTGTGGAGAAAGACCCCTCATCCGGCGCTTCGCGCCACCTTCTCCCACAGGGAGAAGGAAGAAAGCAATCAAGCCACCGTGAAAAACGGCAGCGGTGCGCCGTCGGTCGGCTTGAACACCACTTTCACCTTCTGACCGATCTTCAGTTTCTCGAGATCGCAGTCGACGAAATTGGTCTGCACCGACGGGCCCTCCTTCAGCGTAACGTAGCCGATGGCGTAGGGACCGGTCGGCGATTTCCGCATCAGGCTCCAGGTGTAGATCGTGCCCTCGCCCGAGGCTTCCTCCCACACCGTCTTGTCGGAGTAGCAGAACGGGCAAATCGAGCGCGGGAAGTAATGCGCTTCGCCGCAGGCGGTGCAGCGCTTGATCATGAACTTGCCCTCTTTCGCCGCGTCCCAGAACGCTGCGGTCTCGGGGTTCGTGACCGGGGCCGGATATTTCTTCGTCTCGCTCATCACACGCGCTCCAGAATGGCAGTCGAGGCGGCATGGCGGACGCCCAAAAGGCCACCGGTGCCGTGGGCGATAGCGAGATCGCAATTCTTGACCTGCACCTTCGGATGCGCCTCGCCGCGCAGCTGACGCACCGCCTCGAGGATCTTGGTCATGCCGCCGCGGTTGACGGGATGGTTGCTGCAGAGGCCGCCGCCGTCGGTGTTGAACGGCAGCTTGCCGACACCCGAGATCAAATTGCCGTCTGCGACGAACTTGCCGCCCTCGCCCTTCTTGCAAAAGCCGAGGTCTTCCAGCTGCATCAAGACAGTGATGGTGAAGCTGTCATAGATCGAGGCGTATTTGATGTCCTTCGGCGTGATGCCGGCTTCCTCGAACGCGCGCGGGCCGGACCAGATTCCGGCGGAATAGGTGAGATCGAGATCCTTGCCGCCGCGCGGGCCCTTCATCGCCTCGCCATGGCCGATCAAGCGCACCAGCGGCTTCTTCAGGCTCTTGGCGATCTCGGGCGTCGTCACGATCATCGCGCCGCCGCCGTCGGAAACAACGCAGCAATCCATGCGATGCAGGGGATCGGAGATCATCGGGGAGTTCAGCACGTCCTCGACGGTGACGACGTCCTTGAGCATCGCATGGGGATTGTACTGGGCGTGGTGCGAGGCCGCGACCTTGATCCAGGCGAGCTGCTCGGAGGTGGTGCCGTAGTCGTGCATATGGCGCATGGCACACATGCCGTAGGCATTGTGGGTGGTCGCACCGTAAGCGGTCTCGAAGTCGGCCTCGGCGCCGGCTGCGCGCGGCGGCATCGCGCCGGTGCGCGGCTTGCCGGCGAGCGTCACGAGCGCGATCGAGCACTTGCCCGCCGCGATGGCCTCAGCGGCATGGCCGAGATGAATGATGTAGGAGCAGCCGCCGGTCTCGGTGGAATCAATGTGACGGAGCTTCTTGGTGTTGAGGCCGAGATAATCGACCATCGGCCAGGCGCCGCCGGGCGCGTCGCCCGCGCAGAAATAGCCGTCGATATCGTCCTTGCTGATCCCGGCATCCTCGATCGCGCCCTTGGCGACCTCGGCATGGAGCTGGGCGGTGGATTTGTCCGGCGCGTGCCGGGTCGGGTGTTCGTAGATCCCGGCAATGTAGGCTTTGCCCTTGATGGTCAAACTTCAGGTCTCCGCTCGCGTGTCTCGTTGCGTCGTTTTTCTGAACCGCGGTGGGCGGATTGGCAAGCGAGGAAATATTCCGCGGGGCGAGAGGGCGGCGGGTGGCGAAGGAGCCCGTCCAAAGCCAGGCCGTAGACAGGAAGCGCGCCTGCCCGCCGCGTCGTCATTGCGAGGCGCCTTGCGACGAAGCAATCCAGAGT
>NZ_JAEMSD010000600.1 GCF_016462955.1 Bradyrhizobium sp. | reverse complement strand
GCTGATGCATGGGCCCCGGCTCTGCAGCGCACCGCTGAAGTAGCGCTGCGCTGCGTCCGGGGCATGAGAGTTGGGTCATGGCGGATTCTGTCTGCACGTCGTCATTGGCGATGCTCCAGTGCACATCCCAGCGACGGTGCGTGGGGTGGGCAAAGGCGCATAGCGCCGTGCCCACGATCTCCTTCGATGAGCCACAGGGCGTGGGCACGCTTGCGCTTTGCTCACCCTACGAGATCGAGCTTGTGGCACGCAGCTCATGTCGCAGACACGCCTTCGCGGCCTCGCGGCGCATCTTGCCCGAGCTTTGTTTTGTCGCCTCACCCTCTGAAATGAAAGAGGGCGCAGGGAAGACCGGGAGCCCGCAGGCACCCGAGGTCCACTGTGCGAATCTGCGTGGTGAGAAGCTGCACAGCGGCATACAGGTGTAGCCAGGACATCCCGGCCTTCCCTGCGCAGTGGTTTGACGGCTTATGTCGTGCTCTCCCCGGGGAGCGATGCACTATTGCCCCCGTCGCCTTGCGGATGGCTGATGCGCGTGCCCGGTCGGGCCGCCGCATCACCGCAACGCTTGGCGCACAGACCCCGGGCGCCAGGACCACACGATTTTGCCGTACGCAAGCCGCACCCGTCGTTGGCACGAGGTCTCCGCTCACGGTTGCCCGCCCTGCGAAGCCGTCCGCACCGGTGTGACCCACGTCCACCGCCGCCCGACCCGCGTTCGTGACGATCGCGATACGCCCCTCTTCCTTGGGCCGGGTTGCCGCAACACCTACGCCGTTTCCGAATTTCGGTAAAGTGGAATATTTTACACGGCGCGGGTTGACCGGGCGCTGGGTGTTTCGCCCGTCGGGCAACGCAAGGGCTTGTAGAGGGGTACCGGGATGACCAACAAAACCACCGTCGTCATCTGCCGTGCGGGCGGGAATCCAGCGCCCCGCGGCTTCTCCGTCCCAATTACTGTCTCTGGAATACTGGATCGTCCGCCTTCGCGGACGATGACACCGCATGCTCAGAGCTATCTTGCCCCGTATGTCGGCGGGGGCGCCTGCACGGTCGGCGCGGCGGCGGCGAACAATTCGTCCTTGCTGCCCGACAGCGGCGGATAGATGCGCTTGCGGTTGATGGTCTGCTTGGTCGACTTGGCGGCCTGACCGGTCGTCTTGACCTCGCGGTCCCACCCCTCGGTGTAGAGCGCACCCCAGGCGCCGAGATCGAGCACGGTGACGTACCAGTCGATCCGCAGCGGCAGCATCGGCAGGCCGACCAGATCGGCCACCACATTGTGGCCGGCGAAGCGGCCCATGGGACGGGCGAACTGGCAGGACATCACGGTCGGATGCAACCCGTCGATCACGCTCGAGGCAACATCGCCGGCCGCGAACACGCCAGGCACATCCGCGAGGCGCATGAAGGGATCGACCGGCAGCCGCCCGAGGCGATCGCGCGCGCTGCCGAAACTCCCGGCCAGCCGGCTCGCACGCATCCCGGCGCACCAGATCACGGTCTGCGCCGCAATGAACTCGCCCGAGTCGAGGTACACGCCGGCCGCCTCGACCGAGGCGACCCGCACGCCAAGCCGGGTCTCGACCTGCAATGACGACAACGCCGTCTCGATGACGGGACGCGCATGCGCGCCGATGGTGACGCCGATCGCCGGATTGGGATCGACCAGGATGATGCGTCGGCCGCCGGTGATGCCGGCACGCGTGAGCCTGTCCGGCATCTCGGCCGCGACCTCGATGCCGGTAAACCCGGCGCCGACCACGACGACGGTCGAGCGCCCCGGCGATGCCTCGCTGCGTCCGAGCGAGAAGAGGTGATGCTCGAGGCGGAGCGCCGCGGCATAGGTGTCGACGTCGAAGGCGTGCGCGGCAAGTCCGGGAATATCGGGACGCATCACCTCGCTGCCGAGCGCCAGCACGAGGCGGTCGTAGCCCAGCCTCTCCTCGCCGCCGCTCGTGACCAGCGAGATCTCGCGCCGTACCGGATCGATCGCCTCGACCTCGCCGAGGCCATGATCGACACCGATCGGATCGAGCAATCGCGACAACGGCAGCGCGACCTCGCCGAGATCGGCCTCGTAGTTGCGTACGCGGATGTTGTGATAGGGGTTGCGGTCGATGAGACGGATCTCGATATCGCCGTCCGCGCCGATCTCCTCACGCTTGCGCGCAGCGCCGATGGCCGCCCACAGGCCTGCAAATCCGCCGCCGAGCACGATGATACGCGCCATGTCCGCCCGCCGCGCTTTCCGAAGCAAACCCGCGGTCTGCCCGCGCGGGCAGACTAGCTCAACAGGCGGCGCCGGCCAAATGCGGCAGCGCCCTACGCCTCGCGCAGTTCCGAGGGCGTCGCGCCGAAGCGCTTGCGGAAGGCGCGGTTGAAATAGGACAGGTCGGAAAAACCCGAGGAATGCGCGATATCGCTGATCTTCCGCGCCCTGGCGCGGGGATCGCCGAGCAGCTTGCGCGCATGGAGCAGGCGCTGCTCCAGCACGAATTCGGTGAAGGTGGTGCCGGCCTGCTCGAACAGCCGTTGCGCCTGGCGCGGGCTGAGGCCCGACCTGGCGGCGACCTCGGACAGGCAGAGATCGTTGCGGCCGAGAGCAGCCATCACGTCGGCGCGCATGAGATCCAGGCGGGCCGCCGCATGTCCCCGCCCGCGCGCAAGGCTTGCATGCTCGGCATCGGTGCCGAGCAGGAGGCCGACCAGATCGACCATGTGCTGCGCGGTGAGGCGCTGGCCGACCGCATCGAGATGCGGCGCGTGGTTGGCGGCGAGCGCGTGATAGCGGAAGATGGTCTCGGCGACGGCGCCGTCCGACAACACCTGCGAGAGCTTGTCCTCGGCGCGCGGACTGATGTCGAGCAGCGCGCGGCGCGGCATGCGGATGGTGGTGAAGCGGTCCTCCGCGGTGTGGCCGACGGTGCCGGTGGCGGCCATGTCGACGAGCACCATCTGCGCCGGCGCGAGCTCCACAGTGTGACCGTTCTGCCCGACGCGGACGAGCCCGGCATGGGCCGCGATCAGCATGAGATCGTCGCTGCCGTCGGAAAGGTGGCTTTGGCTGCGGGAATATTGCGCGGACGCGCCTTCGGCAATGCCGAGCGCGATGTTGTCGACGACGCTGATCTGGAGCCGGCAGTCGACGCTGTCGCCATGGCTCGGCCCGATATCGAGGCCGCATGGACCGACGGCCCGTTCGCGCCACTGCTCGAATGCCGCACCGTGCGGCAGCCCCGCATATTGGTGCCGGAAGATGCCTGGCGTTCTCGTTGCATCCATTTGTTGTTCTCGCCCTTTCCGGCATCGCCGACTTCAAATTCCGGGGATTTGACGCCCGGGATCGGGCGGAGGTTCAAATCGGGGCCGGATTCGGGGGCATTTGTCGGGCTGCGACGCCGGGATGGACGGTGGCGACGCCGGACCCCGCATGAGCGGCTTGTCCGCCGAAGCTCGAGCGAAGGCGGAGGCCGACATGCGGGAAGCATCGCCCCGGATGTCGCTTCGCTCATCCGGGCTACGCGCCCTACTTCTGCGCGGGCGCCTGCGGCTGGGACGGCGGCACGGTCTCGATCAGCTTGCCGGAAAATATCGGCGCCGAGGTCGGCCGGCCGTCGGGCGAGCCGCCGGCCTGCTCGACGGTGACGGCATAGGTG
>NZ_JAEMSD010000152.1:9106-13592 GCF_016462955.1 Bradyrhizobium sp. | reverse complement strand
CAGCCGGGATGCAACGCCATCGGAGACCGACTTGCAGGCTGACGATTGAGGATCGATGCGGGGCGGCGGTCCGGCGGGGCTGCGTAGGACGCAAGCCATACCATCTCGCCGGCCTCGGCCGGCGATGGCATTTCCACTTCCGGGCCTCGACCGATCAGCCGATCGGCTGGCGTGCGATCGTGGACCGCGTGTCGGCGACGATCTGCGGCTTGTGCTCGCGTTCGCCCACCGCCTGGGTCACTGGCAGTTGCAGCACGGTCGCGCGCTGGCCTTCGACGAGCTGTGTCACCAGCACGTATCTGCCGTCGGGGAATTCGATCGCATCGTGATGGCGATCGGGAATGTGCGGGTCGATCTTGCCGAACTTGCCGACGCGTGAGTTGACGGTGCGCGTCCAGATCCAGCGATTGTCGTAGCGGACGTTGTCGGCGAAGGCGAGCTCCGTTCCCGGCAGCAGGCAGACCGCGACGGAGAGATCGGCTGCGGAGGCGAAGCCGCGCGTCGAGGTGCCGCGGAAGGTTGTCGTGACGATCGTCTCGCCGACTTCGGCGGGGCGTGTCGCGACGGCATGCAGGCTGTAGTCACACATCGGGTGCTCCTCATGCGAAGATGGCGACCCGCGTCTCTTCGAGGCGCAGGCCTCTCTCAGAGTGAGCCTGCGACGCTCTGCTTGGTTATGGGCAAATCTGCGGCTCGCGTGCGCAGCACGCGATCACATTATCTTTCTCGGCGCGATTAGGAACAAACCGGGCGTCGATGCATTCGGCAGAGCGGATCAGCGCCAGCCGGCATCAGCTTGGATTTTTGGCGCGCGATGGCTGCGTGCCTGCGCTTGCGGACGAGAAAGTCGCGCAGAAGGAGGGGCCGGACAGTCAGCGCAGAACCAGAGGGACCATCCAGCCGAAGCGGACGAAGCGTCCGCTCCAATCTTGGATCGAGGGTGCCGGTCGAAAGCGCGCGGCGTGCTCGATAAGCTCAATACTTCCGGTAGAGCCCGATCAGCTTGCCCTGAATCTTCACGCGGTTCGGCGGCAGGATGCGCACCTCGTAGGCGGCATTGGCAGGTTCGAGCGCGATCGAGGCGCCGCGGCGGCGGAAGCGCTTGAGCGTGGCCTCCTCGTCGTCGATCAGCGCCACCACGATGTCGCCGGTATCGGCGCTCTCGTTGCGCTGGATCAGCGCCATGTCGCCGTCGAGGATGCCGGCCTCGACCATCGAATCGCCGCGCACTTCGAGCGCGTAATGCTCGCCCGAGCCGAGCATGTCGGGCGGCACGCTGATGGTGTGGCTGCGGGTCTGCAACGCCTCGATCGGCGTGCCGGCCGCGATGCGACCCATCACGGGCACCGCTACGGGCCGTTCGCCCTCGTCCGCGGGCGGGCTGGAGCTCGCGCGCACCTTGCCGAGATTGCCCTCGATGACGCTCGGGGTGAAGCCGCGGCGATTGCCGGCGGCGGCCTGGAGCTCAGGCAGCTTGATCACCTCGATGGCACGGGCACGGTTGGGCAGGCGGCGAATGAAGCCGCGCTCCTCGAGCGCCGTGATCAGGCGGTGAATGCCCGACTTCGAGCGCAGGTCGAGCGCATCCTTCATCTCGTCGAAGGACGGCGGCACGCCGCTTTCCTTCAGACGCTCGCTGATGAACCGCAGAAGCTCGTATTGTTTGCGCGTCAACATCTCGACCTAAGTCCCCCGGTTGATGTCGTTCGATTCCGAGACGATGGAATTCGGCAATAAGCCGCTACATCCTCGAAACAAATCATGAACGGACCCTATATGTTCGATATGTGTTCCGCAACTGCTTAATTTACGGTGAACGGGGCGGGGTTCGCGGAATGCGTGCGGGCCCGGTGTTCAGACCGGAAGCCGCAGCACCTCGCAAGGCGTGCCGGCCTCAGCCTTCGGCGCGAAGGGCGCGCGCACGAGAAGTACCTGTGCCGCAGCGAGATTCGCAAGCAGCGAAGAGTCCTGATGATTGACGGGGACGGCGACGGGCGTGCCGTCCTCGCGCAGCTCCAGGCGTGCGCGCAGGTAATCCTCGCGCTGGTCGTTGGCACCGAGGTCGCGGCCCAGCACGGCGCGCTCACGCTGATGACGAATGTTGGAGCGGCCCGACAGCGCACGAATCAGCGGCACCATGAACAGGAAGGCGCACACGTAGGACGAGACGGGATTGCCGGGCAGGCCGATCACGCGCATGGCGTCGAGCCGTCCGTGCATCATCGGCTTGCCAGGCCGAATCGCGATCTTCCAGAACGCCATCGCGATGCCTTCGTCTCTCAGCGCCTGCTGGACCAGGTCGTGGTCGCCGACCGACGCACCGCCGGTCGTGACCAGGATGTCGGCACCGCGCTCGCGGGCCCGGCGGATGCCGGCGGACGTGGATTCCAGCGTGTCGGCGGCAATGCCGAGGTCGATGGTCTCGGCGCCCTCGCTGCGCGCCAGCGCATGCAGGGCATAGCCGTTGGAATAGACGATCTGGCCGGGTCCCGGCGTGGTGCCGGGCGTCACGAGTTCGTCTCCGGTGGCGAGGATCGCGACCTTCGGACGACGGCAGACGGCAAGCTGCGGGTGGTTCATGGCGGCGGCGAGCGCGAGATCGCGCTCGGTGAGACGAGTTCCCTTGCGCAGGAGCACGTCGCCTTCAGCAAAGTCGACGCCGGCGCGGCGAATGTGCCGCCCGGGAATCGCGGCCTCCTTGATCGTGACGCCGCTGCCGTCCGCGACGGTGTCCTCCTGGATCACCACCGCGTCGGCGCCGTCGGGAATGACGCCCCCGGTGAAGATTCGCACGGCTTCGCCGGGGCCGACCGTTCCGGCGAACGGACGGCCGGCTGCGACCTCGCCGGTCACATTAAGCCTGGAATCGATCGTGGCCGCGTCGGCCGCGCGCACCGCGTAGCCGTCCATCGCCGACATCGCCTCGGGCGGTTGCGTGCGCCGCGCCGCGAGGTCGCGCGCGAGCACGCGATGGTAGGCCTGGTCGAGGGCAACGATCTCTTCGGCCAGCGGCTCGGCATCGGCCAGCACCGCCGCGAGCGCGTCAGAAACCGGCATCAAGGCCACGGGTGAACTCCTGCTGGGCACATCGGCAATGGGGCCGCAGTGTTCTAGCCGAGGAGGCGCGTGAGGCAAAGCCGCCCGCGGAATGTCGTGCGTGATCTCGCTCGCGTGGAATGCAGCTCACGTCCGTCGCGGCATGATCCGGCAGGCGAGAAAGACCGGCACGAGGATCGCCATGACGAGGACAAGAAGGACGAGCGCCACGGCCGGCATCGGTCAACTCCCGCTCCGCCGGTCCCGCTCGACGTCCGGCGCCCTGGGGCCTTGATCCTTGTCGGGCAGCGGATCGGCCTGGGATTTCAGGTCGGCCGCCTTGCTGATGAGCTTGGCAGATAGGTCCGAATCCGAGGTGGTTCTGGCGAATTCAAGCAGGAGAGAGGCTTGCTTTGTAAGGTAGGTCTTGCCCAGCACGTCGTCAGTCCAATGTAGAAGTCCCCAACGGATTCATGAGTCCGAAGGGTGGTATTCCGTTCCGGGAACTCTGTATAAAAATGCACAAAGCGATTGGGTTCCACATCGCGACGTAATTTAGTTCCGGAAAAGAGGGTTCTCCGGCTCTTGCGTCGCCTTAGATGCCCAAGGCCTTCAGTGCGATCCCGACATCGCGCGGCGAGGTGACATGCACCGCCGTCAAGCCGCGCGCCCGCGCTCCTTCGATGTTCTCGGCGAGATCATCGAAGAAGACGATGCGCTCCGCCGGCACGCCGATCGCCGCGACGACATGGTCGAAAGCCTCCGCATCCGGTTTGCGCAGGCCGATACTGGAGGACAGATACAGCTCGCGGAAGTGACCGAGCAGATCGGCATATTCCTTCGAGAAATAGGCTACGTGCGGCTGATTGGTGTTGGAGAAGGCGTAGAGCGGCATCTGCCTCGCCGCGCGCGGCAGCAACTCGGCGATGTCAGGCATCTCGCCGGCGAAGATCGCGTTCCAGCCCTCCAGGAACTGCGCGTCCGAAATGCCGATCCCGAGCGAGGATCGCAGCGAGGCGAAATAATCCTCGTCGCTGATCTTTCCCATCTCGTGCAACCGATATGCCTCGTCGCGCACATAGCGCGCGACGATGGCCTCGGGCTGGCAGCCCGCATGTCCCGCCCAGCAGGCGATCGCCTTGGAAAAGTCGATGTCGAGCACCACGCGCCCGAGGTCGAACAGGAGCGCATCCGCGCTGCCGGGAGAGAGCGATGTCATTGCGTCCTTTTCACATGGCGTCAGTAACGATAGGGCTCGTGGTCGAACAGCGGGAACGCGCTGAACACGCTGGGCGCGTTGGTGGCGGTCGCCGGATGCAGGCAGGATTTGTCGACCTCGGCAAACGAGGTGGCGCCGAGCAGGCCGAGGCAGCGCAGCACCTCGTCCTCCAGCAGCTCCAGCATGCGCGCGACGCCGGCTTCGCCGGCCGCGGCCAGCGCCCAGCATTGC
>NZ_JAEMSD010000152.1:4573-9096 GCF_016462955.1 Bradyrhizobium sp. | reverse complement strand
CCTTTCACGGCCTCGACGATCTCGGGCAGCACATGCATGGCACCGCGGCCATGGTCGAGCTGGCGGCCGCCATGGTTGGAGACGTAGATCCACTCGACGCCGTGATCGAGCGCGATCTGCGCGTCCTCGGCGGTGGCGATGCCCTTGAGAATCAGCGGAATCCTGAACCTGTCCTTGATCATCTTCACGGTCCGCCAGTCCAGGCCCTTCTGGAAATCGCCGCCGGTGGCGCGCAGGCGGCTCTCGCGAACGTAGCGTTTGGCGATGTCACGTTCACGACGGCTGTAATGGGCGGTGTCGACGGTCAGACAGAACGCGGCATAGGCGTTCTTCTCGGCCCGGCTGACGACATCGGCGACGAAGGCATCGTCCCCGCGGACATAGAGTTGGTAGAGCCGCAGCGCCTCGGGGGCCGCCTCGGCGGTCTGCTCGAGGCCAGGCTCGGACACCGAGCTCAGCATGTGCGCCGCACCGAAGGTGCCGGCAGCGCGCACGACGCTCGCCGCGCCATCGGGATCGAAGACCTCGAGCGCGCCGACCGGGGCCAGCACCACCGGCAGGCGCATCTTGCGGCCGAACTGCTCGACGCTTGCATCGATCTTGCGCACGTCGCGCAGCACGCGCGGTCGGAAGGCGATCTCGTCCAGCGCCATGCGGTTGCGGCGCATCGTCGTCTCGGTCTCGGCCGCGCCGATGATGTAGTCCCAGGCATTCTGGTTCAGATTGGCGCGCGCCTTCCGGATGAACTCGTGCAGGTTCTGGAACGGCTCGTCGCTGGCGCCGAGCTCGACGTTCCGCTCCGGCAGGATGCGGGGCGCTTCGTTCATTGTCGTCCTCCCGAGAATTTGAACTCTTATCCGTCATCGCCTATCGCGTCCGGCCCTCCAAAACCATCCTTAAATCGCATAGCTGTGAGACGGCAGCGGGCACCGGTTACTGCGTTGCGCGAAGCGGTTTCGGAACGTTGCCAAAAGTTTAGTCCAAGGCGAAGGGATTTTTCGGTATGCCCGCCGACGTGGCATCCCGGCCTTGAAGAAACCGGAATGGTATTGTGAGACGGGCGCCGGATCGCCATTTGCATGGCGCCTGCCAGCCTGAAGAGAACCGCCAAGCAAAAGGCACCCATCCATGCGGAAATCCCTGCTGTTCCCCCTCGGCGCGCTCACCGGAGCGTGTCTCACCCTTCTGGTAGCCAGCCCGCAGGGCGGCGTGTGGGCGGCGCGGGCGGCAGTGGGCGCGGACGACGTCTATTCCCAGCTCAATCTGTTCGGGGCCGTGTTCGAGCGCGTCAAGGCGAGCTATGTCGAGAAGCCGGACAACGCCAAGCTGATCGAAGGCGCCATCACCGGCATGGTGACCTCGCTTGATCCGCATTCGCGCTACATGAACGCCAAGTCCTGGACCGAGATGCAGGAGACCACCTCCGGCGAGTTCGGCGGGCTCGGGATCGAGGTCACGATGGAGGATGGCCTCGTCAAGGTGGTCTCGCCGATCGACGACACGCCGGCCTCGAAGGCCGGCATCATGTCCGGCGACCTCATCAGCAAGATCGACGGCGAGGCCGTGCAGGGCATGACGCTCGAGCAGGCGGTCAACAAGATGAAGGGACCGGTCGACACCAAGACCAAGCTGACCATCGTGCGCAAGGGCGCAGACGCGCCGCTCGAAGTGGCA
This sequence comes from Bradyrhizobium sp., assembly GCF_016462955.1. GTDB lineage: Bacteria > Pseudomonadota > Alphaproteobacteria > Rhizobiales > Xanthobacteraceae > Bradyrhizobium. The sequence continues at coordinate 7,422 of NZ_JAEMSD010000152.1, read as the reverse complement.
ATCACGCGCGAGATCATCCATGTGCGCCCCGTGCGCTTCCGCGTCGAAAACAGCGATATCGGCTATATCCGTATCACCTCGTTCAACGAGCAGACCACCGACGCCCTGAAGAAGGCGATCGCCTCGATCACCAAGCAGGTCCCGTCGGAGAAGCTTGCGGGCTACGTGGTCGACCTGCGCAACAATCCGGGCGGCCTGCTCGACCAGGCCGTGTCGGTGTCGAGCGCGTTCCTGCAGCGTGGCGAGGTCGTTTCGACCCGCGGACGCAGTCCGGAAGAGACCCAGCGCTTCACCGCGCATGGCGGCGATCTCACCAGGGGCAAGCCGATCGTGGTGCTGATCAACGGCGGTTCGGCCTCGGCCTCGGAGATCGTCGCCGGTGCGCTGCACGACCACAAGCGCGCGACGATCATCGGCACGCGCTCGTTCGGCAAGGGCTCGGTCCAGACCATCATTCCGCTCGGCTCCGGTAACGGCGCCCTGGCTCTGACGACGGCACGCTACTACACGCCGTCAGGCCGCTCGATCCAGGCCCAGGGCATTGCGCCCGACATCGAGATCCTCCAGGACGTGCCACCGGAGTTGAAGGGCCGGATGGACACCATGGCAGAATCCCAGATGCGCGGACATCTTTCGGCCGGCGAGGGCGGCGAGCAGACCGGATCGCAGTCGTATGTTCCGCCGAAGGAGGAGGACGACAAGGCCCTGCACGCGGCGTTCGACTTCCTGCGCGGTGCGCCTGCGAACGAGGTTGCCGCCAAGTCTGCGACGAAGGCTGCAGTGCCGAACTAGACCTCGCGACGTTCGTATCATGGATCGCCCGGGAGCGGGTAACCGCTTCCGGGCGATTTCGTTTTGGAAGCCGTTCGTAGCCGCTAACCGGCTTCGCGGCGGCGGCTCTCGCTGCCCTCGCGCCGGGCCAGCCGGCTGCGATGCAGTGCGAATAGCTCCAGCACCTTGTCGGCCGGCTTGGCGGCACTGAACAGATAGCCCTGCATCTCCGAGCAGCCGAGCGTGCGCAGCAGACGCTGCTGCTCCTCGGTCTCGACGCCCTCGGCCGTGGTGGTCATGCGGCGGGCGGTCGCCAGATTGACGACGGCCTGAACGATGCTGGCGGAGCCGTCGGGGCGGGCGATGTCGTCGACGAAACAGCGGTCGATCTTGATCTTGTCGAACGGGAAGCGGTGCAGGTAGCTCAGCGACGAGTAGCCGGTGCCGAAATCGTCCAGCGCAATGCGCACGCCGATGGCGCGGAGCTGGTGCAGGATCGCGAGCGCGGCATCGTCGTCGCGGATCAGGACCGCCTCGGTGATCTCGAGCTCGAGCCGGCTTGCCGGCAGGTTCGAGGCGGCCAGCACCGCCATGATCTTCAGTGCCAGCGTGCCGCTCTTGAACTGCACGGGCGAGACGTTGACGGCGAGGCGGATGTCGTCGGGCCAGCCTGCTGCGTCCCGGCACGCGGTCGCCAGCACCCATTCGCCGATCTCGTTGATCAGGCCGGTGTCTTCGGCAATCGGGATGAATTCGGCAGGCGAGACCCAGCCGCGCTCGGGATGGCGCCAGCGCACCAGCGCCTCGCAGCCGGTGATGCGGTCGTCCTTCAGCCCGATGCAGGGCTGGTAGTAGACTTCGAGCGCCCTTTGGGCGATGGCTTGGCGCAGGTCGATCTCGAGCTGCCGCCGTTCGCGGACCTTGGCGTCCATCTCGGGCTGGAAGAAACGGTAGGTGCGGCGCCCGGCGGACTTGGCCGCGTACATCGCCATGTCGGCGTTCTTCAGGATCTGGTCCAGCGCCGTGCCGTGTTCCGGCGCGAGCGCGATGCCGATGCTGGCGTCGGTGGTGAGATGATGGCCCATGCAGTCGAACGGTGTGCGGATCGTCGCGAAGACCCGCGCGACGAGCTCGTCGACCTGGTCCGACGACCTCACCGCGCTCTGCACGATGGCGAACTCGTCGCCGCCGAGCCGCGCCACGAAGTCCGCCGGACCCGCACAGCGGCGCAGGTTCGCGGCGACCGATTTCAGCAGCTCGTCGCCGACGAGATGGCCGAGCGCGTCGTTGACGCCCTTGAACTCGTCGATGTCGATGTAGTGCACCGCAATCTGCTCGCCGTCGCCGACCGCGGCAAGCTCCTGCCGCAGGTGCTCATGGAACATGGCGCGGTTGGGCAGGTCCGTCAGCGCGTCGTAATGGGCGAGGTGGGTGATGCGCTCCTCGATGCGGCGGCGTTCCGTGATGTCCTCATGGGTCGCGACCCAGCCGCCGTCCGCGAGCGGCTCGTTGAGGATGTGGATCGAACGGCCGTCCGTGGTATCCACCACCATGGAATTGCGGACATGGATGTTCTTCAGCACCAGTTCGACGTAAGCGTCGACGTCGCCCGTGAACGAGCCGCTTGCTTTGCGATGGCTGATGATGTCGTGGAAGCTGGAGCCGGGCTTTACGATCTCGGGCGACAGTCCATACATCTCGATGTAGCGCTGGTTGCAGACCACGAGTCGCCGCTCGGCGTCGAACAGCAACAGGCCCTGAGTCATGTTGTTGACGGCGCGGTCGAGCCGCTGCTTTTCCAGCGTCAGCCGCTCGCGTGAAAGACGGTGCTGCTCCAGCAGCTTGCGCACCACCGCAATCAGCACGCCGGCGATGGCGAGTGCGGACGAGGCGGCGATCGAGATCAGCATGCCGATCTGCTCTCGCCAGTCGGCCAGGGCCGCCGCGCGGGGCGTGGAGGCCATCACCAGGATGGGGAAGTGGGGCAGGGCTCGCGAGGAAACCAGCCGGTCTTCGCCATCGACGGGGCTGGTGAAACGGCCGGCAAAATGATCGAGCCCGAACACCCTCTGATGCTC
>NZ_JAEMSD010000152.1:2660-4563 GCF_016462955.1 Bradyrhizobium sp. | reverse complement strand
CTGATGCTCGAACGGGCCGGTCTTGAAGTTTCGTCCCATCAATTCTTGGGAATGCGGATAGCGGGCGAGCAACGTGCCGTCGCGATGCAGCATCGAGATCGTCGCGCCTTCGCCGAGCACGACGGAGGCGAAGAATTTCTCGAAGCTGGCCGGCTCGATCCCGCGTCCGACGACGCCGAGGAACTCGCCGTTTGGTGCCACGATCCTCCGGGCCACCAGAATGGTCCATGCGCCGGAGACGCGGCTGTGCAGCGGCTCGATCAGGACGTCGGGCGCATAGGGATCGTATTTGAAGGTGCGGAAATAGGCGCGATCGGCAACGTTCACCCTTGGGGCGGGCCATGCCGTCGATGAATTGATCAGATTGCCATCGGCATCGATGATGTTGACGCCGCCCATATAGGGCAGCGCGTCGATCTTCGATCGCAGCATCCGGTGGACGTCCTCGCCCGAGAGGTGCTTGCGGTAATCCCCGCCGCTCGTGATTCCGGCGGTGCGGACATGGTCGACGAAGTCCTTCTGGATGACCGCAAAATCCTGCAATTGCTGATCGAAATGATGGGCGAGCAGCAGTACGGCGTTTTCGAGCTCGCGGCCGGAGTTGCGCAGTGCCCGCTCCCGGAAGTTCTGCGCCATCAGGACCGAGCCGATGGCGATGGCCGCGATCAGCAGGGTGCCGCCCACCACCAGCCAGCGGATCGGTCCGCTGCGCACGAAGGCCTGGTCAAACAGACGACTGCCTAATTTCATCTTCATGCTGGATCATTGCCGCGCACACGTCAGGATCAATTCATGAGCCTGAGAACATCCGTTGGTTTACGGTGACGGTGTGGAGGTAAAGTTAGGAAGGGCGGTTAACGATGCATGAATGGTTGCGCGAAAAAGCAATCTATGTGCGCCGCGCGCAAGTGGGTCGGAAGGCAAGCGCGCTTCAGGCGCGATAATGGCCGGACTTGCCGCCGAGCTTCTCGACCAGATGGATGCCCTCGATACGAACGCCGCGCTCGACCGCCTTGATCATGTCGTAGATGGTGAGACAGGCGACCGAGACGGCCGTGAGTGCCTCCATCTCGACGCCGGTCGGGCCCGTGACCTTCACGCTGGCGCGGACGAGGCAGCCCGGCAATCTTGCGTCCGGCTCGATGTCGACCGTCACCTTCGACAGCGCGAGCGGGTGGCAGAGCGGGATCAGCTCGGAGGTGCGCTTGGCGGCCATGATTCCGGCGATGCGCGCCGTGCCGAGCACGTCGCCCTTCTTGGCGTTGCCGGATACGATCAGGTCGAGCGTTGCCCTGCTCATGACGACGCGGCCTTCCGCGACCGCAAGTCGCTCCGTCGCGGGCTTGTCCGAGACATCGACCATTCGCGCCTCGCCGGAGGCGCCGATATGGGTCAGGGCGGGACCGGTCTTGGTTTTCAAGAGCTTGGTCTTCGACGGCCTGGTCGTGGAGCGCGGCATGTCAGCGCGTGCCCGTCGCACGCGCCGGGGTCGTGCGCGCGAGCAGCGTCCGCGTCGCCGCGGTGACGTCGGCCTGCCGCATCAGGCTCTCGCCGACCAGGAAGGTCGACATGCCGACGCGCTCGAGCCGGGCGAGATCCTCGGGCGTGAAGATGCCGCTCTCGCCGACCATCAGCCGATCCGTAGGGATCAGCGGCGCGAGGGCCTCGCTGGTCGCGAGCGTGGTCTCGAAGGTCCGCAGATTGCGATTGTTGACCCCGATCATGGGCGAACGAAGCCGCAGCGCCCGGTCGAGCTCGGCGCGGTCGTGGATTTCGATCAGCACGTCCATGCCGTAGGCGATGGTGGCGTCTTCGATGTCCCTGGCGGCGGCATCGTCGAGCGCGGCCATGATGATCAGGATGCAGTCGGCGCCGAGCGCGCGGGCCTCGGCCACCTGATAGG
>NZ_JAEMSD010000152.1:0-2650 GCF_016462955.1 Bradyrhizobium sp. | reverse complement strand
GATAGGTGTCGAACATGAAATCCTTGCGCAGCACCGGCAGCGAGGTCGCCGCCCGCGCCGCCACCATGAAGTCGAGATGGCCCTGGAAAGACGGCGTGTCGGTCAGCACCGAAAGACAGGCGGCACCGCCGGCCTCGTAGGCTCTGGCGAGCGCCGGCGGATCGAAATCGGCGCGAATGAGGCCCTTGGACGGTGAGGCCTTCTTGATCTCGGCAATCAGCGCGAAATCGCCACGGGCGTGCTTGGCCTTGATCGCCCGCACGAAGCCGCGCGGCGCGGCTTGCGCCTTGGCCTTGGCCTCGAGGGCCGAGAGCGGATGCGCGCGCTTGGCCGCGGCAATCTCCTCGCGCTTGTAGGTCTCGATCTTGGTCAGGATGTCCGACATGTCAGGCTCAGCTGTTGGAGACCGCGACCAGGTGCTTCAGCTTCGCGTTTGCCGCGCCGCTGTCGATCGACCTGGTGGCGATCGCAACGCCTTCCCTCAGGTCCTTGGCGCGCCCGGCCACGATCAGCGCGGCGGCCGCGTTCATCAGCGCGACGTCACGATAGGGGCTCGGCCTGCCGTCGAGCACGCTTTGCAGCGCGATGGCGTTGGCGTCGGCATCGCCGCCCTTCAGCGCACCAGCCTCGCAGCGCGACAGCCCGGCTTCTTCCGGCGTCACCTCGAAATTCCGGATCTCGCCGTTGTGGAGCGCGGAGACGAAGGTCGGGCCGGTGAGGGTGATCTCGTCGAGACCGTCGGAGCCGTGCACCACCCAGGCGGATTCCGAGCCGAGGTTCTTCAGCACCTGCGCCAGCGGCTGCACCCATTGCCTGGAGAACACGCCGACCATCTGCCGCTTGACGCCGGCCGGGTTGGAAAGCGGGCCGAGCAGGTTGAAGATCGTGCGCGTGGCGAGCTCGACCCGGGTCGGGCCGACGTTCTTCATGGCGGGATGGTGGGCCGGGGCGAACATGAAGCCGATGCCGCATTCGCGCACGCAGCGGCCGACCTGATCCGGCTTCAGATCGATCTTCACCCCGAGCGAGGCCAGCACGTCGGCGGCGCCCGAGCGCGACGACAGCGCGCGGTTACCGTGCTTGGCAACCGGCACGCCGGCCCCCGCAACGATGAAGGATGCGCAGGTCGAGACGTTGACCGAGCCGGAGCCGTCGCCGCCGGTGCCGACGATGTCGACGGCGTCGGGCGGCGCAGTTACGGTCAGCATCTTGGAGCGCATCGCCGCGACAGCGCCGGTGATCTCGTCCACGGTCTCGCCGCGCACCCTGAGCGCCATCAGCAGGCCGCCCATCTGCGAAGGCGTGGCCTCGCCGCTCATCATGGCATCGAAGGCGGAAGCGGCTTCGTCACGCGACAGGCTGGCGCCGGTCGCCACTTTTCCAATGATCGATTTCAGGTCGTCCATCGCGTGCTTTCGACTTACTGCTGGTTCGCGCCGGTCACTTGCGCGAAGGCGGCCTGATTAATGGTGGTCCCGATGTCGGCTTCGAGCTTGTTGACGTAAGAGGCGAGCTGCTCCTCGGTCTGGGCCCGGTCGAGCGTCTCCTTCAGCTTCTTGACCGCGTCGGAGGCAACGTCGACCGCGGGATCGACGATGTCGGTGACGCGGAACACGATCACCTCGCTGCCGCCGCTCACGGCGGTCTGTCCGATGCCGTCCTTGGCGGTGCGGAAGGCGGCCGCGACGACGGTGCCGGGCACGCCGGCGGGCGAATCGTCGCGCTTGAAGCCGGTGGCGGTCTCGACCTTGGCGCCAACAGCGGCGGCTTCGTCCGCGAGCTTGCCGCCCGCTTCGAGCTTCTGCACCATTTCCGTCGCCTTGGCCTTCAGCTTGGACGCGATCTGATCCTGGCGCCAGCGCGCCTCGACTTGGTCGCGGACCTCGTCGAGATTGCGGTCGCGCGAGGGCGTGATGCCGAGTACGTCGTACCAGACATAGCCGCCCTTGAACGAGATCGAGTCGTTGTCGACGCCGACATCGGTGCTGAAGGCCTGCGACACCACGTCGAGGCCCTGCGGGATGTTGGCGACCGGCTGGCCGTTCGGGGCGCGGCCGGAGCGGTCGACGGCCTCGATGGTCACGGCGGTGAGGCCGAGCTTCTGCGCCGCGTCGATCACGCTGGAGCCGCCCCCGCGTTCGTCCTCCATCTTGTCGCGGAGCTCGGCGACCTTGATGCGCGCCCGCTCGGTCGCGATCTCGCGCTTGATGTCGCCGGCCAGCTTGGCGTAGTCGGCCTCGACGCCCGGCTCGATCTTGTCGACCCTGACGATCGCGACGCCGAGCCCGCTCTGGATCGGTTGGCTGATCGCGCCGGCAGGAAGCGCGAAGGCGGCGTCGCCGACGGCAGGGGTGAGCGAAGACTTGGTCACGAGCCCGAGGTCGACGTCGGAGGCGCTCAGCCCGCGCTCCTTGCCGAGATCCTCGAACGACATCCCGCCTACGAGGCGCTCGCGTGCGGCTTGCGCTTCGGCGACGTTCGGAAACACGATCTGCTGGATCTGTCGCTTCTCCGGCGTGCCAAGCCGGTCCTTGCGTTGCTCGAACACCTTCCTCGCATCCTCGTCCGAGACATCGGTCCATTTGCCGATGTCCTCCGGCGAGACCACGACGAAGGAAATCTTGCGGTATTCGGGCGCGCGGAACTGGAC
>NZ_JAEMSD010000151.1 GCF_016462955.1 Bradyrhizobium sp. | reverse complement strand
ATGCCGAACTACGAGGCCGAGCGCAATCCGGCGACGGCGCACATGTTCATCATCAATCCGCTGTCGGGCCACGGCGTGGACAATCTATTCGCCACCCATCCCTCGACGCAGAATCGCATCGCGGCACTCCAGCAACTCGCGGCCGAGTTCGGGCGGGGTGCGCCGTCGGTCGGTGCCAATGAGAACTATCCGTCGCGCAGTCCGTGGGGCCGCTCCTCCTCCCGTGGGCCTTCCCGCGGGCCCTGGGGCTGACGGAACCGCAAGCTTATGCGTGCGGCTTTGTGACCTGGCGCACACAAAATCCCCGGCGCTGGTGTTAACACCCCAGCGAGACCAATTCTTCGAAAGGGGATGCGTGGCCGGCCCGCTGCCGGCCATCGTCGAAGATGACCAGAATTGTGGTGCCATTGCTGATCGTCCTGTGCGTGCTCATCGGCCTGTCCACGCACATGGTCGTCAATTGCGGCGACGAGGACGATCCCGATATCTGCTCGGCGGTGATCGGTTTCTCGCCGCTGCGCGGCTCGCTGATCGCCTTCGCCTATGCGGGGCGCGGGCGGATCGCGCTACGTCGCGGCGACTTCGGGCGGGCGATCGCCGATTTCGACGAGGCCATTCACCTCAATCCGAACCGCGCTTCGCTCTATCGCGACCGGGCGCTGGCGCGTCGGCAGAATGGCGACCTCGAGCTTGCCGTTGCCGATTACGACGAGGCGATCGCGCATGATCCCAAGCGCGCCGCGCCCTATCACCAGCGCGGACTGGCGCTCGCCGCCATGGGCGATCTCGACCGCGCCATCCTGAGCTACAACACGGCGATCCGTCTCGACCCCTCCGATGCGCAGGCCCGGCTCGACCGCGGCGTCGCGTTTCTCGCCCGCGGCCAGCTCGACGACGCCCGCGCCGATTTCGAGAACGCGCTGGCGCTGCCGATGGGCAAGGACGACCGTGCCCACGGGCCGCACGCGCCAGGCTCGCCGAGCTGGCGAGCGTCGAGTCGGTGCAGGTGTCGGCGCCGAGAAGGTAAGGAGAGTCTCTCCGCGACGCCCGGACTCGTAGGGCGGGCAAGGGCGCACTTGCGCCGTGCCCACGATCTTTTCAGTGCAGTAACAGACGCGTAGGCACGCTTCGCTTTGCCTACCCTACGAGGCTGATTGTGTGGAGAGCTGACCGAAGCTCTCGCTTTGGGAGGGGAAGATGAAAGAGCTTACTTCGCCTTCTTCGCTTTCGCCTTCTTCGCCTTGGCGGCCTTCTTCGCCGGTTTCTCGCCCTTCGCCTTCTCCACCTTGACTGTAACAGGCGTGCTGGCGGCGAGCCGCATCGACCGGGCGTAGCTGTCGGCGACGTTGTCGGCCGACATCTGCAGGCGCTTGGCGGCGGCGGTGGCCTGCTCCATGGTGGCCTTGGCCATCATCTTGAAGCGCTCACCGGTCTCCTTGCCCTTGGCCTTGGCCGCAAGGCCATTGAAGCGATCCCGCCGCTCCTTGGCGCGGGTCATCAGGCCCGTATGCAGCTGTCTGGCCAATTGCCGGATCACGACATCCAGGTCGGCGTCCGCCATGTTCTCTCATCCCCTTCGAAAAACGGTATCGATGCGGCGGGACTATGCAGATCACGCCCCTGCTTGGCAATTGCCGCGAGCGCGTCATCCGCAGCTTCCGGCCCACGAAGCAAAAAAGCCGCGCTGTTCGCGCGGCTCCGATGCAGTCCGGCGCAGGCAGCTCGCTTTGGACTTACTTCAGCGAGGCCACCGGGCCGTTCGAGGCCGCCGGCTCGGGGTCGAAGCCGAACACGCCGACCAGGTATTTGTAATAGTCCGGCATCTTCTCCTTGAGCGCCTCCCGCGACTTCGGATCGTGGAATTCGCTTTTTCCGGCCAGGAAGATGCTGGCGGTCACGGCGAAGAACTCCATCGGGTTCTTCATCGCATAGGACTCCTTGGGCAGCATGTCCTTGGACTTGGCCAGGGCGTAATAGGCGATCACACCCTTGTTGGCATATCCGTCCGGCAGTAGCCGCGCGTGATAGGCATGCAGGAGCTCGTGCAGCAGCACGGCCTCCTTCTCGTAGCGCATCATGTCGGGACGCAGCATGATCACGCCGAGCCCCGAATCGACCGCGAGGTCGACGGCGTTCGGATTGGTCCAGCGCTGCTTGTTGGGGTCCCACACCGTCAGCGTCCGCGGCACGCGGCGCTCGACGTTGGGGGCTACGCGGCCGTAGCAGGCGGTCGCGGCACCTTCGTCGAGGCACGCGAGCTCGCTCGCGATGATCGGCACCGTGCGGAAGAAGCGCAGCACGCGTGGCGACAGGCCAGTCGCTTCGACGGCGTCGATCTGCTGCTTCAGGTTGTCGGTGATCTTGTCGACGTCCTTGCGATCGGAATTTTCCGACAGGTCGAACATGTAGCCGCGATAGTTCTGGAAGCCCGGCGGCAGCGACGGTGATGCGCCGGCATCAAGCGAACCGGCATGGGACGGACCGGCGAAGAACGCACCGACAATGGTTGCGGTCAGCAGCAACGCCATGCGCATGAGTGAAACCCCCTGATGTCACTTCGCCCGGCAGAGTAAGCCGTCGCCGTTTGCGAAAAGTGAGTGGGGTGAGACTAGGGCACCGATGTTGAAGCGAGTTTAATCGCTGGTTGCAGATCGTCGCGCCGCGTTAAAGCCCCATTTACCAAGGCTGCACCCCTCGGTGTTCTGTTGCCGCGCCGGCGTTGATGCTGGTCAGGTCATCCGGCCTGCAAGGCTGAGCTCCATGAGCGCAATCCTCTGCAAGACAGACACGTCGCGTTCTCCGGAGCTGGCCGTGCGAAGAATCGATTGAGCAAGCACGTCGACGTGCCCCGAGTGCAACGGCTCCGGCAGCGTTGCGATCGCGGCGCCAAGAGCGGCGGTCATTGCCGCGATCACGTCCGGGGCAAAGGAGGCATTTGAGAAGTTCTTCATGTTCCGACCCGGCGCGGCACATGTGCGGCGCGGCCCTTCTTCAGGGACAACACCGCAAAAAAAGGGAAGTTCCGGCTTTCTTACAAAGCGCGCGTCGATGACGACGCGCGGGCGACCTACAGCTCCCTTGCATTGGAGAACGCGAACGAGCTCACCCGCCGCGTGGTCTCGTCCAGGATCAGCGTGCGCGTGATCGGCGGCTCGGCGCGCTGGGCGCAGTTTTCGCGCTCGCAGAGGCGGCAATTGACGCCGATCGGCGTGCCCTCGGTCTTCTCAAGGTCCATGCCGCTGGCATAGGTCAGGCGTGCGGCGTGACGAATCTCGCAGCCTAGGCCGATGGCGAAGCGCGGCTGCGGCAGCGGATGCGGGGCGACCGGACGGCGCACCATCTGCGCGATGGAGAAATAGCGCGTGCCGTCGGGCAGCTCGATCACCTGCTTGAGCAGGCGATCCGGCGTGTCGAAGGTCGAGTGCACGTTCCAAAGCGGGCAGGTGCCGCCGAATTTGGAGAACGGGAAGGTGCCGGACGAGAAGCGCTTGGAGACATTGCCCGCATTGTCGACGCGCAACAGGAAGAACGGAATGCCGCGCGCGTTCGGCCGCTGCAGGGTGGTCAGGCGATGGCAGACCTGCTCGAAGCCGGAATTGAAGCGCTGCGCCAGCACGTGGATGTCGTAGTTGAGCGCCTCGGCGGCGGCGAGGAAAGCCGGATATGGCATCATCACGGCAGCTGCAAAGTAGTTGCCGAGCGTGATGCGGAACAGGCGGCGCGGGGCGTCGTCGAGCGGGCCGGCGCGGCCGATGATCGTCTCCAGGGCTTGCGCGCATTCCACCAAGCCCAGCTGGAAGGCGAGCTGGAACGCGCGGCCGGGCGGATCGACCAGTTCGGAGATCAGCAGCTGGCGGCGGTGGCGGTCGAACCGCCTCAGCGTCTCGCGCATTACGTCGACCGGCATGGTGCGGGTCTGGATCGAATGCTTTTCCCGCAAGCGTGCGGCAAGCGCCGCGTAGAGTCCCTCCGCCGGAACGTTCAGCTCGTCGCGGAGATTTTCCGCGGCCTGCTCCAGCTCTGGAAAATAGTTGCGGTTAGCTTCGATCAGCTCGCGCACGCGCTCGACCGGATTGGCCTCATACCGTGTGCCGACGTCGCGGTCGGCCATCTGCGCCGCCGCCAGCGTTTCGCCCTGGCGCGCCTCGGTATAGGCGGCATAGAGCCGTTGCAGCGCATGGGTGACGCCGGGGCAAAGCTCGGCGAGGTCGCGCAGCTCCTGCTTGGGAACGTCGATCTGGCGAAACAGGGGATCGGAGAAGATCTCGTTGAGCTCGGCGAAGAAGCGGTCCTCGTCCGCGGTGGCGAGATCGCGCAGGTCGAGGTCGTAGGTCTCGGCCAGCCGCAGCAGGATCTGCGCCGTCACCGGGCGCTGGTTGCGCTCGATCAGGTTGACATAGCTCGGCGAGATCCCGAGCCCCTCGGCGATCTGGGTCTGCGATAGCCCCAATTGCTGCCGGATCCTCCGGAAGCGCGGGCCGACGAACAGTTTCTTGCCGGTCTCCGCGACCATGTCTCAGCACTCCATCAGATCAAGGACAGTAATCCTGACCTATTATTTACAGAATTTACAAATTAACATCTATTACATGTTCCGATGTTACATGACATCACCAATCAGAAGCAAGCCATCTGTACGAAGTTTCTGTTTTCGCGTTTAGCTCCTGACACGCATCTCGCAATGCAGTGTCAAGAATGTCGATGGCCCGCCATCGCCATCGTCAGCGAAAGGAACAGGCTCATGAACTACCAGCCCCGCGGCATCAGCACCCTTCAGGGTCCGTCGTCGTATCTCGACGAGGTCAAGGCGGCCCAGGCGCTCCTCGAGACCCAGCCGACCTGGAACGGGGTGACGGCCGAGGCCGTCGCACGCATGCGCCTGCAGAACCGCTTCAGGACCGGCCTCGACGTCGCCCGCTACACCGCGGCGCTGATGCGCGCCGACATGGCGGCCTATGATAACGACCCCACCAAGTACACGCAGTCGCTGGGCTGCTGGCACGGCTTCATCGCCCAGCAGAAGCTGATCTCGGTCAAGAAGCACTTCGGCAAGACCGACCGCACCTATCTCTATCTCTCCGGCTGGATGATCGCGGCGCTGCGCTCCGAGTTTGGTCCGCTGCCCGACCAGTCGATGCACGAGAAGACCTCGGTGCCGGCGCTGATCGAGGAGCTCTACACCTTCCTGCGTCAGGCGGACTCCCGCGAGCTCAACGACATCTTCCGCCTGCTCGACAAGGCGCGCAAGGAAGGCGACAAGACCCGCGAGAAAGAGCTGATCGAGAAGATCGACAACTTCCAGACCCACGTCGTGCCCGTCATCGCCGACATCGACGCCGGCTTCGGCAATGCGGAGGCGACCTATCTGCTCGCGAAGAAGATGATCGAAGCGGGCGCCTGTGCGCTGCAGATCGAGAACCAGGTCTCGGACGAGAAGCAGTGCGGCCACCAGGACGGCAAGGTCACGGTGCCGCATGACGTCTTCCTCGCGAAGATTCGCGCCTGCCGCCACGCCTTCCTCGAGCTCGGCGTCGAAGACGGCGTCGTGGTGACCCGCACCGACTCGCTTGGCGCTGGTCTCACGCAGCAGATCGCCGTCAGCCACAAGCCCGGCGACATCGGCGACCAGTACAACAGCTTCCTCGACTGCGAGGAGATCACGCCGGAGAACGCCCGCAACGGCGACGTCGTCATCAACCGCAACGGCAAGCTGATGCGTCCGAAGCGGCTGCCCTCCAACCTCTACCAGTTCCGTCCCGGCACCGGTGCAGACCGCTGCGTGCTCGACTGCATCACCTCGCTGCAGAACGGCGCCGACCTGCTCTGGATCGAGACCGAGAAGCCGCATATCGAGCAGATCGCCAGCATGGTCGACCGCATCCGCAAGGTCGTGCCGAACGCCAAGCTCGCCTACAACAACTCGCCGTCGTTCAACTGGACGCTCAACTTCCGTTGGCAGGTCTTCGATGCCTGGAAGGAAGCCGGCAAGGACGTCAGCAAGTACAACCGGGCCGAGCTGATGAAGGCGGAATATGACGACACGCCGCTGGCGCAGGAAGCCGACGAGCGCATCCGCACCTTCCAGGCGGATTCGGCCAAGCGCGCCGGCATCTTCCACCACCTGATCACGCTGCCGACCTATCACACGGCCGCGCTCTCGACCGACAATCTCGCCCGCGAGTATTTCGGCGAGCAGGGCATGCTGGGCTACGTCAAGAACGTCCAGCGCGCCGAGATCCGCCAGGGCATCGCCTGCGTGAAGCACCAGAACATGGCCGGCTCCGACATCGGTGACGACCACAAGGAGTACTTCGCGGGTGAAGCCGCCCTCAAGGCTGGCGGCGCCCACAACACGATGAACCAGTTCGGCTAACGCAGCGCGCGATTCGAGAGGAGACTGACAATGACCAAAGGCAGCAATTTCTGGGTGATCGGCGGCGAGTTCGGTTCGATGAACTTCCACAAGCTTGTGGAAGGCTCGGCCCAGGTCAAAGGTCCGTTCAAGACCCGCAAGGAAGCTGAAGAGTGCTGGAAGGAAGTCTCGGAAGAGAGCCGCCACAAGGCCGGCGTCCGCTTCTCGATCGTGGAAGAGCCCTCGCGGGTCTCGGCCTGATCGCCCCGACTTAAGAAGACGTCCAAGGACGGATGGTCCCATCCAGGCGCTGCCTGGGTGGGATCGTCTGTTTTTGGTACAGCCAAAACGCCTGTGGGCGCGGTAAGTCTCTGGAATTGTGGGCCTTTGCGGAGGGTGTGGTTGCTGATAGGTTAATGTCGGAAAGAGGACGAGGCCGACAATGTCAGAGCCCGAGACCAGCGGGACCCCGCCCGGCCAGCCGCGCCCGGTAAGGCTGCGCGATGCGCTGCTGCGCGCGCGGATCGAGGCCGCCGACCGGACCGGCGTCGTGGTCGATCTCAGGGACGCCGAGGTGGCGCGGCTCGAGATCCTCAACGACGCGCTCGATCCCCTGTTCGCGCAGGTCCCCGACCAGATCGACCTGTTCGACCGCGGCGTCAGCCAGGGCGATACGCCACGGCTGTGGATCGACGTCGTCGCCCATATCGTGATGGGGCGCGACAAGCGGATGTACCGCTTCGTCCAGGACACCCGCTTCGGCCGCATCGTGCTCGCCGAATCGCACGACACCGCCGTGATCGTCGAGGCCGTCACCGACTATGTCGCGCGCCGCATGGTCGAGCGCGAGCGCGCGATGGTGGTCGCGCCGGAGCCGCAAGCACCGGCCATTGCCCCGCCGCCGCGCCGCTCGCGCGTCTGGCCGTTCGTATTCGGCTTCATCCTCGGTGCGGCCGCGCTGTTCGGGGTTGCCGTATTGGCTGTGCTGCGGAGCTGGTGAGGTATCCTCCGCCGTCATTCCGGGGCGCGCGAAGCGCGAACCCGGAATCCATTCATCAGCATGTTCTGCCGCCCGATGGAGTCCGGGCTCATGCTCCGCATGCCCCGGAATGACGGCGAACTAAATCAACCGCACATGCTTGATCTGCCCGACCTGAAATCCCGCCCCGAGGCTCCGTACCGTCTGCTCGCAGCGCCAGCCGGCATTGTCCTTCTCGATTCTGAAGATATTGTACGCCGCCGCCGGATAATGCCCGTGTGCGAGCGCGGAAGCCGAGGGCACGCCGAGTACGGGAATATTGCCGTTGGGGCCTTCGACCCAGATCGTCGAATGGACGTGATCGTGCCCGTGCAGGACCAGCTCGACGCCGTGCCGCTTCAGCAGCGCCAGCAATTCCGTCGCGTCCGTCATCCTCTTCTGGCGCGCGCTGGATTTCAGCGGATGATGCACCAGCAGCACGCGGAAGACGTCTTCATGCGCGAGCCGTTCGAGCGCCTCGGCGAGGGCAGCGAGCTGATCGTGTCCCAGCGTGCCCGTCGCCATCAGCGGAAGGGTCGGCACCGCCGTCGACAGGCTGATCAGCGCCAGCGGCCCGCGCCGGCGCACCGCGGGAAAGGCCGCAGCACCCGGCGCATCCGCGGCGATGTAGGGCAGGAAGGTCTCGCCGAAGCGATGACGCGTCGCGCTGACATAGGCGTCGTGATTGCCGGGAATCGCGGTCACGCGGTCGGGCGGGCCGACGCTTTCGAGCCAGGCCAGGGCCGGCGCGAATTCCGCCTCCAGCGCCAGATTGACGAGATCGCCCGTCACGGCGACGTGGTCGGGCGCCTGCGCCTTCATGTCGGCGACGAGGGCGTCGAGAACTTCCCGGCACTGATATTTGTGGCGGTTGCGCGTCCAGTTGAAATAGCCGAGCGCGCGCTTGCCCGCGAGCTCGATCAGCCGCGGCTTCGGCAAGGGCGCCAGATGCGGATCGGACAGATGGGCGAGCGTGAAGGGGGCCAGCGGAGAGGAAGTCATGGCGCGCGATTGCCTCGCTATTGCTCCACTGTATTGGCAAGGTCGCACGGAACGCGCAAGCTGGGCCTGTCGCGAGGCGCCGGGGGAGGCTGATGGGAGAACGTCTGAACCGGGTGCGACGGAGAGCCGAGCCGCTGTTCCGCCAAATCTCCCACGCCTATTTCCTGCTCGCCCGCGGCATGACGCTCGGCGTCCGCGCCGTTGTGCTGGACGCCGACAACCGGGTGTTCCTGGTTAGGCACAGCTATGTCAGCGGCTGGTACCTGCCTGGCGGCGGCGTCGATTTCGGCGAGACCATGGAAGAGGCGCTGCGGCGCGAGCTCAAGGAGGAGGGCGAGATCGACGTCATCGGCGAAGCGATTCTGCACGGCATCTTCCTCAACAGCCACGTCTCCCGCCGCGACCACGTCGCGGTCTACGTGGTCAGGCAGTTCAGCCAGCGCCGCGTCCCCGAGCCCAACCGCGAGATCGTCGAATGCGGGTTCTTCGACAACGCCGCGTTGCCCGAGGGCACCACGCCGGGCACGCGGCTGCGCATCGCCGAAGTGCTGGACGGCAAGCCGTTGATTGCGACGTGGCGCTGAGCGCGGCCTGTGCTAGTCAATGACGCATCGCGGTGCTGGTGCCCTGCTACAACGAGGAGCCGGCGCCGAAAAGGAACTGAGGCCCTCGCTGCCCGATGGACCGCGCTGCGTTCAGGTGCTATCCCGCGAATCGACATGAACGATCTCTCACTGACCATCCTGCCCGAAGCTGCCGGCGACGCCCAGGCGATCGAGCGGCTGCACGAACGTACCTTCGGTCCCGGCCGCTTCGTGCTGAGCGCCTACCGGATTCGCGAGCACGTCGACCATCTGCTCGAACTCTCCTTCACGGCCCGCATCGGTACGCTGCTGGTCGGCTCCGTCAGGCAATTGCCGATCCTGATCGGCGACACGCCCGCGCTGCTGCTTGGGCCGCTCACGGTCGAGCCGCCGTTCCGCGACCGTGGCATCGGCCGCCGGTTGATGGAGCGCGCGCTGAAGGACGCCAGGGAAAAAGGTCACCGCCTCGTGCTGCTGGTCGGCGACGAGCCCTATTACGGCCGCGTCGGCTTCAAGCAGGTCCCCAAGGGCCGCATCGCCATGCCTGGCCCGGTCGACGCCGCCCGCGTCCTGGTGTTCGAGCTCGCCGACGGCGCCTTCGAGGGCGTGTCAGGTCCAGTCGGCCCCGACTGGAGCAAGGCGCGGGGTTAGGCACTCGCAAGACGGTGTATGCCGGGGCCTGTCGGCCCCGGCACAAGCGACGCTCAGAACCTGAAATTCGCGAACGCCCTGACCCCGATGCCGGGCAGCAGTACCTGGTCCTTGTTGAAGGAGACGGCATTGCGGATGTTCTCGTTCAGCAGGTTGTTGCCGACGAGCCCGACATGCATCTCGCGCGCGCCGAACCAGCTTTGATCGAGCTTGGTCTTGTAGCTGACCTCGGCCCTTAGCAGGTTGTAGCCGGGCGTCGGCGTCTCCGCGATCGGTGCGATGTCGTTTTGCGCGAACGCGTGCAGCAGGTTGATCCGGGCAAACCAGTCGGCGTCGCGATAATACACACCACCGCCCAGCCGCTGGGGCGGAATGCGTGGCACGTTGGTGCCGTCGTCGAAGGTCGCGCGCACGATGTCGTATTGACCCTCGATGCCCCAGATCCCGTTCCAGACCGGCATCACGTCGTACTGGAACTGGAATTCGCCGCCACGAAAGGTCGCGTCGCGCTGCGAATAGACCGCCTGGTTCAGTTCGAGACCCGCTCCGAGCTGGCAAGCGCCGTCCTCGCACGTGTTGCCGGTCAGGCGCCGATAGATGAATCCGTTGAACTTGGTGTAGTAGCCGGTGATTTCGAAGCGAAGCGGCCCGACCGCCCGTCGCAGTCCTGCCTCGACCGACTTGGCGGTCTCGATGCCGAGATTGGGATTGCCGATGTCGAACGTGGTGGTGGCATCGTGGCCGCCGCGCGAAAACAATTCCGCCGGTTTCGGCGCACGCTCGACATATTGGCCGGTGATGCTCGCGACCAGATCCCAGGGAAGGTTGTGGATCAGGCCGATGCTGCCGCTCACCGGCGTGAAGTTGCGGTTGACCGCCGTTGCGGGGCCGATCGCGGCCGGATCGACGGCGAGGTCGAACACATCGGGGACGAAGGCCGGCGCCGTGCCGCTCAACCTTGCGCTCTCGACCCGCCCGGCGATCTGAGCCTTGGTCACTTCGTTGAACTTGAACTCGTTGAAGATGTAGCCGGCGACCTTCGTGTTCTTGTTCGGATCGAACAGTCCGTTGATCGGGCTGCCCGGATCGTCCGGACTCGGCGCGGTCAGCTTCTGGTGCGAGGCCTGAACGCCCACAGCGGTGGTCAGCGCAGCAAAGCGGACGTCGAACGGCGCAAGCTGCACCTCGACGCGGCCTTCCTGTTCCTTGTTGGTGAAGGTTTGTCTCACGCCGAGGGAGGTGAGATCGGCGGAATCGGCGAGCCCGACCTCATCGTGCTTATAGTCGGTGGCCCCAGCCCAGAACCGGATCGCATCGATCGCCGCAGCGTCCGGCCGATACTCACCTTTTGTCGTGAATTTCGTTTGTCGTCCGTCGATCCGCGTCAGGAACTCGCTGCCCTCGATACCGGGAATGTGGTAGAGCGCGTTGTGCTGCGTGATCGCCGCGCCAACGTAGCCGCCATCGAAGATGTAGGATCCGCCGACGGATCCGCCGTAGCTCTGCGATGCCGAATTCGGCTGGCGTCCGTTGAACGGCAGCGTCGGATCGGTCAAGAACGGGTAGCTCGGGATGTTGTAGTCGCCGGCCTTGCGGCCAAAGGCATCGGCATGGACGGCAAAGTTGCCGCCGCCGGCGTCGAGCAGCACGGCACCTTCGACCCCGCGATCGACGGAGGTCACTGCCGTCCGTGTTTCCGCGGTGACGCAGCCCGGGGATCCCATGTTTGCCAGCGGCGCGTTGGTCGGGAGTCCGTAAGTCGGAAAGGGCGCCGTGCAGGACGGCAAGGCATCCGGAATTCGATTGTTGGTTGCGCTGACCACGCCGCCGATCGCGGTGGAGCCGTAGCGCAAAGTCGCCGGTCCGCGGATGACCTCGACCTGGTTGGTTGCCAGCGGATCAATCGGCACGAAGTGATCCTCGCCGAGATCGGACGCGCCATTGCTGCCGATTCCGTTCTCGACGATGCCGACCCGGTTGGTATCGAGACCGCGAATGATCGGGCGGCTGGATGCGCCGGGTGCGAATTCAGAGCCGGTGATGCCGGGCTTCGAGAACAGGAGGTCGCCGAGCGTGCCGCCGCCGTTGCGCCGGATCTCCTCGTTCGGCACCACGGTGACGGTTGCGAACTGATCGGTCACGACGGGCAGCACGCCTTGCTGAGGCGCGGCAGCCACCGGGGCTGCCGGCGCTGCGTCAGCCGTTTGCTCTCCCCTGCGCACCCGCGCGGTCCGCGTGCCCCGGCCGGCGGTGCGGGACGGCACCGCTGCCCGACGTACGATCGGGCTCGGAGCGGTCACGGTGACGGCGGGAAGCTCGGTCGATGATTTGTCCTGCGGCGCTTGCGCGAAGGCGGGCGTGGCGGCGGCGCCGAGCAGGAGCAGGCTTGCTCCGCCAAGGCGATGCGCGCGTCGCGATTTGAATGACATGGTCCTGATTCCAGCCAGGCGCCGTCCGGATGATTGTTTGCTGATCGGAGGCGGCCTGCCGTCGCGGCGCGACGGATTCGACTTCAACTTGTCCCGGACATTCGCCTGAACGCGGCGAGGCTGGGCGTGATCAAGCGTTGGACGTCAGGAGGCAGGAGGGCCGCGGGGCTGGAATGCCGTGCCCGCGGATTTCAAATGGATGAATTCGGCGTCCAGGGTGCGCTGGAGCAGCGCGATCGCCTGCGGCAGCAGCAGCACGGGGGGCGTTGCCGAAATGACGGTGCCGGCCATCGCAATGATGGCGCAGATCGCGCAACTATCCTCGCGAGAATGCTCGCGGTCGGGACTTGAGGGCGATAGCTTCTCGACGGCGGCGCCGCCGGGCGCTGCAACGTCCTTGGCGCCGCCTTCAGTGTGCTGGGCCGAGGATTGGGCGAGGGGCGCGGCCTGCGCAAACCAGTGGCTGTGCCCGAATGTCAGGGCGAATTGCACCAGCATCGCGAACAATGCGAGCCGGGCGCCGTGCCTGACCTTCGACCGGAACCACTTCATCTGAAAACGCCACCCCCACACCGGGCGTCGATCCCCGGACGCCGCGATGTTATAGTGTAACATCGCGCGGCCGGATGGCAGATGTCAACCGCCGCCGATCCGCGCAGGCGATCCAGTCATACGATGTGTCGTTCAGGCAACTAGCGCGAGTTACGTACGCCGTGGAGGGCTTGTGATCGGTGAGGATAGCGACGGCGGCGGACTGCCGTCGGTTGCGATCATCCGCTGGGCAATGATGCCGTAAACCTTCCGCCAGGCCTGCTCCACCTCATCGGTCCAATGCGCGCCAAGACCGCGCGCAAAGCTCCAGATCAAGGCTTCGGCGACGACCGGGTAGTGCTCAGGTCTCACGCCATAGCGCAGGTGATTGCGGCCGAGGATGTCGGCACCCGACAACAGGCCAGTCGTCTCATCGAGGCTGCCAACCAACACCGCGAGCTTCGAGATGAAATCATGCTTGAGATTGGTCATGTCGGCCGGAAACATCGGGCGGATGTCCGGCGCAAGTTCGAACACCCGATCGTAGAACGTCGTCGTCATGTCGGTCGCGTTCGCGAACACCCTGTCGAAGGAAGACCTGACACGAACGATCTCCTCTACGGTCAACATCTCAATTGCCATTTGTAAAATCCAGCGACAGGGACTGCTGAGTGGCCACGACACTTGCCCCGTAGGCCTCAACATTCGTTCCGTATGACACCGGCGCAAAAATTCTAAAGAATTCCCCGGGTTCCGCAAGCCGGTATGACCGGCAGCGAACCGCATGAAGTTGTGCCGCGCAGCGGATCATGTCGCCCGCGCGCACGACTCATGTTCATGAGCTTGTCATCCGACGGTGGACGGATTCAGAGAGCTTTCGTCAGCAGCGTTCAGCGCCCCTCGCGTACCCACGTCGCCGCAAACGCGCCCAGCAGCAGCAGCAGGCCGATCACGCCGGCGAAGATCGGCAGCACGCCGACGCCCTTCACCACGCTGGCGTCGCGCATCCGCACGCCCATCCAGCCGTCGCC
>NZ_JAEMSD010000150.1 GCF_016462955.1 Bradyrhizobium sp. | reverse complement strand
GCAGCAGCGGCGCGATCAGCAGCACCAGCGCGAAGGCGAGACACACGCCCGAGATCGGGCGCTGCACGAAGGTCCAGAGATCGCCCTGCGACAGGATCAGCGACTTGCGTAAGTTGTTCTCCATCATCGGCCCCAGCACGAAGGCGAGCACCAAAGGTGCCGGCTCGTAGCCGAGCTTGCGCATGAAATAGCCGATGATCCCGAACGCGATCATGACGTGGACGTCGAACACGTTGTTGCTGGAGCAGTAGACGCCGATGATCGTAAACAGGATGATCAGGGGAAACAGCACGTTGTAGGGCAGCTTGAGCAATTGCACCCACATGCCGATCATCGGCAGGTTCAGGATCAGCAGCATGACGTTGCCGATATACATGCTGGCGACGATGCCCCAGAACAGGCCGGGGTTCTGCGTGATCAGCAACGGTCCCGGCTGCAGGCCGTGAATGACGAAGGCACCTAACAGCAGCGCCATCACCACGTTCGGCGGGATGCCGAGCGTCATCAGCGGAATGAAGGCGCCGCCCGCCGCGGCATTGTTCGCCGATTCCGGCCCGGCGACGCCTTCGATCGCACCATGGCCGAAACGCTCGGGCGTCTTCGACAGCCGCTTCTCCAGCGCGTAGGAGGCGAACGACGCCACCACCGCGCCGCCGCCGGGCAGGATGCCGAGGAAGAAGCCGAGGATGGTGCCGCGGCCGACCGGGCCTGCGCTCGCCTTCCAGTCCTCTTTGCTAGGCAGGAGATGGGTGATCCTGGCGTTGATGATGTCGCGCTTGATGGCCTGCTCGGTGTTGAGCAGCACCTCGGCGACACCGAACAGGCCCATCACCACGGGCACGAGGCCGATGCCGTCGATCAGCTCCATGCGGCCGAAAGTCAGCCGCGGCTGCGCGGTGATGCTGTCGAGCCCGACCAGCCCGAGCACGACACCGACGCATGCCATCAGCAGTGCCTTCGGCATCGAGCCCTGGGTGAGAAAGGTGAGCACGACGAGGCCGAGTACCATCAGGCTGAAATACTCGGCCGGGCCGAAGGCGATGGCGACGCTGGCGAGCTTCGGCGCCACCAGCATCAAGGCGATCAGCGCGAACGTGCCGGCGGCGAACGAGCCGAAAGCGGAGATGCCGAGCGCGGGACCGGCGCGGCCCTGTTTGGCCATCTGGTGGCCGTCGATGCAGGTGACGACAGAGGCAGCCTCGCCTGGGATGTTGACCAGGATCGACGTGGTCGAGCCGCCATACATCGAGCCGTAATAGATGCCGGCCATCATGATGATACCGGATTCCGGCGTGCCCGACAGCGTCACCGGCAACAGCAGCGACATCGCCGAGATCGGCCCGATCCCCGGCAGCACGCCGACCAGCGTGCCGATGAAGACGCCGATGAAGCAATAGAGCAGGTTGACCGGCAGCAGCGCGACGCCGAACCCATGGGCGACATTGACGAGCGTATCCATGGCTCAGCCGATCCCGAACAGGCCGGAGGGCAGCTGGATCAACAGCAGCCGCTTGAGCACCCACCACATTCCCGATGGCGCCAGCACTGCGATCGGAATCGCCAGCGTCCAGCGCACGGGATCGATCAAGCGTAACAGCAGCAGCATCAACGGAATCGACGACAGCAGGAAGCCCAGCGGCTCGAGGGCGAGGGAGAATGCGATGAGGCAGGCGATGAGGAGGAGCGGTTTGCTCCAGCGTACATTCTCCCAGCGTGAGGCCAGCGTCGGCCCACCCTCCGTGATCGCCGAGACGATGATGGCGCCTGCGAGCACGCACATCAGGATGCCCGTGTAGAACAGCACGTAGCCGGACCCGGGATCGTTGATGGTGCCGAGCCTGAGCTTCAACCCCGACCAGATCACGAATCCGCCGAGTGCAAGCCCGATCAGCCCGCCCCAGAGCTCGGAGTTGCTGAGGCGGAGTTTGACGTTGGTTGGGTCGTGCATCGATTCTCTCTCGTGCCCCGAACGCAGCGCATCAGGACTGATGCGCTGCAGAGCCGGGGCCCATGGGTGTGGGCAAAGAAGATGAGTTCCGGCTCTGCGCAGCAGCGTTGCACGCTGCAGCGCGTCCGGGACACAAGCGGCGCGGTTTTACTTCTTCGCCAGCCCAAGCGTGTTGATCACCTTGCGCTCGGACTCGGTGACCTCGACGACAAATTTCTTGTAGTCCTCGGTGTTCTTGTAGTTCGGCACCATGTCGTACTTGGCGAGGGTGGCGATCACCGCAGGGTCCTCGACCGCCTTCTTGAAGGCATCGTGGAGCTTGGCGACGATCTTGGGATCCATCCCCTTCGGGCCGGCTATGCCGAACGGAGAATCATAGACCATGGGATAGCCGAGCTCCTTCAGCGTCGGCACATCGGGATAGTTCGGCGAGCGCGCGCCGGTCCACACCATCAGGAGCCGCAGCTTGCCGGCGTCGACCAGCGGCCGCCAACCCGTGGAGTCAGCTTGAAGCATGGTGTGCTGACCGAGCACGGCGGCATTGGTCTCCGCGCCGCCCTTGAAGGGCACCTGGGTCAGCTTGATTCCGGCCATTCCCGCAATCTGCTCCATTCCGACATGCAGCGAGGTTCCGGCGCCCGGCGTGGCATAGGTCACCTTGCCCGGGTTCGCCTTGGCGAACTCGACCACGTCCTTCCAGCTCTTGAATTGCGACTCCGCACTGGTCGTGACGCCGAAGGTGTAGCCGGTGAGATGGACGATGTAGGTGAAATCCTTCGCCGGATCCCACGACACCTCCTGCATCAGTGGAAGGCGAAACACCGTGATGGGGATCTGCGAGATGGTGTAGCCGTCCGGCTTCGCCGCCGCCGCCATCGTCGCCGGTCCGACCGTCCCGCCGCCGCCGGCCTTGTTGTCGATCACGATCGGCTGCCCCAGCACCTTCGAGGCGCTGTCGGCGATCGCGCGCAGCGAGATATCGGTCGAGCCGCCGGCCGGCCACGGCACGATCAACGTGATCGGCTTGGTGGGATAGTCCTGCGCATAGACGGCCGTGGAGAGCAATGCGCCCATGACTGCATGCAGCGCGGCAAATGCAATCGTCTTCAGCCCGTATCCCGACATCGAAAACGCCTCCCTTTCGGCGGCGTCCTTGGGGCCGCCGTCTCTCATTCTTGTGGGGCGATTGTTTCTTAAATCGAGCCAGAAGAAAAGCGCGTTGCGCGGGCCGCGGGCGGCAGGCGGTCGGGCAATTCCCGCGGAGGCGGCCAATGCGACAATTCGTCGTGCGGTCGCGTGCCGAGGGGCGGAATTTGAGCTGCAGCCGTCAGGCCACCCGCCGGACCATGTTCAGCGCCTCGATGGTGCGGTCGACCTCGGATGCGAGGCACGGCTTGCCGAAATAATAGCCCTGCACGGCGGTGCAGCCGCACTCGCGGACGAAGTCGAGCTGCTCCTCGGTTTCCACCCCCTCCGCCGTGGTCTCGACGCCGAGCACGGAGCCGAGGCTTGCGATGGTGCGGACGATGGCGACGCTCTCCGGGCTTTCGCCGAGCGTGCCGACGAAGGAACGGTCGATCTTGATGCGGTCGAACGGAAACTTGCGCAAGTAGCTCAGCGAAGAATAGCCGACGCCAAAATCGTCGAGGCTGACCCGCACGCCCAGCGCGCGGAGTTGGTGCAGGATCTCGACCGTCGCTTCGCTGTCGTCGAGCAGCGCCGTCTCGGTGACCTCGAGCTCGAGCCGTTGAGGGGGCAGTCCGGCTTGCGCAAGTGCGCTCGTCACCATCGCTACCAGTCCGCGGAAGCGGAATTGCACGGGCGACAGGTTCACCGCGACGGTGACATCGGGCCAGGCCGCGGCGGCTGCGCAGGCCGTGCGCAGCACCCATTCGCCGATCGGAACGATCAGCCCGTTCTCCTCGGCAATCGGAATGAACTCGGCCGGAGAGACCAGCCCGCGCGAGGGATGCTTCCAGCGCAGCAGTGCCTCGAAGCCGGTGAGAGCGAAAGAATCGAGCCGCATCTGCGGTTGAAACACCAGGTGGAATTCACGTCGTTCGAGCGCGCCGGCTAGATCCTGCTCCAGCGCGTGCCGGCTGCGCGCCTGCTCCTCCATCTCGGGCTCGAACAGCTGATATGCGCCGCGCCCCCTGGCCTTGGCCTGGTACAGCGCGAGGTCGGCGCATTTCATCAGCTCGTCGGCGTCGAGCCCGTGATCGGGTGCGATCGCGATACCGACGGAGACGCCGACATGGACCGACTGGCCTTCCAGCGGCGGGGGATGGCCGATGACGTCGACGAGGCGGCGGGCGAGTTCCTCGGCCGCTTGCGGCTGCGGTCCGCGCTGGAGAACGGCGAACTCGTCGCCGCCGAGCCGCGCGACGGTGTCGTGCTCGCCGACATTCTCCTTGAGGCGCTCTGCGACCCAGCGCAGCAGGCGGTCGCCTGCGGCGTGGCCGAGGCGGTCGTTGACGGTCTTGAAATTGTCGAGGTCGAAGCACAGCACGGCCATGGCGCCGCCGGCGACCGCGACCTGGTTCAGTCCCTCGCTCATCTTCTCGCGGAACAGCGTGCGATTGGGCAGGTCGGTCAGCGAATCGTGCTGCGCCATGTGCGCGACGCGTGCCTGGGCCTTGTGGCGTTCGGTCACGTCTTCGTAGGTGACGACCCAGCCGCCGTGCTCCATCCGCTTGTGGTTGAGCTTGATGATGCGGCCGTCGTTCAGGTGCCGGTGCAGCGTGTGCTCACCCTCGCGCAGCCGTTCGACGTAGTCGGAATAGAGTTTCGCGCCCGTCATGTTGGGATGATTGCCGAGCTCGCAGCTGTGCTCCATGATCTCGCGCATCGAGACGCCGGGCTTCACGATGTCCGGCGAAAGGCCGTACATCTCGATATAGCGGCGATTGCAGACGATCACGCGCAGGCTCGCATCGAGCATGCAGAGCCCCTGGCTCATGTTGTTCAACGCCGCGTCGAAGCGGCGGTACTGTTCACTGAGCTGCTCGATCGCATGTTCCCGCTCGGTGATGTCCTCGTAGGTGGCGACGAAGCCGCCATCGGGCAGCGCGCAATAGCGTACCGAGATCACGGTGCCGTTCGACATGCGCCGGCGCATCGGCGAGGAATCGCAAGTTGCGATCCGCGCGCGGGCGGATTCGAGGATTTGCCGGGCGCTGTATTCCGCAGCGTACGCGCCGTTCGCCATCGAACGTTCGATCAGCTCGGCGAGATGCGTCCCTGGCCTGGTCTCCTCCGGCGATAGCCGGTAGATCTTGCGATAGGTGGTGTTGCAGACCCGAAGCCGCATGTCGCTGTCGTAGAAGGCGAGCCCGTGCGCCATGTTCTCCAGGGCAGCATCGAGGATGAAGTTCTGCTGCCTCAACGTTTCTTCATGTTGCAGCTGCTCCGTGACGTCCTCGTGCACCGTGACCCAGCCGCCGTCCGGCAGGAAGCGGGAGACCGCCTGCACCATCCGTCCGTCATAGCGCATCACCAGCAGGGACTTCGATTTCCCCCTGCGCACATCTTCCAGCCGGCTCGCGACGAACTCGTCGCTGGGCATGCCGGGGAGGTTGCCGCGCGACATCCAGTGCTCGATCACCGTGCTGTGCGGGATGCCCGGCTTCACGACCTCGGGATCGAGATCATAGAGCTTGAGGAAACGCTCGTTGCAGAGGACGACGCGGCTCTCGGCGTCGTACATGATGAGGCCGTGCGACATGTTGGCGAGCGCATGCTGGCTGCGCTCGGTCTGCACGTGCAATTCCGCCTCGAGCCGGGCGAGGCGGGTGACGTCGTCGCAGATCGTCATCCAGCCGCCGCCGGGGAGCGGCTTCAGATCGAGCGACATGACGATGCCGTTCGCCAGCCGCTGCTCGGTCCGGAACGGCTTGCCCCCTGCGATCTGTGCGATGCGTGCTGAATACAGCGCGTCCAGCTCGCTTTCCGGAAAGTTGCCCCGACTCGCACTGTGAGCGAGCACTTCACGGTACTTCGTACCGACCCGCACGACCTCGGCCGACATATCGAAGAAGGAGAGGTAACGCTGATTGACCAGCATGATGCGATTGTCGGCGCCGTAGACGCAGACACCCTGCTCCATGTGGTCGAGCGCAAGCTGGCTCAACGCGACCAGGGCATCCGCGTCCTGCTCACGGCCCGTACCAAGCTCGTTGTCGGGGGGCGACATCATGGGGTCGGCGGGACCTCGGCAGGCAACAGACTCGACGCAACCTAGTGCAGCCGCCGAGGGTAGCGAAGAGGCCGGAAAATTCCCTTAAGCGCCGTAGTTTACGGACGGTGACCGGCGACGGGGAGAGCGCCCGTAAATGGCGTTCCGACAAGGCGATAGGCCGTAGCCCGGATGAGCGCAGCGATATCCGGGACGGGCGTCCCCGCATGTCGCTACGCTCATGCGGGCTACGGAGCCGAACGTTGCGCTACGGCCCGTACAACACGAGTTCCGTGTCCGTGAGATCGCCGAGCCGTGGCTCATGCGGCCCCCTGAAATATTTGCGGCCGCGCCGCTCGGTGTAGATGCCGACGAGGCCCGGAATCGGACCGTTGGCGTCCACAGCAACCGCGATCTTGCCAAGCCGTAGCAGCAACCGGCCGATGCGGCCGGCGCATTCGGCATATTCGGCGGCATTCCGGCAATAGATCAGCTTCATGGCGGGGGGCGCGATGAAGCCGCGGCGGATGCGCACCGGTTGCAGGATGAAGGGGAATGTTCCCTTCGGCGTGCGGCACACGAGGCTGAGGCAATTGTAGCGCGCATGGCGTGCCAACAGCTCGGTCTCCGCTTCGGAAAGCCCCTTGATCTCCTTGGCGTGCGGCGGAATGACCTCGATCTCGCTCCGGCGCGGTGGCCGCGCCAGCGCAGGGACCGAAAAGAATAGGCCGCGGCAATAGTCGCGAAAACCCTGCGTCTCGATGATCGACCAAGTCCACGGCGCCGGGCTGATGTTGAAGTAAGTGACGTCCTTGTGCCGCTGCGCGATCTTGGTCAGCAGCGGGGCGTAGTTGCGATAGGCCGGGTCGACGTACCAGCTCGACAGATTGCACCGGATGACGGTCTCTTCGCCCTCCTTGCGTGCCGTGTAGATCAGGAGCAGCACGCCGACCGGCGTGCCATCGTCGTCGAGCATGTAGCCGAAGCGCGGATAGCCCTCCGGCACGGCTCGGAAGGCCTGCCGGCGCAGGCCCTGAATCCAGTAGTCGCGTGATCGGCCGACGAAGCCGCGCGTCAGCAAGTCCGCGATCTTGTCGACGTCGAACTCCGTGATCTCGCGGCATCGGACCTTGGTGTGGATCACGTTCGTCTTGCCCGTGGAAATGGTCGGCCTCGTGGTGTCTATCGTTTCAGCATGATCTTTTCGGAAAGCCGCTTCGCACTTTTCCGGATCATGCTCTAGCGCCAGCCTTCGCCATGGGCCTCGGCCGCGACAGGCGGCTGCAGGCCCAGGACGTCTCGCACCTTGGCGGGCCAGGCGGAGAGATCGGTGCCATGGGTGTGGAACATGGCGACGGCGAGCCGGTCCATGCCGAAGGCGACGCAGCCGGTGTGCGCCGGCTCGCCATCGGCGTCCTGGATTCCCCAGGTCGTGCCGAAATGCTCGCGATGATAGTTGAAGCTCATGCAGGCGGTCGGCTGCTCCTCGGAGCGCAGCGGAATCAGGAGCTCGAACTTGAGCTGCTGCTGCTTTTGGCTGACCGCCTTCATCTGGCCGACGCGGCCGAAGAAGGGGTCGCTGGCATAGTCGACGCGGAAGGTGAGGCCGAGGTCGCGCGCGATCGCCTGCGCGCGCACCATCCAGCGCTCGCGGAAATCGGCGACGTCGTCAGCCGTGCCGATGCAGACATATTCGCGCATGCGGAACGATTGCAGCCGGTCGAGATGCTTCGACGGCTCGCGGCGGAAGCAATCGGCGGCAACATCGAAGCGCAGGCCGCCCTTCGGCAGCTGGCCACGGCTCGCCGCGATCGGGTAGACCGGATAGCAGGCGGCCGGCGACAGCACGAGATCGGCCGGCGAGAGCGAGGTGGTCCAGTCGCCGCCGGCATCGAAACGGCTCACCGCGGCGTTGATCTCGCGCTCGGTGCCGTGCAGGCCGCAGACGCAGCCGAGCAGGTTGGGAAAGCTCTTGAGGTAGCCGGATTTCTCCAGCTGCGCGCGGCTCATCACCGGCGGGAAGCGCATCACCTCGGTGCCGGCTTCGCGATGGCTGGTGATCAACGCGGCAAGCCGCTCGACAATTCCCTCATAGAGCGCGGTGCGGGCATAGACGCCGTCGGCACCCATGCGGTGGAACAGCCGGTCGGCGAGATGATCGAGCGGATCGATCTGCTGCGGCGCGGTCGCGGGCGATTCGGGGAGGACGGCAATATTCATGATTCGATGTCCTGCTATCTCGAAAATTGTTCTTGTTGATTCAGTCGCCAATGCACGTCGAAGGCACGTCGGTCGTCAGTCGCGAAGGCTCGTCGGCACCCCGCTCATCAACGTCGATGTCGCGGCGTTGAGCAGGATGCGGTCGTTGTTGATCATGATCGGCGACGACAGCACGTCGCGCAGGTGACGGCCCATGGTGAACTCGCCGTCGTTGCGGTAGCCGGAAAGACCCGTGGTGCGCATCGCATGCATCACGGTCTCGACCGCGAGCTCGGAAGCCTGCACCTTCAGAAGCGTGATCGACGACTGGAAGTCGAGCGAGCCGAGCGCACGCTCGTCATGCTCGACACGGGCGAAAGCATCGATATTGGCGGCGATCAGCGCGCGCAGCCTGGCAAGCGACATTTTTGCGGCGGTGAAGTGCGCCGCAGCCGGCGGCATCTGACCGCCGGACGAGCGCGCTGCCTTGCGGATGAAGGCCTGCGCGCGGGTCACGGCCGCCGCGGCGATGCCGGCCCAGGCCGACGACCAGCACAGATGCGCGAACGGCGTCATGGTCTGGGCGTGGATCTTGTCGTAGGATTCTGGGAAGACTCGGTCGGCGGGGCAGTCGACCTTCAGCTCGAAACCGGTCGAGCAGGTGCCGCGCATGCCGAGCGTTTCCCAACCCAGCGTCCGCTTCAGCGAGTAGTCGTCCTTGGCGAGGGCCAGCAGAACCTGGTCGGAGGCAGCGGCATCGGTGGCGCGGCGGGCGATGGTGACGAGGCCGTCGGCCTCGGCACCGTAGGAGATCACGGTGGCGTCGCGCACCAGCGAGACGGTGTCGCCGGCATGATCGACTGCGGCGGCGCTGGCGCGGATGTTGCCGCCGTTCTGGCCCTCTGTGGTGGAGGAGGCGAGCAGCCACTGGTCGCGCGCGACCCGGCGCATCATGGTTTCCATCCAGGGAATGCCATGGCCATGCCTGACGACGCAGGCGACCTTGGTCTGGTGCATCGCATAAATCATCGCGGTCGAGGCGCAGGCGCGTCCGAGCGTGTAGCAGATGTCGGTGACGTCATGGATCGAGGCGCCAAAGCCGCCGAACTCGACCGGTATCATCACGCCAAGCAGTTTCTGCTCACGCGCGACGTCGAAAGCCCGATGCGGGAAGCGTGCGTCGCGATCGACCTCCTCTGCGTCGGCCGCGGCCGCCGCAGCGGTCCGTGCGGCGCGCTCGATCAGGGAGGGGCCCTGTTCGAGAAAGCTCGCCTGCATTTCGTCGACAGTGAGGACTGCTTCACGCACGTTCATGCTCGTCCGCCTCCGGTTTGCCGTTCGAGATCGCCGGCATCATTCGCGATGCCGCCGGCGATCCTCCGGTCCTCTTTGCTTGTGAGACGAGGCTACGGATTTAATTCAAATTCGTCGATGAAATAGAGGGTAAACAAACCCGAATTCCGGACTAACAGTTAAAGCCCGGTTGTTTGCAGCACCCGGTTTTCCTGCATCGCGTTAGGATTTTGGAAAAAGCCGAATTCAGACAATCCGAGTCATCGTTTACTAAGAAACGCGAAGTATTGCTGCCGCCCATTGCAGGAGCGGCGGCCCGTGCCCATCGTAGCCGGCAGTCCGGTCCGCTCCGATAGACAAGATGGGATTTTTGCCGATGCAGGCCTTCCATAGCGATTTGCGCAACCGCATCACCAAGCTGGTGAAGGGCATCCTCGAACAGAATTCGCTCGCCGCAGACGTCACCCCTTCGGCCAAGCTCGTCGATGTCGGCCTGACTTCCATGGACATGGTCAATCTGATGCTCGGCGTCGAGGCCGAGTTCGACTTCACCATTCCGCAATCCGAGATCACGCCGGAGAATTTCCAGTCCGTCGAGACGCTGGAACGCATGATTGCGACCCAGCTGCGGCCGGCAACCGCGGCCTAAGGCGAACGCCCGGTCAATCCGGCGCCGACCTTGCGTTTTGCAGGCGCCGGCACCGAGTTCGTTGCGATAGCATCGCACCCATGACGTTCGCGTGATTGACGTGCTTCGCGGGCGGCGGCAGGTTGGCTGAAATCTTCGGTCTTCGCCCACTCCTCCGCCCCGATGCTCACCATCGCCAGCCTCTGGATTCCCTTCACCATCGTTGCTGCGCTCGGGCAGGTCGCGCGCAATGCAATGCAGCGGTCGTTGACGAAGCCGCTGGGGACCTGGGGCGCGACCAACATCCGCTTCCTGTTCGGCTTTCCGTTCTCGCTGCTGTTCCTGGGCCTGGTGCTGGCTGCGACCGGCGATCCTCTCAGCCGGCCGCCTGCCGTGTTCTGGCCGTGGCTGCTGTTGGGGGCGCTCAGCCAGATCGTCGCGACCGGGCTGATGCTGCTTGCGATGAACGACCGCTCTTTCGTCGTGACGACGGCATATCTCAAGACCGAAGCGATCCAGACCGCGATCTTCGGCTTCGTCTTCCTCAGCGATCACCTGACGTGGCTGAAAGTGCTCGCGATCGTGATCGCCACCGTCGGCGTCGTCATCACCGCGCTGCGCCCGGGCGGCGAGAAGAGCTTCGCGGAATTGAAGCCGACCATCACGGGCCTCGTCGCCGCTGCGGCGTTTGCGCTCTCCGCGGTCGGCTTCCGCGGCGCCATCCTCAATGTACCTGATGTCTCCTTCGTCACCGCGGCGTCGGTCACGCTGGTGCTCGGCCTGTTCGTGCAGACGCTGGTGCTGACGATCTATCTGCTGCTGTGCGCGCCGGACGTGTTGCGGGGCATCCTCCGCCTATGGCGGCCCTCGATGCTCGCCGGCTTTACGGGCGCCTTCGCCTCGCAGTTCTGGTTCCTGGCCTTCGCGCTGACGGCAGCCGCCAATGTCCGTACGCTCGCCTTGATCGAGGTGCTGTTCGCACAAGGCGTTGCCTACTACTCCTTCAAGCAGCCGATCGCGCCGCGCGAGCTTCTCGGCATCGCGCTGATCGTGGCAGGCGTCGCGCTGCTGGTGGGGGCTTAGTCAATTGCCTCAACCGTCGTCATGCCCGGCCATGACGAAGGTGGCGAAGGTCTAATTCCTGTCTTCCGGCAGGGCCGGCAGTGGCGAGACCTCGATGCCTTCCTCGATCAGCGACTTCGCCTCTTCCGGCGAGGCCTCGCCATAGATCGGACGGTGCTCCTTGTCGCCGTAATGCATGGCGCGGGCTTCATTGGCAAAACGCTCACCGACATTGTCGGCGTTCTTGACGATATGGTCTCGCAGCTCTTTCAGCTTGGCGCGCAGCTCCCGCTCCTGCGCCATCAGCAGCGAGGTCGGACCCGAGGGCGCAGCGTCGGGCGCCGCGGCCGCCACGGGCTCGGGCGGCGGGGCTGCGCGGCCACGGCCCTTCTTGCCGACGATGCGGGGGGCCATGATTGCCTTCTCGACCTTGGCCGAGCCGCAGATTGGACAGGTCACGAGCTTGCGCTTCACCTGCGAATCATAGGCAGACGAACTCTGGAACCAGCTCTCGAACTCGTGGTTCCGGTCGCAGCGAAGCGCGTAGCGGATCATGCCGAGCCCCGAACCAGGTGCAGATGGTCCGGCCCCGCCTTGGGATCTGAAACACCGAAGCGGCGGCCGTGCTGGAGCGACGGGATGGCCCGGCGGGCCGACTCGACCTTGGCCGGATCGATCTTGGCCATGATGATGCCGGGCTCGACATCGCCCTCGGCGAGGATCTCGCCCCAGGGATCGATGATCAGCGAGTGGCCATAGGTCTCGCGCTTGTTCTCGTGCAGGCCGGCCTGGGCCGCGGCGAGAATGAAGCAGCCGGTCTCGATCGCACGCGCCCGCAGCAGCACGTGCCAATGCGCTTCGCCGGTCTTGCGGGTGAAGGCGGACGGCACCGTGATGAAGTAGGCGCCGCTTTCGGCGAGCGCGCGATAGAGCGCGGGAAAGCGCACATCGTAGCAGATCGTCAAGCCCACGCGGCCCCAGGGCAGGTCCGAGATCACGGCGGTCTCGCCGGGCTGGTAATTGGCGGATTCGCGATAGCTCTCGCCATCCGGCAGCTCGATGTCGAACATGTGGATCTTGTCGTAGCTCGCGAGCACATTGCCCTCGGGCCCGATCAGGAAGGAGCGGTTGACCGCCTTCTCCGGCGAAAAGCGCAGTGCCAGCGAGCCGACATGGAGGTGGATCTTCAGCTCCGCCGCGAGCGCCCGGTAGGCCTTCAGCGAGGCGTCGTCCTCCTCGCTCTGCAGATGCTCGAACAAGGCCTTGCGGTTCAGCTGCATCATGTTGCTGACCTCGGGCGTCTGCACGTAGTCGGCGCCTTTGGCCGCAGCCTGCCGGATCAGCTTGGTGGCCTGTTCGAGGCTTGGCCCCGGCATCAGACCGGTGCGCATCTGCACCATGGCGGCCGTGAACGTGCGGTCCTCGCTCATGAGCTGGCCTTCACGCCGTCGAGCATGCCGTCGAGCTTGCCTTCGCGATCGAGCGCGTAGAGGTCGTCGCAGCCGCCGACATGTGTCCCGCCGATCCAGATCTGCGGGAAGGTCGAACCCTGGCCGGCACGGCCGTACATCTCCTCGCGCCAGGACGGGTTCTTGGCGACATCGAATTCAATGAAGGTCACCTTCTTGCGGGTCAGCAGCGACTTGGCGGCGGAACAATAGCCGCAGCCCGGCCTGGTGTAGATCTCGACAGCAGCGGTCATTCGTCTGGCGCTCTCATGTCATGAATTCGTTGAATTATATGGGACGGGGGCCGCTCTCGACAACCCGGGCAAAGACAAGCACGTCGACCTGGGCCGCCTTGGCCCGGAGCAGGACCCGCGCGCAGGCATCCAGCGTGGCCCCTGACGTCAGGACATCGTCGATCAGGATAATGCGCCGGCCCTGAACCTCGGCCTGACGGTCGGGAGATACCTGGAATGCGCCCTGCACATTGGTAGCGCGCTGGGCCCGCGACAGCCCGATCTGCTGCTCGGTCGCACGCACCCGCAGCAGCACGTCGCCCCGCGCTTCGACCCCGCTCTGCCGTTCGATGACACGCGCCAGCGCACCGGACTGGTTGTAGCGGCGCCGCCAGGCCCGCCGCCAATGCAGGGGCACCGGCACCAGCATGTCGGCCTCCTTCAAGAGTTCGCCGCCCGCGCGCGCCATCCAGCGCCCCATGGCCGGCGCCAGATCGGTGCGGTCCTGATACTTCAGCGCATGCACCAGCGTGCGCGCGACGTCGTCATAGCGCACCGCCGCGCGGGCACGCTGGTAGGCCGGCGGACTCGCGATCGCCTCCATCGACAGCATGTCGGGGCCGGGGTCATAGACGAAGGGGATGCCTAGCCTCGGGCAATCGGGCCGCTCGATGAACGACAGCCGTGCCCAGCACGCCGCGCAAACGCCCTCGCCATCCACCGGCTCTTGGCAGG
>NZ_JAEMSD010000149.1:8991-13767 GCF_016462955.1 Bradyrhizobium sp. | reverse complement strand
TCATCATGGTGATCCTGGTGGTCGGCGGCTTCTTCCGCTCATTGGAGTTCACCGCGATCAACACGGTCGCCTATGCCGAGGTCGAGACCGCGCAGATGAGCCGCGCCACGACGCTGGTCAGCGTCAACCAGCAGCTCGCGGTCTCCGCCGGCGTCGCCGTCGGCGCGGCCTGCGTCGAGACGACGATGTGGTTCCACCATGTCAGCGAGCTCAACGCGACCGTGTTCGCGCCGGCTTTCGTCGTGGTCGCGCTGACCTCGGCCGCTTCGAGCTGGTTTTTCTGGCAAATGCCCGCCGACGCCGGCAACGAGATCTCCGGCCGCAAGGCGGTGGAGATCGCGAGCCGCAAGGGCGCCGGCAAGGGCGCGGAGAAGGCTGCGGTCAAGGCGGCGAGCGAGGATACCCAGGACGTGCGGGACCAGAGGCTGGGCTAGGGCCCGACGACCGACGGCAACACCCGGTAGAGCGAAACGCCCAAACCCAGCGTATCGGACAAAGTGAGCCTTCCGTTAGTGACGGTGCCCGTCAGCGACGTCTTCTGCAGTTCGGACGAATAGGTTGCATCGACCAGGAAGAGCGCCAGATTGCTGTGCGTCGCATCGATCAAGTAACGTTCCACGGTCACTGGTCCGTTGAGGAAAGGCAGATTGTCGATGGCGAGCGAGAACGCCTCCGGCGTCTCGGCCGACGTGTTGTTTCCAAAGACGCGCGTCGCATCGTAATTGTACAGCATGACGTTGGCGGTGGAGCTGCCGCCATCCCAGGTCGCGAACGCATTGAGGTGGGACCCGGACCCGCCGGTCAGGGCTGCCTGCACGCGCTGGCCGGACATCTTGTTGTACATCTTGAAGAGGTTCGCAACCGGCTTCGGATAATAGTCGGCCGGGGCCTCGCCACGCGGCACCTTGTGCAGCAGGCTCGCCTGTCCCGTGTAAGGCGCGATGTTCGGATCGCCCTGGCCGTCACCGATGATGAGATACGATCCCATCGAGATCTTCTTCTTCAACGCTTCGTGCAGGAACGCCGCCGTCCAGGCCGCCCCCTTGTGCGAGTAATTGACGTCAGTTGCCTCATAGGCCGTCGGGCCCCATTCCGACAGGAACAGCTTGACATCCAGCATGCTGGCGTTGTTCGCCCTCAGCGCGTCCAGCTTGGCCTTGACCGTGTCGACCAGATTGCCGAAGTACGCAAAGCCGCCAGTGCCGTCCGTCGAGCCGTAGTAGTGGAATGAGAAGCGATCGAGCCGCGCGTTGAATTTTGACAGATACGTATCTGCCAGCGGATTGAAGGTCTGGTCGAGAAAGACCTCCTCCAAAGTCGGAAGATTCTCCGCCGGATAATAGGCAAGGCTCAGTCCAACCAGGGCCGGTCCGGCCATTTCCAGGGTCTTGCCGCTATAGTTCTGGTTGGCGGCGAGTTCGTTTCTGATGTTCTCGATCGCCTTCGAGAAGACCTTCTGAACCGGCAAGAGCTGCCTCGGCAGACGGCGCGCGTCGAGCTGATAGGGATAAGACAAGGTCTGGTCTTCGGCACTGGACATCGTGTGGGATTGCAACGGGGGCCACTGATTGAGGACATATTTGGTCGGGTCCATCCACCACAGCCAACGGCCCCAAGATCCCAACGGCTTGAGCGTATAGGCGGACGGATTGGTGTCGTTCCAGTTCTCCGGAGCCGTATCGGCGATATCAGCCTCGTTGCTGACCTCGAAGATGACGGAAGGCGCCCCGCCATCGAACGACTTCTTGGCGATGTAGCGCACGAGAGCGTCGGCATATTTCTGGAAGAGTGCAGGAGCCGGTCCGTCCACAGCCCAACTCTCACCAGGTCCGTATTGCACGAAGCGCGGCGGCATGAAGGACCCGACCGCCACATGAGGCGAGAGCCCGCGGACCAGGGCCCAATCCAGATGCCACCCCAATGGCTGGCACTCGCCCGGATGGAAGACGCCGTCAAGCGTGTACCCGAACACATCCCCGGTCTGGTCGACGTCGCAATAGACATCGCTGAGCAGCAGGCGCGTCCGCTTCATGCCGGTATCGGTGATGATCTGGTTGAACTGATCGAAAGCCTGTTCTGACGGGCTGTTCGCGCTCTGATAGATTTTCTTGAGATCGCCGAGATCGTCATTGCCGCTTAGGCCGATGTTGAAAGACACCTGCGTGTCGACCGTGATCGACGTTTGCGCGCGGGACGCTGCTGCGAAGCCGAGACTGAGTAGGAGGGACAGGAGTGACATCAAGGCAAGTCGTCGCGCAAGCATGCACCGACAGTCAGACAGGCACTGCATAATCCCCTCCACCCGCTTGAATTGCAGATTGAGAGATTATCATTCTTAGATGTTATCTATGTGAATATCCTGCGGCGATCGCGGGACGCGCTACCTATTCTAGCGCGATGACTTGCTAAGCCCCGCGAAACCCCGTCGCCAGGACGTAGCGCTCCGAAGAATCCTGCCGGCTTGCGGCCGGCTTCACATGCCGCACCGTGGCGAAATCGCGCTTGAGCTGGGCGAGCAGCTCGGCGTCGGCGCCGCTCTGGAAGGTCTTGGCCAGGAAGGCGCCGCCGGGCTTGAGCACGTCGCAGGCGAAGGCGGCTGCGGTCTCGACCAGGCCGACGATGCGGAGCTGGTCGGTCTTGCGGTGGCCGGTGGTATTGGCGGCCATGTCGGACATCACCATGTCGGCCTTGCCCCCCAGCATCGCGGTCAGCTTGTCGGGCGCGTCGTTGTCCATGAAGTCGAGCTGGGCGAAGTCGACGCCCGGAATCTCGGGCATCTCCAGCAGGTCGATCGCAACGACCTTGCCTTTGCCTTCCGTGGAGCCGACACGCTTGGCGGCGATCTGGCTCCAGCCGCCGGGCGCGGCGCCGAGATCGACCACGGCCATGCCGGGTTTCAACAGCCGATACTTGTCGTCGATCTCGAGGAGCTTGAACGCCGCACGCGAGCGGTAGCCCGCCGCCTTGGCCTTCGCCACATAGGGATCGTTGAGCTGCCGCTCCAGCCATAGCTTCGACGACAATTTGCGCTTGCCGCCGGTCTTGACCTGGACGTGCAAGCGGCCGGTGGTGTCTTTCGCCATCTCACCAGCTCCTGAGCGCGCCGTCCTCGCGCATCATCTCGACCAGCATGCCCTCGCGCAGGCCCCGGTCGGCAACGCGCAGGCGCGGCAGCGGAAAGGCACGCCTGATCGCATCGAGGATGGCGCAGCCGGCCAGCACGAGATCGGCGCGCTCGACGCTGATGCAGCTGTTGCTCGCACGCTCCTCGTAGCTCATGCCGAGCAGCTTGCCGATGGTCGCGGTGATGTCGGCATCTTTCATCCAGATGCTGTCGATGCGGCGGCGGTCGTAGCGCGCGAGGTTGAGATGGAGGCCGGCGAGCGTGGTCACCGTGCCCGACGTTCCGAGCAGATGCATGCCGGCGAGCTCGCGTCCGTGCTTTTCGGCGAACGGCGCGACGTGGTGCGCTACCTCCTGCTCCATGGCGGCATAGATCTCCGGCGTCACGTCCCGGCCGCCGAACTGCTCGGCAAGCGTGACCACGCCGTAGGGGATGGACATCCAGGCCTTGATCCGCGGCTCCGGATTTTCCGGATCGCGCTCGATCCGCACCAGTTCGGTGGAGCCGCCGCCGATGTCGAACAGGATCGCGCCCCTGCCCCTGGGGTCGACGAGCGGCGAGCAGCCGAGCACCGCCAGCGCGGCCTCGGTCTCACGGTCGATCACCTCGAGCTCGATGCCGGTCTGGGCCGCAACCCGGCTGCGGAACCCTTCTGCATTGGAAGCCGCGCGACAGGCTTCGGTCGCGATCAGCCGCAGCCGACGCGCCTTCCGCAGATTGATCTTGTCGCGGCAGATGCTGAGCGCGGCGATGGCGCGCTCGATCGCGGCCTCGCTGATGCACCCCGTCGCCGTGACGCCCTCCCCGAGCCGGATGATGCGCGAGAAGGAATCGACGACGCGAAAGCCGTCCTGGGTCGGACAGGCGATCAGCAGCCGGCAATTGTTGGTGCCGAGGTCCAGCGCCGCGTAGACGCCGGTTCCCGGCGCTTGCGCGGCGACGGCGGGTTCGGTGGCCAAGGCCACCGCCGCCATCGACCCCTCCAGCTCACCGGGCGGCCCATGTTGGCTGACATGGCCGTCGCGGAGCCGCGTGTGGTCATTCATACAAACTGTCTTTCCGCGGCCAAAAGAGCCGATCTGGAATTGCTTTTTCGCCTGAAACATTAGCAGCGCGGCAGGCCTGCGCAACAACGCTTCACATGGGACCATGCCCATTCGTGCGTTGTCGTGACCGGGGCGGTGGGGTATCTGAGGGAGGCCGGTGCCCCGCTGCCGCGAAAATGCGCAAATGCCGGCTTTTCAGGTCAAATCCCATG
The DNA here is from genome assembly GCF_016462955.1 of Bradyrhizobium sp. Lineage (GTDB taxonomy): Bacteria > Pseudomonadota > Alphaproteobacteria > Rhizobiales > Xanthobacteraceae > Bradyrhizobium. Next base: position 9,385 of record NZ_JAEMSD010000149.1, on the reverse strand, counting down.
CAAGAACACACCAAGTCGACTACGCTCGAGAACGCTATTGCACTGCAAAAGTACGGCGTCGGGCAGCCGGTCCGCCGCAAGGAGGACGACACGCTGGTGCGCGGCAAGGGCCGCTATACCGACGATTTCAACCTGCCGGGCCAGGCCTATGCCGTGGTCGTCCGTTCCACCCATGCCCATGGCGTCATCCGCGGTATCGGCATCGATGCCGCCAGGGCGATGCCGGGCGTACTGGGCGTCTGGACGGGCCGAGATCTGGATGCCGCCGGCTACGGCCCCTTCACCTGCGGGCTGCCGCTGAAGAGCCGTGACGGCTCGCCCCTGCTCCAGACCAACCGCCAGCCGCTGGCGACCGACAAGGTCCGCTTCGTCGGCGATCCCGTGGTCAACATGC
>NZ_JAEMSD010000149.1:2230-8981 GCF_016462955.1 Bradyrhizobium sp. | reverse complement strand
CGGAGACGCTGGCGCAGGCCCGCGATGCGGCCGAGGCGGTCGAACTCGACATCGAGCCGCTGCCGGCAGTGACCGACCCCGAGGCAGCCGCCCAGCCCGGCGCGCCGCAGCTCTACGACCACATCCCCAATAACGTCGCGCTCGACTACCATTATGGCGACATGGACAAGGTCGATGCGGCCTTCGCCAGCGCCGCCCATGTGACCAAGCTCGACATCGAGAACACCCGCGTTGCCGTGGTCTCGATGGAGCCGCGCGTCGGCCTTGCCTCCTATGACAAGACAACCGAGCGCTACACGCTTCAGGTGCCGACGCAGGGCGTCGCCGGCAACCGCGCCAATCTCGCCAAGAACCTGAAAGTGCCGAACGAGAAGGTGCGCATCCTCACCGCCAATGTCGGCGGCTCCTTCGGCATGAAGAACATCAACTATCCCGAATACATGTGCATCCTCTATGCGGCCAAGGAATTGGGACGGCCGGTGAAGTGGCTCGACGAGCGCTCGACCGCCTTCCTCTCCGACAGCCACGGCCGCGCGCAGAAGATCCATGCCGAACTCGCGCTCGATGCCGAGGGGCATTTCCTCGCAGCCAAGCTTTCCGGTTACGGCAATCTCGGCGCCTACATCACCGGCGTCGCGCCGGGGCCGCTCTCGCTCAACACCGGCAAGAATTTTTCCAGCGTGTATCGGACGCCGCTGATGGCCGTCGACATCAAGGTGGTGCTGACCAACACCACGCTGATGGGCGCCTATCGCGGCGCCGGCCGGCCCGAGGCGAACTATTACATGGAGCGGCTGATCGACCGGGCCGCCGACGAGATGGGCATCAACCGGCTGACCTTGCGCAAGCGCAACTTCATCAAGCCGAGCCAGATCCCGTTCGCGGCCTCCTCGGGCGTCACCTATGACAGCGGCGACTTCCAGGCCGTGTTCAACAAGGCGCTCGAAATCTCCGACCACGAGAATTTTTCCAAGCGCAAGAAGGAGAGCAAGAAGGCCGGCAAGCTGCGCGGCATCGCGGTCGGCTCCTATCTCGAGGTCACGGCGCCGCCGAGCCCCGAGCTCGGTAAGATCGTGTTCGATCCTGATGGCACCGTGCAGCTTATCACCGGCACGCTCGACTACGGCCAGGGCCATGCCACGCCGTTCGCGCAGGTGCTGAGCGCGCAGCTCGGCGTTCCCTTCGAGAACATCAAGCTGGTGCAGGGCGACAGCGACATCGTCCACACCGGCAACGGGACCGGCGGCTCGCGCTCGATCATGGCGAGCGGCCAGGCCATCGTGGGAGCCGCGAAACTCGTCATCGAAAAAGGCAAGCGCGCCGCGGCGCATATGCTCGAAGCGTCCGAAGCCGACATCGAGTTCGAAGGCGGCAGGTTCACGATCGCAGGCACCGATCGCAGCATCGACATCATGGAGCTGGCGAAGAAGCTGCACGACGGCAAGATGCCCGAGGGCGTGCCCGAGACGCTCGACGTCGATCACACCAGTGAGCCGATCGCCTCGGCCTTCCCGAACGGCTGCCACGTCGCCGAGGTCGAGATCGACCCGGAGACCGGCGTGGTACAGATCGTGCGCTACAGCGCGGTCAACGATTTCGGCACGGTGATCAACCCGATGCTGGTCGCGGGCCAGCTCCATGGCGGCGTTGTGCAGGGCATCGGACAAGCGCTGATGGAGCACGTCCGCTACGACGACAGCGGCCAGCCGATCACGGGCTCGCTGATGGACTACGCCCTGCCGCGCGCCGAGGACGTGCCCAACATGACGGTCGGCGACCATCCGGTGCCGGCGACGACCAATCCGCTCGGCAGCAAGGGCTGCGGCGAAGCCGGCTGCGCCGGCAGCCTGTCGACGGTGGTGAACGCGGTGATCGATGCGCTCTCGGAGTACGGCATCAAGCACATCGATATGCCGCTGACTTCGGAGCGGGTGTGGCGGGCGATCCAGGAGGCGAAGGCCAAGGCGGCGTGAGGCGAAGCAGGTCTCTCCGCCGTCATGGCCGGGCTTGACCCTGCCATCCACGCGTTGCCGCACAAAGAACGTGGATGCCTGGGACAAGCCCGGGCATGACGATGTGGTGACAGCCTGCCCCTTCCGGCCTCCTACGCCGCCGCCTGCTCGCGCGGCTGGTAGATTGCGGTGTGCTGGCAGTGCGCCAGCGGCGTGGTGCCGTTGGCGACGACGAGCGCGTCGAATTCGACGAAGCGATGGCCCTTCTTCTCGTAGTTCGCGGTGACTTTCGCCCGCGCGGTGATCTCATCGCCGGCGCGTGCGGCGGACAGCAACTGCATGCGGCTACCGACATGGATCCAGGGGCCCAGGATGGTGTTGTCCACCAGCACGCGGTTCATGACGCGCTGGATCAGGCCCGGGTGTCCCAACCCTTCGCGCGCAAAGATCGGATCTTTCTCCCTGATGTCTGCGAGATAATCCGCCGCATCCCGCCCGGCCCAGCGGCGCGGCGTGGTGCCGAGCCATCTGCCCGTCTCGAAAATGGCCGGACTGACCGGCTTGCGCTCGGCCACCACGGGCACCGCGACGTAGTCGCTCAGCGACACCGCGGGTGCTGCCTTCGGCAGCGAGGCTGTCCCGGTGGCGCAGAGCTCGGTGCGGCTGAACACCTCGATGGTCAGCAAGCCTTCGTGCTCGGTGGCGTCGACATCGGCTGTCTCGCCGTCATAGACCGGCTTGATGAAGCGGGCCTCGACCAGCCCTCGCGACAGGAAGTCCCGCCCCCAGCGGACGATCGGCACGTGCATCATGTAGGCGAAGACGTCGACGCCCGGGACCAGCCCTCCTTCAAAGCCGAAGCGGCGCGCGACCGTGTCGTCATGCATCTTGTTTTCGGATTGTTTGGCGGTGTTGTAGGCCTCGACGCGGTAGGTTTCGAGCCGGTTCGGCATGGCTGGCGTTCCCATTTCTTGTTGTTCGCGGCCGATCGTAGGCGCCGGGGAACAGCGGTCAATCCCCTCGCCTTTGCGGCCTGAATGAGGTACCACGCGGCGGAATGACCGATACCCCGACCCGCATCTATGTCGACGCCGACGCCTGTCCGGTCAAGGACGAGATCTACCGCGTCGCGCTCCGGCACGGCGTGCCCGTGAGCGTCGTCGCCGGCAACTTCATCCGCGTGCCGCACGACCCGCTGATCGAGCGCATCGCCGCGGGCAGCGGCATGGATGCGGCCGACGACTGGATCGCCGAACGCGCCAGGCCCGGCGACGTCGTCGTGACCTCCGACATCCCGCTGGCGAGCCGCTGTGTGAAGGCAGGCGCCGACGTCATCGCGCCGAACGGAAAGCCGTTCACCGAAGAATCGATCGGGATGACGCTCGCGGTGCGCAATCTCATGACGGATCTGCGCTCGTCCGGCGAAGTCACCGGCGGCCCACGATCGTTCGCGCCGCGCGACCGCTCCGCGTTCCTGTCCGCGCTCGACCAGACGCTGCGACGGATCGCGCGGCGGCGCGCCGATGCATCCGCGACCAGTCAGGGCTGACCATGGCGCCGCCGCTGATCCAACTCAAGGACATCAAGCTGACTTTCGGCGGCACGCCGCTGCTGTCGGGCGTCGAGCTCAATGTCGCGCCATCCGAGCGGGTCTGCCTGATCGGCCGCAACGGCTCCGGCAAATCGACGCTGCTGAAGATCGCCGCCGGCCTGGTCGAGCCCGACGGCGGCACGCGCTTCGTGCAGCCCGGTGCCACCGTGCGCTATCTGCCACAGGAGCCCGACTTCGGCGACCACAAAACTACGCTCGCCTATGTCGAGTCCGGGCTCGCGCCCGGCGACGACCAGCACCAGGCGCGCTATCTCCTGGAGCAGCTCGGCCTTACCGGCGAGGAAAACCCGCACGACCTTTCCGGCGGCGAGGCCCGCCGAGCAGCGCTGGCCTATGTGCTGGCGCCCTCTCCCGACATTCTGCTGCTTGACGAGCCCACCAACCATCTCGACCTCGCCACCATCGAATGGCTGGAACAGGAGCTCGACGGCCGCCGCAGTGCGCTCGTGATCATCAGCCACGACCGCCGCTTCCTGACCAATCTCTCGCGATCGACGGCGTGGCTCGATCGCGGCAGGATCAAGCAGATCGACCGCGGCTTCGCCTCGTTCGAGACCTGGCGCGACGAGGTGCTCGCCGAGGAGGAGCGCGACCAGCACAAGCTCGACCGCAAGATCGTCGACGAGGAGCACTGGCTGCGCCACGGCGTCTCCGGCCGGCGCAAGCGCAACGTCAAGCGCCTTTCCAATCTGCACGCGCTGCGCGACCAGCGCCGCAACTATCGCGGCACCGCCGGCAGCGCCAACCTCGCGGCCAGCGAGGCCGAACAGTCCGGCAAACTGGTGATCGAGGCCAAGGGCATCACCAAAGCCTATGGCGAACGCAGGATCGTGGACAATTTCTCCACCCGCATCCAGCGTGGCGACCGCCTCGGCATCATCGGGCCGAACGGCGCCGGCAAGACCACGCTGGTCAACCTGTTGACCGGCGGCATGCAGCCGGATTCCGGGACGATACGTCTCGGCGCCAATCTGGAGGTCGCGACGCTCGACCAGCATCGCGAAAGCCTCGATCCCAAATCGACGCTGGCGGAGGCCCTGACCGGCGGCCGCGGGGACCAGATCATGGTCGGCGGCAAGCCGAAGCACGTCGTCGGCTACATGAAGGACTTCCTGTTCGCGCAGGAGCAGCGCGGCACGCCGGTGGAGGTGCTCTCCGGCGGCGAGCGCGGCCGGCTGATGCTGGCGCGCGCACTGGCAAAGCCCTCGAACCTCCTGGTGCTGGACGAGCCGACCAACGACCTCGATCTCGAAACCCTCGACGTGCTCGAGGAGATGCTCGGCGATTATGAGGGCACTGTCATCCTGATCAGCCACGACCGCGACTTCCTCGACCGCGTCGTCACCTCCGTGATCGCACCCGAGGGCAACGGCAAGTGGATCGAGTATGCCGGCGGCTACAGCGACATGCTGATCCAGCGCGGTGCAGACCTCAAGCGCGAGACGGCCAAATCGCAGCCGGCTGCCGAGAAGAAAGAAGAGCGCGCGGCGGCTCCGTCGTCCGCGCCGAAGCGGAAGCTCAGCTTCAACGAGAAGCACGCGCTGGAGACGCTGCCGAAGAAGATGGAAACGTTGCAGGCGGATATCGCCAGGCTGCAGCAAGTGCTCGACGATCCCAACCTCTACGGCAAGGATCGAAAGAAGTTCGACGACACGTCAGCCGCGATCGCCAAGGCACATGAAGAACTTTCCGCCGCCGAAGAGCGCTGGCTCGAACTTGAAATGCTCAGGGAAGAGATTGAACAGGCATAGCTTATGACAACAACTCTCGCCGCCAAGATCGCCCGCGAATACGGCACGCCCTGCGCCGTCATCGACATGGACAGGGTCGAGCGCAACATCGCGCGGATCCAGAAGGCTTGCGACGACGCCGGGATCGCCAACCGGCCACACATCAAGACGCACAAGAACCCGACGATCGCCAAGCTTCAGATCGCGGCGGGCGCCAAAGGCATCACCTGCCAGAAGCTCGGCGAAGCCGAGATCATGGCCAATGCCGGCATCGACGACATCCTGATCAGCTACAATTTGCTCGGCGAGGAGAAGATGGCGCGGCTCGGCGCGCTGCAGGCCAAGGCCAACATGACGGTGGCCGCCGACAATCCCACGGTCGTCGCGGGATTGCCCAAGGCGGCGGCCGCATCGGGCCGCCCGCTCTCGGTCGTGGTCGAGTGCGACACCGGGCGCAAGCGCGCGGGTGTCGAGACGCCGGCTGAAGCGATTGCGCTGGCGCGCGAGATCGCTTCGTCCGAGGGGCTCGAGTTCGCCGGCTTCATGCTCTATCCCACCGAGACCGGCTGGGCGGACGCGCAAAAATTCTACGACGAAGCGCTGGCCGGCGTGCGCGCGCACGGGCTCGACGCAAAGATCGTCTCGACCGGCGGCACGCCGAACCTCGTCAACATCGGCAAGCTCAAGGGCGGCACCGAGCACCGCTTCGGCACCTATATCTACAACGACCGCATGCAGGTCGCCGCAGGCTCGGCGACCTGGGACGATTGCGCCCTGCACATCTATTCGACGGTGGTGAGCCGCGCCGCGCCCGAGCGCGGCATCCTCGATGCCGGCTCGAAGACGCTGACGACGGACACCGGCGGGCTCGACGGCCACGGCCTGATCCTGGAGCATCCCGAGGCAAAGATCGCCAAGTTCGCCGAGGAGCACGGCTTCCTCGACCTCTCCCGCAGCAACACAAGGCCCAAGGTCGGCGACGTCGTCCGCGTCGTGCCGAACCATGTCTGCGTCGTCGTCAACATGATGGACGAGGTGGTCATGGTCCGCGGCGAGGAGATCATCGGCACGCTGCCGGTCGCGGCGCGGGGGAAGCTGCGGTAGGCGGGGTCGGCACCCGCGCCTCCTGCGAGGCTCGGGTCCCGGTGCTGTCGCACCGGAAACCGAGCACCTCAGGATGACGCTCTCTATGGACCGTCGTCGGTTGACGCTCCTTGAAAGCCGTCACCCTGAGGCGGCCGCTTCTTCAGCGGCCCTCGAAGGGCGACGGCGTTCTACGAATGCCTCAGCCATGCGAGCACACCCCGTCCCGCCGCAGCCCCGGTCGCGAATGACGCCTGGAGCAGATAGCCGCCGGTGGGCGCCTCCCAGTCCAGCATCTCGCCGGCTACGAATACGCCCGGCAGTTTGTGCAGCATGAAGCAGTCGTCGAGTTCTTCAAAAGTGATCCCGCCTGC
>NZ_JAEMSD010000149.1:0-2220 GCF_016462955.1 Bradyrhizobium sp. | reverse complement strand
CGCCTGCGGTCGAGATCGCGCGCTCGATCGGGGCAACGCCGGTGAGCCGAACTGGAACGGCGTTGATCAGATCCGCGAGTTCCGCCGGCGAGAACGATGCCAGCGGCCGGCCGGAAGCGATTGCGGCTTCCTGCATCAGGCCGATGCCGACCGGTGACAGCTGCGCCGCCTTGCGCAAGAAGTTCGCCAGCGATTGCTTGCCGCGCACGCCCGACAGCCGCGTGGTCAGCGCTGCGGTGTCGAGATCCGGTCGCAACGCGATCATCAGCGTCGCTTGCCCGAGACCCAGCACGGCCTCGCGCAGCTCGGCCGATAGCGCGTAGACCGCACCGCCCTCGATGCCGCTGCGGGTGATCATGGCTTCTCCGCGCGACGTGTGCGCGCCGACCGCCAGCGCCACACCCTTGAGCGGCTGACCTTCGAAGCGGTCGCGGAAGACATTTGACCATGCGACCGTGAAGCCGGAATTCGCCGGCCGGAGTTTTGAGACAGCAATGCCTTTTGCAGCGAGGAGCTCGACCCAGCTCCCGTCCGAGCCGAGCCGCGGCCAGCTCGCTCCGCCAAGTGCCAGCACGGTCGCGTCGGCAGCCACAGCCGCAACACCATCAGGCGTTCGAAACAGCAGCCGGCCCTCGCCGTCCCAGCCCATCCAGCGATGACGAAACGCAAAGCGCACGCCAGCGGCATCGAGCCGCCGCAGCCAGGCGCGAAGCAGGGGCGAGGCCTTGAACGCCTTCGGAAACACTCGCCCGCTGGTGCCAACGAAGGTCGGTTCGCCCAGCGCCTCGCTCCAGGCACGCAGAGCGTCCGGCGGGAACGCCGCGACCGCCGTGTGGAGCTTCGGTGCCGCCTCACGATAGCGCGCCATGAACTGCGGCAGCGGTTCGCTATGGGTGAGATTGAGCCCGCCGCGGCCGGCCATCAGGAATTTGCGGCCCGCTGACGGCATCGCGTCATAGACGGTGACGCGGGCACCGCCCTGCGCCAGCACCTCCGCCGCCATCAGCCCGGCGGGACCGGCGCCGATAACGGCGATGTGGGAGTCGTTTAAGGTCATGGCGGGAGTTTAAGCCAGATTCTCACGCCTAACGCGTCATTCCGGGGCGCGCGTAGCGCGAGCCCGGAATCCATTGGGCGGCAGAGACGGTGGCACGATGGATTCTCAGATGCGAATTGCGCATCATAGCTCGATGCTTCGCATCGCCCCGGAATGACGGCGTGGTCAGAGCTTGATCCCAGCCCGCGCGGCGGCTTGCGCCACGTATTTCTGCGTCTGCTCGAACGCTCCTGTCAGCGCTTTGGCCTTCGACATGTCGCTGATCTCGGCGAAATGCGCGGCGACCGCGTCCGGCGTCCATTCGGACTCCGGTAGGTTGATGCCTTCGCTCTCCAAAATCTTGATCAAGGCGAAGGAGCCGGCGCCGGCGCCCATGATGGTCCGAGTCGGCGCGTCCTCGCTCAGCATAAACTCGACCGCCGGCGTGATCGCATTCGGTTTCATCAGCTGCAGCGCCTGCGGCGGCAGCAGCTCTTCGGTCATGCGGGTCGCCGCGGTCGGCGAGATGATGTTGACGCGGATGTCGTTCTTGCGCCCATCTTCCGCGAGCACGTTCATGAGGCCGACCATGCCGGACTTGGCCGCGCCGTAATTGGCCTGGCCGAAATTACCGTAGAGGCCGGAGGACGAGGTGGTCAGCACGATGCGGCCGTAATTGCGGTCGCGCATGCCGGCCCAGGCCGCCTTGCAGCAATAGAAGGTGCCGACGAGGTGCACGTCCAGAACCTTCTGGAAATCGGCGGCTTCCATCTTGCCGAACGATTTGTCGCGCAGGATGCCGGCATTGGCGCACAGGAGATCGACGCTGCCCCATTCCCTGCTGGCGCGCTCGACCATCGCCGTGACCTGCTCGAAATTGGAGACATCGGCACCATCGGCCATCGCTGTGCCGCCCGCTTTCCGGATCTCCTCGACCACGGCTTCGGCCGGCGACAGCGAGCCGCCGGTGCCGTCGCGCGCGCCGCCGAAATCGTTGACCACGACCTTGGCGCCGCGGCTGGCCAGTCCCAGCGCATGCGCCTTGCCAAGACCATTGCCCGCGCCGGTGACGATGGCGACGCGTCCGTCAAACCTGATTGCCATGAGTGCGTTTCCTGCTTCTTCTTCCTTCTCCCCTTGTGGGAGAAGGTGGCGCGCAGCGCCGGATGAGGGGTCTCTCTCGG
>NZ_JAEMSD010000148.1 GCF_016462955.1 Bradyrhizobium sp. | reverse complement strand
TTCTCAACCTGATGCGCGACCTCCAGGACAAGTTCGGCCTGACCTACATGTTCATCAGCCACAACCTCGCCGTGGTGCGCCACATGGCGAGCCGCGTCGGCGTGATGTATCTCGGCCGCATCGTCGAGATCGCCGAAGGGCGCGAGCTGTTCGCCAATCCGCGCATGCCCTACACCAAGATGCTGCTCGGCGCGGTGCCCGATCTCTCCATGAGCGGCCGCCAGCGCATTCCGGTGAAGGGCGAGATCCCGAGCCCGATCAACCCGCCCCCCGGCTGCGCCTTCAACCCGCGCTGCCCGCTGGCGTTCGATCTCTGCCGCAAGGAAGCCCCGGACCTGATCGACGGCGTCGCCTGCCACGCGGTCAACACCGCGCCGGTCCCGGCGTGACGCGCGCGTGCCATGCAGCCTGCGCATTGGCGGCGTGGCATCGGCTGTGATCAATTGCGCGCGCCGGAAATAAGGTGGTGAAGTTCATGGGCAGCAATATCAATCCCGATCCGTTCACGACCAGGCCCGAGATCGAGGGCACGTTCGGGGTCGTCGCCTCGACGCACTGGATTGCGACCGCCGTCGGCATGGGCCTTCTGGAAAAGGGCGGCAATGCCTTCGACGCCGGCGTCGCCACCGCCTTCACGCTCCAGGTGGTCGAGCCGCATCTGAACGGGCCCGGCGGCGACGTGCCCATCATCGTCCATGACGTCAAGCGCGGCCGCACCGAGGTGATCTGCGGCCAGGGCCCGGCGCCGTCGCGCGCCACCATCGCGCATTACAAGAGCGAGGGCCTCGACATGGTGCCGGGCACCGGCCTGCTCGCCGCCTGCGTTCCCGGCACCTTCGAATCCTGGATGATGCTGCTGCGAGACTACGGCACGATGCGCGTGCGCGACGTCCTGGAGCCGGCGATCTCCTACGCCCGCGAGGGCTATCCGCTGGTCGAACGCGCCTGCGCCACGATCCAGACCGTCGAGCAGTTGTTCCGTCAGCATTGGCCGACCTCGGCCGCGGTGTACCTGCCGAACGGCGAAGTGCCGAGACCCGGCACGCTATTCACCAACACAACGCTCGCCGCGACCTACGCCCGCATTCTTAGGGAGGCTGAGAGCGGCGGCGGCGGCCGCGATGCCGAAATCGAGCGCGCGCGCAAAGCCTGGTCGCAAGGCTTCGTCGCAGAGGCCATCGACAAGTTCTGCCGGACCCAGGAGGTGATGGACGTCAGCGGCTCGCCGCATCGCGGCGTGCTCTCGGCCGACGACATGGCGCGCTGGCAGCCGACGATCGAGGCGCCGCTCACCTATGATTATGGCCGTTACACCGTCTGCAAGGCCGGCGTCTGGAGTCAGGGTCCGGTGACGCTGCAGCAGCTCGCGCTGCTGAAGGGCTTCGCGCTCGACGGGCTCGACCCGACCGGGCCGGAATTCATCCATCTCCAGATCGAATGCGCCAAGCTGGCCTTCGCCGACCGTGAAAAATTCTACGGCGATCCCAAGTTCACCGAGATCCCGATCGCGACGCTATTGTCGGATGCCTACACCGACGAGCGCCGCAAGCTCGTCACCGACAAGGCTTCGCTCGATTTCATCCCCGGCACGGTCGAGGGCCTCGGCGGCGTGGTCAAGCTGCGCCGCGCCGAAGGCCAGCGCGAGGCCGTCGGCGCGCTCGGCGCCGGCGAGCCGACCGTCGGGCGCTTCGGCGAAGTGCGCGGCGATACCGTGCATTTCGACATCATCGACAAGGCGGGCAACATGGTGTCCTCGACGCCGTCGGGCGGCTGGCTGCAATCTTCGCCGATCATTCCCGAGCTCGGCTTTTGCCTGGGCAGCCGTGCCCAGATGTTCTGGCTGGAGGAAGGCCACCCGGCCGCGCTCGCGCCGGGCAAGCGGCCGCGCACCACGCTGTCGCCGACCATGGCGCTGCGCGATGGCGAGCCGTATCTCGCCTGGGGCTCGCCCGGCGGCGACCAGCAGGATCAGTGGATCACGCAATTCTTCCTGCGCCACGTCCATTGCGACCTCAATCTCCAGGAAGCCATCGACGCGCCGGCCTGGCACTCCGAGCATTTCCCGATCTCGTTCTGGCCGCGCACCGCGCGCCCCGGCGTGCTCGTGGTCGAGAACCGCGTGCCGAAGGCGACGATCGAAAACCTGCGCGAGCGCGGGCATATCGTCGAGGTCGGGCCGGACTGGTCCGAAGGCCGCCTCACGGCGGCCTCGCGGGTCGGTCCGCGCCGGCGCGCCGCCGCCAATCCGCGCGGCATGCAAGGCTACGCGGCAGGACGCTGAAGGCAGCACATGACCTGGTCGATCATCGCGCGCGATCCTGCCACCGGCCAGTTCGGCATCGCAGTAGCGACCCGCTTCTTCGCAGTCGGTGCGCGCGTGCCTTACATCGCCGCCGGCCTCGGCGCCATCGCGACGCAGGCCTTCGTCAACCCCTATTACGGCATCGACGGCGTCAAGCTGCTGCGCGAAGGTTTGAACGCACACGATTTGCTCGCAACCCTGCTCGCGACCGACGCAGGCCGCGAGAGCCGCCAGGTCCACATCATGGATGCCAGCGGCGAGATCGCCGCGCATACAGGGCGCGACTGTGTCGATTGGTGCGGTCACATCGCGGGCAGCGGCTTCTCGATCGCGGGCAACATGCTCGCCTGCGCCGACGTGCTCGACGAGACTGCAAAAACCTACATCGCCAATGACAGCCTCCCCTTCCCGCGCCGTCTGCTCGCGGCGATGCGCGCCGGCGAAGCCGCCGGCGGCGACAAGCGCGGCAAACAGTCGGCCGCGCTCGTGATCCACGGCGAGGAGGAATGGCCGGCACTCGACATTCGCGCCGACGATCACCCCGATCCGATCGCTGAACTCGAACGGCTCGAGCGCGTCAGCCACGAGCTCTGGGTGCATTTCCGCGCGTCCATGCCGACGCGGCAGAACCCGGCCGGCAACACCGATCGCAGCGTCATCGACGCCAGCATCGCTGCGGCGAGCGCGAGGCGATCATGAGCGCCAGCCCCCTCATCGAGATCAAGGACCTGCGCATCCGCTTTCATGGCGACGACGGCCGCATCACCCACGCGGTCGACAGCGTCGATCTCAGCGTCGCCAATGGCGAGACGCTCGGTATCGTCGGCGAATCCGGCTGCGGCAAGAGCGTGACGTCGCTGGCGATCATGGGCCTCTTGCCGAAGCAGAGCGCGGAGATATCAGGCGCGATCCGCTTCGACGGTTTCGACCTGTTGAAGACCCCGGACCAGACGCTGCGCGACCTCCGCGGCAACCGGCTGGCGATGATCTTCCAGGAACCGATGACCTCGCTCAACCCGAGTTTCACGATCGGCGACCAGATCATCGAAACGATCCTGCGCCATCGCGGCGGCTCGCGAAAGAGCGCGCGGAACCGCGCAATCGAGCTGCTGCGCCGCGTCCATATCCCATCGCCCGAACGGCGCATCGACGACTATCCGCACAAGCTCTCGGGCGGCATGCGCCAGCGCGTCATGATCGCGATGGCGCTGGCCTGCGACCCGCGCCTCCTCATCGCCGACGAGCCGACGACGGCGCTCGACGTCACCCTGCAGGCCCAGATCCTGGAGCTGATGCGCGAGCTGAAGGCCGCCAGCGGCGCCGCGATCATCCTGATCACCCACGACCTCGGCGTCGTCGCCGAGGTCTGCGACGAGGTCGCGGTGATGTATGCCGGCGAGATCGTCGAGCGCGCGCCGGCGGACGAATTGTTCTCCGCGCCGCAGCATCCGTACACTGTCGGCCTGCTCGGCTCGATCCCGCGGCTCGATCATCGCGCCGAACAGCTCGCGACGATCGAAGGCATGGTCCCGAACATGGCCCAGCCGCCCGCCGGTTGCCGCTTCGCCGCGCGCTGCCCGTTCGTGCTGGACGCCTGCACCAGCGCGCCACCGCCGCTGATCGAAGTCGGCGCCGGCCATCTCTCGCGCTGCATCCGCGCGCCACTCGAATTGCTGGTGCCGTGATGGCGCTCCTCGAGGTCGAAGGCCTGGTCAAGCATTTCGTCGCCGAGCGCTCGCTGTTCGGCAGGGCGCTGGCGCACGTCAAGGCGGTCGATGGCGTTTCGTTCTCGCTCGACGCCGGCAAGACGCTGGCGCTCGTCGGCGAATCCGGATGCGGCAAGTCCACCGTCAGCCGTCTGGTGCTGCGACTGATCGAGCCGAATGCGGGCGCGGTCCGCTTCGACGGCCGAGACCTCCTTTCGCTAGACGCCAGCGGCTTGCGCGCCTTCCGCCGCCAGGCGCAGATCATCTTCCAGGACCCCTACGCCTCGCTCAACCCACGCATGACGGTCGGCCAGATCCTGACCGAGCCGCTGGCCCTCCACGATCTCGTGCCGCCGGCCCAGCGGCGCGAGCGGGTCGCGGAAATCCTGCGGCTGGTCGGGCTGGAGCCGCGGCTCGAGCGGCGGTATCCGCACGAATTCTCCGGCGGCCAGCGCCAGCGCATCGCCATCGCCCGCGCGCTCGCCGTCGAACCAAAGCTGATCATCTGCGACGAGCCGGTCTCGGCGCTCGACGTCTCGATCCGCTCGCAGATCCTCAACCTGCTGCGCGAGCTGCAGGACCGGCTTGGCTTGGCCTATATTTTCGTCTCGCATGACCTCGCCGTGGTCAAACACATCGCCGACCATGTCGCGGTGATGAATCTTGGCCAGATCGTCGAGACGGCTGAGGCCGACGCCCTGTTCGCGGCGCCGAGCCATCCCTACAGCCGGGCGCTGCTGTCCGCGATCCCCGTGCCTAAACCGCGGGCAAAGCGCAGCCGCATTGTGCTGCAAGGTGAGATCCCCAGCGCACTGAATCCGCCACCGGGATGCCGCTTCCACACCCGTTGCCCCTACGTGGTCGAGCGCTGCCGCAGCGAAATGCCTCGGCTGGTCGCGGATGGCATTGGACATGCAACGGCCTGCCATCGAACGTCGGAACTGCCGCCCTCAGCGGCGATCGTCCCGTCCGACGGCGGCTTTTCGCCGGTCCTTGAAAAATTGGTTGCCGCCTTCAGCGGCGGCCCGGAAGCAGTCCGCGCGCGCGGGGTTGGTCCATTGGGGACCGCCCCCGCATAGCCGCAAAACAGAGGTTGATAGCGATGAGTTTCATGCGAGTGGCAATCCTGGCGTCGACCCTGCTGACGTCGCTCGTGGGCGCAGCCCAAAGCGAAGTCCAGGCTCAGACCACGCTGCGCATCGGCATCGCCGAGGACCCCGATATCCTCGATCCCAGCATCGGCCGCACCTATGTCGGCCGCATCGTCTTCTCCGCCTTCTGTGACAAGCTGTTCGACATCGACGAGAAGCTCAACATCGTGCCACAGCTGGCACTGTCCCACGAGACCTCGGCCGACGGCAAGGAGATGACGATCAAGCTCCGGCCGGGCGTCAAATTCCACGACGGCGAGCCGCTGGACGCCGAAGCCGCGAAGTTCTCGATCGAGCGTCACATGACGCTGCCGACCTCGTTCCGCAAGTCCGAGCTCGCCAGCGTCGACCACGTCGAGGTGGTCGATCCTCTCACCATCAAGCTGGTGCTGAAGACGCCCTACTCGCCACTGATCGCCCAGCTCACCGACCGCTCCGGCATGATGGTCTCGCCGAAGGCGGCGAAGGAGGCCGGCGACAAGTTCGGCCTGCATCCGGTCTGCGCCGGCCCCTACAAATTTGTCGAGCGCGTCCAGCAGGACCGCATGGTGTTCGAGAAGTTCGCCGACTACTGGAACAAGGACAACATCCATATCGACCGCGTCGTGTTCCTGCCGATCGTGGATGCCACCGTGCGCCTCGCGAACCTCAAGTCGGGTGGCCTCGACCTGATCGAGCGCGTGCTCGCCACCGACATCAAGGATGTGCGGGCCGATTCCCGGCTCGTGCTGTCGACGGCTCCGGAGCTCGGCTATCTCGGCCTGACCGTGAATGTCGGCAACGACAAGACCAAGGGGCCGCTGAGCCAGTCGGCCAAGGTGCGTCAGGCGCTTGACCTGTCGATCGACCGCGAGGCTCTCAACCAGGTCGTCTTCAACGGCGAGTTCACGCCCGGCAATCAATGGGTCAGCCCGAAGCACCCCTATTACCAGAAGGCCTTCCCGGTCCGCGGCCGTGACATCGCCAAGGCCAAGGCACTGTTGAAGGAGGCCGGCGTCACCGCGCCCGTGACCGTCGACTACATGATCCCGAAGGGCGCGGAGAACGAGGCCGTCGCCCAGGTCGTCCAATCGATGGCGGCGGAAGCCGGCTTCGACATCAAGATCCGCGCGGTCGAATTCGCGACGACCTTCAAGCAGGCCCAGGCCGGCGAGTTCCAGGTCTTCCAGATCAACTGGAGCGGCCGCATCGATCCCGACGGCAATTCCTACATCTTCATGCGCAGCAAGGCGCCGCAGAACGACGGAGGCTATTCCAATCCCGAGGCCGACAAGCTGATGGAAGAGGGGCGAGCGACAGCGAACGTCGACGAGCGCAAGGCGATCTACGCCAAGCTGACCAAGATCTTGCTCGACGACCTGCCGATCATCTACGTCTATCACCGTACGCTTCTGATCGCGCACACCAAGAAGCTCGAGGGTTACCGGCAGATGCCCGATGGCCTCGTGCGCGTGGTCGGGCTGAAGTTCAAGTGACAGACCTGATGACGACCATGGCGTGTCCCGAACGCGGCGTAGCGCATGAGAGCTGCTCCGCACAGCCAGCATGTTGCGCAGCGCCCGGGGCACACGCCGCACCATGCTGAACTTCCTCGCCCGCCGGATCGCGCAGATCGTACCGACGCTGTTCTTCGTGTCGGTTCTGATCTTCTCGCTGCAGCAATTGCTGCCGGGTGACCCCGCGCTGGTGATGGCCGGCGAGGAGCGCGATCCCGCGGTGATCGAGCAGATCCGCCAGCAGTACAAGCTCGACCAGCCGATCCCCGTGCAATACGCCTATTGGGCTCAAAGGCGTCCTCTCGGGGAATTTTGGCGAGTCGCTGCGCAACAAGATGCCGGTGCGCGAGCTGATCGCACAGAAACTGCCCGTGACGCTGCAGCTCGGCTCGATGGCGATCCTGATCGCGTTCTGCATCGGCATCCCCGCCGGCATCGTCTCCGCGGTGAAGAAGGGCACGGCCTGGGACTATGCCGCCAATCTGTTCGCGCTGTGGGGCATCTCGACGCCGAATTTCTGGCTCGGAATCCTCCTGATCTTCCTGTTCTCGATCAAGCTCGGCTGGCTGCCGGCCTCGGGCTACGTGCCGCTGACCGAGGACTGGCGCGCGAGTCTCGCCGCCACCATCATGCCGGCCTTCGTGCTCGGCAACGCGATTTCCGCGATCCTGATGCGACACACCCGCAGCGCCATGCTCCAGGTGCTAGAGAGCGACTATGTCCGCACCGCTCGCGCGAAGGGTCTTTCCGAGCGCTCCGTCATCCTCAAGCACGCCATGCGCAATGCGCTGACGCCGATCATCACGCTCGGCGCGCTCGAGCTCGGGACACTGCTGTCGGGCGCGGTGCTGACCGAGCAGATCTTTTCCATTCCCGGCTTCGGCAAGCTCATCGTCGATGCCGTGTTCAATCGCGACTACGCGGTGGTGCAAGGCGTGGTGCTGGTGACGGCCACCGTCTACATCACCCTGAACCTCGTTGCCGACGTCGCCTATGTGCTCGTGAATCCGCGACTGAGGGGCTAGGCGATGACCGATGCAGCCCTGCCAGCCAGTCCCGCCACGCAGGCCTACGAACTCGACAGCCCGGCACGCCGGGCGCGCCGGCGCCTGTTCAAGCGCAAGGCCGCCGTGTTCGGGCTCGTCGTGATCACAGTATTCATCCTGCTTGCCGCGCTTGCGCCGCTGGTCGTACCCTACGATCCGATCGCGACGAGCTGGAGCCTGGTGCGTAAGCCGCCGACCGTGGCGCACTGGTTCGGCACCGACGACCTAGGCCGCGACATCCTCAGCCGCGTCGTCTACGGTGCGCGCGCCTCCCTTCTCGCGGGCCTGATCTCAGTTGCGATCGCGCTCGGTATCGGCGTGCCGCTCGGTCTCCTTGCCGGCTATCGCGGCGGTTTCACCGACGCGCTGATCAGCCGGATCACCGATGCGATGCTGGCCTGCCCGTTCCTGATCCTGGCAATTGCGCTCGCGGCATTCCTTGGGCCGAGCCTCGGCAACGCCATGATCGCGATCGGCAT
The DNA here is from genome assembly GCF_016462955.1 of Bradyrhizobium sp. GTDB lineage: Bacteria > Pseudomonadota > Alphaproteobacteria > Rhizobiales > Xanthobacteraceae > Bradyrhizobium. The sequence continues at coordinate 5,659 of NZ_JAEMSD010000148.1, read as the reverse complement.
CTCGGCGACACCGATCTTCATCCGCCTGACCCGCGGCCAAGTGCTCGTCGTCAAGGCCGAGGACTATGTCGAGGCCGCGCGCGCCCTCGGCAATCCGCCGTGGCGGATCGCGTTCTCGCACATTTTGCCGAACATCCTGCCGGCGCTGCTAGTGCAGGCGACGCTCTCGATCGCTGCGGCCATCATCGCCGAGGCCGCACTCTCCTTCCTCGGTCTCGGCCAGCAGCCGCCGGCGCCGTCCTGGGGCAGCATGCTCAACGCGGCACAGCGCTTCCTCACCCAGGCGCCCTGGATGGCAATCTGGCCGGGCCTTGCGATTTTCCTCGTCGTGCTGTCGCTGAACCTGCTCGGCGACGGCCTGCGCGACGCGCTCGACCCAAGGCAGCGCTGAGGCGACGCAAAGAAATAGCGGCGAGGCTTGTTCACCTCTCCCGGAGGGAGAGGTCGAATTGCGAAGCAATTCGGGTGAGGGGACCAGCTCTGTCGAGGGAAGAACCCCTCACCCGGCGCTACGCGCCGACCTCTCCCCTTGGGAGAGGTGAAATTCCACCGTCAACTGCTCAAATCACCACTTCCCGCAGCACACGGCGGCAATCCATCTCGTATTCGAGATCGACCACCGGCGGCCGGGCGAAATGCCAGGTCAGACCGGACCGCAATGCGCCACGACGGACCAGTTCGTCGACCAGCGCGTGGTGGAAGTCGTGCACCGAGTAAGCCTGCACGCCAGTGGTGTCCTTCCAGCCGAAGCCAAAGGCCGCCATCCGCTTTTCCATCTGCGACGTCGTCGTGAAACGCACCTTCTCCAGCAGTCCCTCCGGGCTGAGGTCGCGGTAGCGCACCGTGCGCTCGACATAGGTGCCGCTGCCCTCGCGTGCCTCCGCACCGCCGGCGATGACGAAGCTGGGCGCGTTCGATCGGGTCGGGCGTGTGAAGGAGAACGCGTAGAATGACGGCTCGGACGGCGGATCGATCTCCGGACAGACGTTGCTGCGCGCGACCGGATTGGTGGAGCCATCGAAGATGCCCCATTCCGACAGCGTCTTCACATAGTGCAGGTTGAAAGCGCGAAAGCCTTCCTCGCTGAAGGCCGCCGGTGAGCGCAACTCGCAGGCGCAGAATGCCGTCAGCGGGCGGCCCGCCTCCTTGATGAACTTTGCGGCCAGCGCAAACCCTTCCGCGAGCGGCACCAGGCGGTCGAAGCGGACGCGCTCGATCTCGTAGCCCTCATCCGCGGCCGCGCCCGCCGAATATTGGAACACGGACGGAATGAAGCGATAGTTTCCGGCAGCAAAGTCACGCGTCATGTTGACCCCCATTCGAGTGGCACGCGAATGCCCGGCGCCGTTGAGCCGGCGCTTCAGGTGCCAGTCAGGGAACCGTCGGCGCAAATCCTGACCAGCACGGCAAAACCTAGCAAGAAGACCGGGCCTTGTCTCTCGCAAGCGCGGGACGGGCCTCACCCGAGAACAAAAAAGGGCGGCAGCGGATGACCGCTGCCGCCCTTGGGGCTGGTCTCGCTTCGGCCTCAGGTCGGCCGCAGCACCTTCGTGTCGAGATCGAGGTCGTTGATCTGCTTGTTCCGCTCCGAATCGGCGGCCGCGCGATGGTCGGTCGCCAGCACCACATAGACCGCCGGCAGCACGAACAGCGTGAACAGTGTGCCGATCGACATGCCGGCGACGACCACGAGACCGATCGAGAAGCGGCTGGCCGCGCCTGCCCCGGTCGCGGTCAGGAGCGGGATCAGGCCGGTCACCATCGCGGCCGTGGTCATCAGGATCGGCCGCAGGCGGATGCGGGCCGACATCTCGATGGCCGAGCGGCGGTCGAGCCGCTCGTTGACCTGGAGCTCGTTGGCGAACTCCACCATCAGGATGCCGTGCTTGGTGATCAAGCCGACCAGCGTGAGCAGACCGACCTGGGTGTAAATGTTCATCGTCGCCATGCCGAAGAACAGCGGGATCAGCGCGCCCACGATCGCCATCGGCACCGAGATCATGATGACCAGCGGGTCGCGCAGGCTCTCGAACTGCGCGGCCAGCACCAGGAAAATGATGATCAGCGCGAAGCCGAAGGTGATCGCGAGCTGGTTGCCTTCCTGCACGTATTGACGGCTGTCCGCCAGATAGTCGTGGCTGAAGCCTTGCGGCAGCTTCTTGGCCTCGCCTTCAAGGAAGTCCACCGCAGCGCCGACGGTGACGCCCGGCATCGGCACGGCCGAGAACGTCGCCGAGTTGAGCTGGTTGAAGTGAGTCAGCGAATTCGGGTCGGTTTTCGTTCTGATGGAGACCACAGTCGACAGCGGAAGCTGCTGGCCGGTATTGGTGGTCACGTAGAAGCCGGCAATCGAGTCAGGCGACAGCCGCTTGGCGCGAGGCACCTGTGGAATGACCTGGTATGAACGGCCCTCGAGATTGAAGCGATTGATGTAGTTACCGCCAAGCAGCACCGCGAGCGTGGCGCCGAGGTTCTGCATGTTGACCCCGAGGTCCTGCGCCTTGGTGCGGTCGATCGTCACCTCCACGTTCGGCTGGTTGTAGGCGAGGTCGCTGTCGGAGACGATGAACATGCCGCTCTTTCGCGCGGCGTCCTTCAGCTTCTCCATCTCCTCATAGACCGTCTGGAAGCCGGCGGTGGAGTTGATCACCATCTGGATCGGCAGACCGCCCGGGCCGCCCGGCAGCGGCGGCAGGTTGAATGCGAAAGCCTGCACGCCCTCGATCTTGGAGAGCTCGGCCTGCACCAGCGGCTTCAGCTGGATCGCCGAGCGCTTGCGCTCGTCCCACGGCTTGAGCAGCATGCCGGCGATGCCGCCCTGCGGGCCGTTGATGCCGTTCAGCACGAAGCGCAGATCGGTCTCGGGGAATTTCGCGAACTCCTTGTCGAGCTTCTCGCCATAGAAATCGAGATAATCGATGTTTGCGTATTTCGGAGCCTTGGTCACCGCGAACACGATGCCCTGGTCTTCCTCGGGCGCCAGCTCCTTGGAGGTGTGCATATAGAGGAAGCCGACGAGACCCAGGATCGTGATCGCGAACAGGCCGGTGATGGCCTTGTAATCGAGCGAGCGATCGAGCCTGCGCCCGTACCAGCGCGTCATCGCGCCGAACACCCGGTTCACGAGCTTGGCGAAGCGGCCTTCTTCGGTATTCTTCAGCAGCACCGAGCACATCATCGGCGACAGCGTGAGTGCGATCACGCCCGACACGATCACAGAGCCCGCAAGCGTGAAGGCGAATTCGCGAAACAGCGAACCGGTGAGACCGCCGAGGAATCCGATCGGCGCGTACACCGCAGCGAGCGTGATGGTCATCGAGATGACCGGGCCGACGATTTCGCGCGCTCCTTGCAGCGAGGCCTGGACCGGCGTCTTGCCCTCCTCCAGATGGCGATGGATGTTCTCCACCACCACGATGGCGTCGTCGACCACGAGGCCGATCGCCAGCACCATCGCGAGCAGCGTCAGGAGGTTGAAGCTGAAGCCCAGCGCCAGCATCATGGTGCAGACGCCGATCATCGACAGCGGAATGGTGACGACGGGAATGATGACCGACCGCAGTGAGGCCAGGAACAGGAAGATGACCACGATCACGATGATCACGGCTTCGCCCAATGTATTCCGCACCTCGTCGATCGAAGACTGGATGAACTTGGTCGAGTCGTAGGCCACCTTCATCTTCATCGACGGCGGAAGGCTGCGCTCGAGTTCGGGGAATAGCGCGCGCACGCCCTTGACCAGCGTCAACGGGTTGCCTTGCGGCGTGGCGTTCACACCGATGAAGATCGCGCGCTCGCCGTTGAAGGCGACGCTGGCGTCCGTGCTCTGGGCCGCAAGCTCGACGGTGGCGATATCCTCCATCCGCACGAAGCCGCCGTCCCTGGCCCTGACGATCATCTTCTTGAACTGGTCGACGTTGGTCAGGCCGGTATTGGTCGAGACGTTCGAGACGATCAGATAGCCTTTGGTCTGGCCCGCCGCCGATTGGAAGTTATTGGCCTGGATGGCCGCAGCGACGTCCGCCGGCGACACATTGCGGCCCGCCATCTTCACGGGATCGAGCCACAGCCGCATCGCAAAGGTCTGGCCGCCCAGGATGTCGGCCGAGGCGACGCCGTCGACCGTCGACAGCACCGGTTGCACCACGCGCGTCAGATAGTCGGAGATCGCCGAGCCGGACAGCTCCTCGGACGAGAAGCCGAGATACATCACGGCCGTGGTCTGGCCGGTGGTCTTGGTGACAATCGGGTCGTTGGATTCCCTCGGAATCAGGTACTTCACCGAGTTGGTCTTCGCCAGCACCTCGGTGAGGGCCTGGTTCGGATCGAAATTCAGCTTGATGTAGACCTGGATCGTCGAGGTGCCGAGCACGGAGGACGAGGTGATGTAGTCGACACCCTCGGCGGAAGCGACCGCCTGCTCGATCGGCGTGGTGATGAAGCCCTGGATCAGGTCCGCGGACGCGCCGGGATAGACGGTCGTGATGTTGATGACCGTGTTCGACAGCTTCGGATATTGCCGGATCGGCAGCACCATCGCCGCACGCAGGCCGATCAGCAGGATCAGCAGGCTGACGACGACTGCCAGGACCGGTCGTTTGATGAAAATGTCGGTAAAGGCCATCGCGGCGATCTCGATTCTATGTCTCAACAGACGTGATCCGGCCGGGCCGGATCACGCGCGTGCATGTGTCAGTAGCGCGGCGGCTGCGCCGGAATCGGCGGCATCGGATCGGTCGAAATCGACACCGGCGCGCCCGATTGCAGCTTGAGCTGGCCGAGCGCGACGACCTTGTCGCCCGCCTTCAGGCCCTTGACGATTTCGACGCGACCCTCGACCCGGCTGCCGGTCTGCACGAAGGTACGCACCGCCGACAGGCTGGTCTTGCCGTCCTCTTCCTTCTTCTCGGCAATCACGAACACGGAGTCGCCGTACAGCGTGTAGTCGACCGCCGTTTCCGGAACGGTGATCACGGCGGGCTTCTCGGGCAGCACCACGGTCGTGGTGACAAACATGCCGGGCTTCAGGATCTTCTCGGGATTGGCTATCGTCGCCTGCACGCGGATGTTGCGGGTATCGGTCGAGATCTGCGGCTCGATCGTGGTGATCTTGCCTTCGAAGGTGCGGCCCGGATAGGCGTCGACCCTGAGCCGGACGACCTGGCCGACCTTGAGGCTGCCGGAATCCTTTTCGGTCACGGTGAAGTTGGCCCACAGCTCGGACAGATCGGTCAGCGACACGATCGCGGTGCCGGCCGTCAGATACTGGCCGACCTCGACCTTGCGCATGCCGAGATCGCCGGAGAACGGCGCGCGCACCAGCTTCTGCGAGATCAACGCCTCCGTCTTGGCGATGCCGGCGAGCGCCTGGTCGTAGGCGGCCTGCGCAGTATCGACGGTCGCCTGCGGACCGAACTGGCGCGCGGCCAATTGCTTGGCGCGGTCGAGCGACAGCTGCGCGACAGTCGCCTGCGCCTTGTAGTTGGCGAGGTCGCCTTGATCCGGCGCGTCGAACAGCTGCACCAGCGGCGTGCCGGCCTCGACCCGCGTACCCGGCTCGAACTTGATCTCCGTGACGCGGCCGTTGACGTCGGCGGAAACGTCGACCTGATGCACGGCAACGAGACTGCCGACCGCGGTGAGCAGGTTCGGCACCACC
>NZ_JAEMSD010000599.1:1829-3717 GCF_016462955.1 Bradyrhizobium sp. | reverse complement strand
CATCAGGACCCTGCTCGCAAACGGCATCGTGCCCGACGTCGTGGTCGGTACCTCGATCGGCGCCGTGGTCGGCGGCCTTCATGCGGCCGGCCCGCTCGATACGTTCGAAGAATGGGGGCGCAGCCTGCAAGGGATGCGCAATATCCTCGGCTATCTCGATATCCGCCTCAACGGCTCCGGCCTGCTCGGCGGCGAGAAGCTCGCGACCCGGCTCGAGGACGCGATCGGGCAGATCCTGATCGAGGACCTTCCCATCAAGTTCGCGAGCGTCGCAACCGAAGTCCGCACCGGGCACGAGATTTGGCTGACGCGGGGCCGCGTGGTCGATGCCATGCGCGCGTCCTACGCCCTGCCCGGCATCTTCGCGCCCGTGCTGATCGGCGACCGCTGGCTGGTCGACGGCGCGCTGGTGAATCCGGTGCCGGTTTCGGCCGCTCGCGCGCTCGGCGCCGAAATCGTCATCGCCGCAAATCTTTCCAGCGACATCTTCACCCATTCCACCACGATCTATTCGCACGGCGCAGCGCCCAGCCCGGTCGTGCCGGAGGCCGAGGAGCCGGCGGCCAAGCGGCGCTTCCCGCGGCTGTTCTCGCCCGAGAAGACGATGAAGCGCGAGTTCTTCGGCGGCAACGGTCGGCCCGGCATCTCCTCGGTGATGGTGGATGCCTTCAACATCATGCAGGACCGCATCACTCGCGCCCGCCTCGCGGGCGATCCGCCCGACCTGCTGATCACGCCGCGAGTCGGTCAGTTCGGCTGGTTCGACTTCCACCGTGCCGAGGATTTGATCGCGCACGGCGTGCGCGCCGCAGAGCGTGCCTTGGACTCGATCCAGGAAGCGATCCACGTGCTGGCGCCGCCGCCGGAAGGCGCAGCGCCGACGGCGCAGGAATGACGTCCGTCAGGCGGTCTTGATATAGTCCCGCAGGGCTTCCTGCTCCGACTCGTATTCCTGGACGCGGCGCTTGACGATGTCGCCGATCGAGATCAGGCCAACCACCTTGCCGTTGTCGACCACGGGCAGATGACGGAACTTGCCGGTCGTCATCATTTCCATGAGCTCGGCCACGGTGTCGGTCTCCTTGCAGGTCACGACCTTCCGGGTCATCACCTCGGAGACCGGGGTCTCCAGCGCGCCGGCACCGCGCTCGGCGAGCACGCGCACAATGTCGCGCTCCGACAGGATGCCCTCGAGCCGGCTCTGGTTCATCACCAGCACTGCGCCGATCTTCTTCTCACCGAGCAGCCTGATTGCGGCCTCCAGCCTGACGTCGGGCTCGACGCTCATGATCTGGTGGCCCTTGGTGTTGAGAATGGAGCGTACCGTCATTGTCGCCTCCCTGAATCGGAGCCGTTCCGCCTGTGGCAGTCCGGACTTGTTCGTCGAGTCTTCAACTAACAGTTTCAGCGCCGGTTTCACGCTCGTGCGCTTTGGCGAGCATCGCCGCCAAGGGCGTGTCGCTTCGGAACATTCTTTTCCACGAATGATGGATGAATTCAGGCCGCGCCGCAAGCGCCGCTTAGAATACGGTGCGAAATGTCTCGTGATCACGCATCCGCAGCATCGCGCCGCACGCGCGGCACGGGATCGAAAAGCGCGAACAGCAGCAGCCCTGCGAAGAAGCCGCCGATATGGGCCTGCCAGGCGACGCTCGTGGTTTCGGCGTCGACCCCGATCGCGCCGACACCGAAGATGATGTTGACGCCGAACCACACTGCGAGAAAGCCGAGCACCCGCCCGTCGCGCAGCGCGCGCGACAGCGGCAGCGCCGGAACCCTCGCGGCGGTATCGGCATCGGATCGGTTGAACGACAGGAAGCTGCCGCGGACGAAGGCGAACCGGATTGCGGCGGCCATCGCGCCCGACACCGAGGCCGAAGCGCCGATC
>NZ_JAEMSD010000599.1:1363-1819 GCF_016462955.1 Bradyrhizobium sp. | reverse complement strand
GGGCCAGCGCGCCGGCCGCCGCCGTCACCGCCAGGAAAACGAAGAACCTGACCGCACCGAAGCGCCGCGCCAGCGCGCTGCCGAACGGCAGCAGCCACAGCACGTTGAAGCCGAGATGGGTGAGATTGGCGTGCAGCAGCGAATAGGTGACGAAGGTCCAGACCTTGGCCCCCGCTCCACCCGGGATCTCCAGATTGAGCAGCGAGGAATCGTAGCGCTTCGGGATGAAGCCGAACACGTCGATGGTCCAGTTCTCGAGCTCCGGCGGCAGCAGCACCCGCAGATGGATCACCGCCAGCAGCGCGATATAGGCCGTCAGCGCGGTGGGAAGCGTCAGGATCGGCTCGCGCGGGGCCTCCTCATGGGCAGCCGGCAGGTCGGGCGTCGAATCGTGCGGGGAATCCAAGGCAGCTTCGCTTTCGGGCGAGATCGGAGCGACGGAGCTTGGAGATAGTC
>NZ_JAEMSD010000599.1:0-1353 GCF_016462955.1 Bradyrhizobium sp. | reverse complement strand
GCCTTTGCCCGCCCTGCGCAAGTGCACAAAAGGAAAAGGTGCAGGATGTCTCGTTCGCCGGCAGACTGACTGGGTCCCGGCTCAGCGCAGCAGCGCTTCGCGCCGCAGCGCGTCCGGGACACGACCTCGCGCATTTGAGCCGCTTCCGTGTCCCGGACAAGGCGCGGCACGAAGGGCCGCGGCGCAGAGCCGGGACCCAGATTCTCCGTCGAGCTCGCAACATGGGCCCGGCTCTGCAGCGCATCACTGAAGGAGTGCGCGCTGCGTCCGGGGCACGAGCGCTGATGACCGAAAAGGAAAAGGCAGGGCCCTGGGAAGCCCTGCCCGTCCGTGTCGGTCTTCCGGTGGCCGGAGAGATAAGGAGTATCCCCACCCCTCCCCGCGGCCCGTGACCAAACTGTTTGACGCCCTGTGTACAGGCCTTGCCGAGAACCTGGAGAAAGCGGCAAGGCTTGCGACCGCCGTCACCATAACAGGCCGGCGGCGGGCACAAAGCGCATAGTTAATTTAACGTTAACGACGCAAACACCGCTTCAGCGGGCCCAAAACCGCCGCTGCGGCATGGACGCTGCAAATCCCCTCCTGCACAACAACACAAGGGATCGCGGGTGCACTGAAGCGGGACAGGACTGTCCCGAGCGGTTGCGCCCCGGGGTTAGCGTTCAGACATGAAACATCCGTCGAGCCGCGCGTTCTTCGCGTATTGGGACAACAAGCGCGGCGCTGCGCGGGCCCCCGACCGGGCCGACATCGACCCGGCCGCGGTCCGCGGCCTGCTCGGCGACATCTTCGTGCTCTCCTGCGAACCGAACCTCGGCTTCCCGTTCCGCGTCGCCGGCACGCGCGTCTGCGCACTCGCAGGAACGGACCTCAAGGACCGGAGCTTCGCGGCGCTGTTCACCGACGCGAGCCGCGGCGAGATCGAGGAGATCACGACGGTCGTCGCCGACGAGACGCTGGGTGCGATCGCCGGCGTCACCGCCGCACGCGGCGACGGCAGCAAGGCGCATCTCGAACTGCTGCTGCTGCCCTTCAACGCCCGCCCGCACAGCCCGGTGAGCGTGACGGGCGTGCTCGCGCCGTTCGACGACGAATGCGGCACGCTGTCCGCCCTCACCCTCACCTCCTGGCGCTATCTGCACCAGCCGGAGAAACTCCTGCCGCGCGCCATCCGCAAATTGCAGATCGCGCGCGGGCTGATGGTGTATGAGGGGCTGCGATAGCCGCCAGCTCTCACGGCATCGCCAGGTGCCAGGCGCCGTTCAGGAAGCCGTCGCCGGTGACGTCGCCGGGCTTCTGGTCCTTGGCGAACGTGTAGAGCGGCTTGCCCTTGTAGGCCCACTGCTTCGAGCC
>NZ_JAEMSD010000598.1 GCF_016462955.1 Bradyrhizobium sp. | reverse complement strand
GATCCGCGTCTGGCTCGACAGTTCGGGCAAGGTCAGCCGGGTTCAGCTTTCGCCCTCGACGGGAGATGGCGCGCTCGATGCGACGATCCGCGATCAGGTGATCGGCGGCATGCGCATGCGAGAGCCGCCGCCGAGGGATATGCCGATGCCGATCATCACCCGCATCACGGCGCGGAGCCGGGCGGGATGAGTTCTGGTGAAGTCGAGTGAGTTGAGAGAAGAGGTGACGTCATGTGGCGTGAACTGAGAACGCGAGAGGTGGCGACGACGGCCCTGGTGCTGGTCGCCTGCGCAGCCCCCGCTGCGGCGCAGGACGACAGTGTGGCGCAAGGCAAGCGCCCCACGGTCTCGCGCGCCGCAGCGCCGTCCTCGAACGCCACCGTCAACCTGATCAATCTCCTGGTGAAGCAGGGCACGCTCAGCGAGGAACAGGCGGCCGCCCTGATCAAGCAGGCCGATGACGAAGCCTATGTCGCCCGCCAGGCGACGCGCGATGCAGCGGCCAAGGCCGACAGCGCCGAGAAGAAGGCGACCGGTGCGGCGGACGCCGTCTCGCCCCCCGGCACCAAGCGCGTGACCTACGTCCCCGAGATCGTCCGCAAGCAGCTGCGCGAGGAGATCCGGGCCGAAGTGATGGACCGCGCGCACAAGGAGGGCTGGGCCTCGCCGGGCCTCTATCCGGAATGGGCGCAGCGGATCAAGTTCTACGGAGACATTCGCGCACGTTACGAGGGAGACTTCTTCCCTCCGGGAAACGGCCCGCTTCAGAACTTCAATGCGACCAACACCGGGAGCCCGTTCCTCGAAGACAACGCGAACGCGGTCAATCCGTATTTTCCCCCGACGTACAACACCAGCCAAGACCGCAATCGTTTCCGCTTTCGGGCGCGGCTCGGCGCTGACGTCAATCTGTTCGACGGTTTTACCGCAGGGCTCAGGATCGCGACAGGTGAGAGCAGTTCGCCTGTCTCTTTGAACCAGACCTTCGGCGGAAACGGAGGCAATTTCTCGAAGTATGCCCTTTGGCTGGACCGCGCCTTCGTCAAATATCAACCGACGCAGGACTTCGCGGCATCGGTGGGCCGCTTCGACAACCCGTTCTGGTCGCCGACCGATCTCGTTTGGTATAGAGACCTCGGCTTCGACGGCCTGGCTGTCCAGGCCAGGCAGGAAATCGCCGAAGGTCTCACGCCGTTTTTTGCGGGCGGCGCCTTTCCGGTCTTCAATACGGATCTGAACGCCGGCCTGAATACGGTTGACCTTTCCGGCCCGATCAAGTCGCCAAGCCGCGACAAATGGCTATTTGGAGCGCAGGGCGGCTTCGCCGCGAGGTTCGATCCCGAAACAATCCTGACGATGGCGGTCGCCTACTACGACTTCACCAACGCGCAAGGCAAGCTCTCCAGCACATGTCTTGTCGCTACTGCGAGCGACTCCTGCAACACGGATCTGCTGCGGCCGCCATTTGCGCAGAAGGGCAATACCTACATGAGACTGCGCGACATTCCGACGCTCATCTCGCCCGTCACTACCCTGAACTATCAATACTACGGCTTGGCCAGCGATTTCCGTCCAGTCGTCGCAAGCGCCCAACTCGACTTTGCGCAATTCTATCCAATCCACGTCGTCCTGGACGCGGAATACGTGTGGAACACTGCCTTCAATCGATCGGCCATGGCCGCAGTAGCCGTGAACAACTTCGGGCCGACCGGCAACGGTGATCCCGGCCCCTATAACGGCGGCAACCAGGGCTGGCTCGCACGCCTGACGGTGGGCAACAAGCAGATCAAGCATCTCTGGGATTGGAATGCGCATGTCGGTTACAAATATCTGGAATCCGACGCCATGGTGGATGCTTTCGTCGATTCCGACTTCGGACTCGGCGGCACCAACCTCAAGGGCTATTTCATCGGCGGCAATGTCGGCCTCGGCGAGAACATCTGGGCGTCGGTGCGCTGGATGAGCGCCAACAACATCGCGGGCCTGCCCTACGCCGTGGACATCGTCCAGCTCGATCTCAACGCGAGGTTCTGATCATGCGGGCTTTGCGTTTGTCGGCTGCAGCTGCGTTGGCATTGGTGATCTCCAGCGCCGCCCAAGCCGATCAGGAATCCGATCGTCTGCGCGAGGCGCTGCGTAGCGCCACGGCGCAGGCGCGTGCCGCCGAGGACCAGCGCGCCGCGGTGCAGGCCAAGCTGACCGCGGCCGAACAGGAGCGCGATCGCCTGCGCAAGCAGAATGAGGCCTATCGTGCCCAGGTCAAGGAGGCCGAGCAAGCCTATCGCCAGGCCGTGAAGGACTTCAACGAGCGCATTGCCGAGCGTGACGATTCGCTGGAGAAGTGGAAGGCGGCCTATGGTGAGGCGGCCACAGTTGCCCGCACCAAGGATGCCGAGCGCGCCAAATTCGAGGGCGAGGCGACGACCTGGAAGGCGAGCGCCAAGGCCTGCGAGGCCAAGAACGTCCGACTGGTCAGGATCGCCGACGACGTCGTCAAGCAATATGAGCGGATGGATCCGCTGGAGAAGGTGCTCGACCACGATCCCGTGTTCGGGCTGCAGCGCGTCGAGCATCAGAACGCTGCGCAGGATTTTCGCGACAAGATCATCGAGCAGAAGGCCAAGCCATGACCATCTCCAACTCCATGTTGCTTACCGCCGCGCTCTTGGCGACCGTTTCGTCCCTTCCGATGGCGCAGGCGCAGACACAAACCCGCAACCCGCCGCCCGCCGCGCAGCGCACGGCGCCGGCGCCGGCTCTTGCCCAGCCGACACAGCCGGCGGCGCAGGACAACGCTGCGGCGAAGGGCGGCGAGGTCATCGCCCGCGTCGGCGACAGCGATGTCTCTGCCGAGGAGGTCCGTACCACGATCCAGATGCTGGACGTCCGCCAGCAGGCGGCGATGGCGCGCGATCCGGCGCTGCTCAATCAGACCGTGCGCGCGCTCCTGGCCAATCGGCTGGTGCTGAAGGAAGCGATGGCGAAGAAGTGGGACCAGCAGCCGAGCGTGGTGACACAGCTTGCGCGTGCCCGTGACAGTCTCATCGTCGAAACCTATCTGCAGTCGGTCACGGCCGTGGGCGACCAATATCCGAGCGAGGCCGAGATCAAGAACGTCTATGAAGCCAACGCCAGCGCGTTCCTGGTCCCGCGCCGCTTCCGGCTGGCCCAGATCGTGGTCAATCTCGCGAAGGATGCCGACAAGGCGGCGGAAGATGCCGCGCGGCGGAAGCTCGACGACATCATGCGCAAGGTGAAGCAACCCGGCGCGGAATTCGGGGCGATCGCGCGTGCCTCGTCGGAGGATGCGGCAACCGCAGGACGGGAAGGGGAGATCGGCTGGGTTGCCGAGCCCGATCTGCGCACCGAAATACGCGCGCAGGTCACGGGCCTGCCCAAATCCGGGATCGGCGATCCCATCCGGCTCGAGGACGGCTGGCACGTTATCAAACTGGTCGACACCGAGGCCTCGCATACGCGGCCGCTCGCCGACGTGAGGGATGCCCTGGTGCAGCGCATGCGGGCCGAGCGCGTCGAGGCGAACCGCCGTGCCTATGTGGCGGAGCTGCTGAAGCAGACCCCGCCCGTCGTGAACGAGATCGCGTTGTCGCGCCTGCTCGAACCCAGGCCCGACGCAGCGCCGTCACGCTGAACGGCTGGTGTGACATTGCGACGACGTCGCCGGAGCTCATCGGTGTAGCCGTCATCAATGGTGAAC
>NZ_JAEMSD010000597.1 GCF_016462955.1 Bradyrhizobium sp. | reverse complement strand
GCGCTGATCAACGCGGCGCAGGCGGCGGAGCACTACGAAATCGTCCGCTATGGCAGCCTCATCGCCTGGGCCAAGCAGCTCGGCCGCAACGACTGCGCGGCGGTGCTGGCCAAGACGCTCGAGGAGGAGAAGGCGACCGACCAGAAGCTGACAACGCTCGCCGAGAGCAAGGTCAATCTGCGCGCGGCGAGCTGATGAAGGCGTAGCCAGGAGCGCCGCGCGGAGTCTCGCGCGGCGCCTTCGCTTGTTCGCCATCCGCCGTCGTGACCCGCAAAGGTGCGTCGGCCGGGACACAATGCGAGCAAACCCGCACATCTCTCGTTCACCATTCCCGGAGCAGGTTCGTAGCCGGTTACCGATCGTCCACCTCTGTCGTCTCAATTGCCGGCCGATAGGGGCCCGCAATGTATCAAGTTCTCTACTGTCTCACCGACGAGCACGATTGGCGACTGGTCGCTCTTGCCGCGGCTGTGTGTCTGCTCGCCAGCGCGGCGGCGATCAGCCTGTTCCAGCGGGCACGTGCGACGCGAGGCTCCGGGCGCCTGGCCTGGATCGTCCTCGATGCCGCCGTCAGCGGATGCGGCATCTGGGCGACGCATTTCATCGCGATGCTCGCCTACGCGCCGGGCGGGACCGGCGCCTACAACATCCCGATGACGGTCCTCTCCCTGATTATCGCAATCTCCGTGACTTTTGTCGGATTAAGCATCGCGGTCTCGTCCTCGCGTCCGCTCTGGATCATTCTCGGCGGCGCCATCGTCGGCGCGGGTATCGCGGCCATGCATTACACCGGCATGGCAGCGCTGGAGATGCCGGCCCGGGTGAATTGGGTTGCAAGCACGGCGGCCGCCTCGGTGCTGTTCGGAATTGTCCTTGCGGCCGGCGCATTGTTCCTCGCAGCGCGGCGCGACGACCTTTCCCATGCGCTGACGGCGACCGCGCTCCTGATGGTTGCGATCGTCGCACATCATTTCACCGCGATGGGCGCGGTGCTGCTGACGCCTGACTCCGGGCTCGCGATCAGCGGGCTGTCCATCGCACCGGCCTCGCTGTCTTTCCTCACCGCCAGCGCTGCGGTCGCGGTCATCGCAATTGCGCTTGTGGCCGCGCTATTCGACCGCCGCGCCAAGGGCGAATTGGGCCGACAGCAGATCGTGCTGGACAGTGCGCTGGAGAACATGTCGCAGGGCCTTTGCATGTTTGATGCGGAGGGCAAGATCATCCTGTTCAACGAGCGCTATGCGGCAATGCTCCGTCGCACAGACATCCTGCTCACCGGCAGGCGCCTGGTCGACGTGCTCAGGGAAGAGCAGGCCAAGGGCCAGTGGCAGGGCAATGCGGACGAGTTCTTCGCCCGCCTCGTGGCCGACGCGCGCGAGAGCCGCACCACGACCGACGTCGTCAGCCGGTTCGGCCGCTCCATCCGGGTCGTCAACCAGCCGATGCAAGGCGGCGGCTGGGTCGCGACCTTCGAGGACATCACCGAGTGGCTGGAGGCGCAGGCCAAGATCTCGCACATGGCGCGCCACGACGCGCTGACCAGCCTGCCGAACCGGGTGCTGTTCCACGAGCAGCTCGAGCAGGGGCTGCAGCGGACCGAGTCGGGCGACCAGCTCGCGGTGCTTTGTCTGGATCTCGATCACTTCAAGGACATCAACGACTCGCTCGGCCATCCCATCGGGGATGCGCTGCTCAAGGAGGTCGGCCGCAGGCTCAAGGCGACCGCCGGCGAACACGACACCGTGGCCCGGCTCGGCGGCGACGAGTTCGCGGTCGTCCAGATCGGGCGGTCTGAGGAAACCGCGGCGAGGTCGCTCGCCGGGCGCCTCGTCGAGGTCATCTCGGCGCCGTACGAGATCGACGACCATCAGATCGTGATCGGCGTCTCGATCGGCATATCGCTGTCGCCGCAGGACAGCACCAACCCGGACGAGTTGCTGAAGAACGCCGACCTCGCGCTCTACCGCGCCAAGGGGGACGGCCGTGGCACCTATCGCTTCTTCGAGACCGGCATGGATGCGCGTGCTCAGGCGCGGCGCCTGTTGGAAATGGATCTGCGCGCGGCTCTGCAACGCGACGAGTTCGAGGCGTACTATCAGCCGATCCGGGACGTCGCGAGCGGCCGCGTCGTCGCCTTCGAAGCGTTGCTGCGCTGGAACCATCCGCAGCGCGGGCTGATCGCGCCCATCGGTTTCATTCCGCTGGCCGAGGAGACCGGCCTGATCATTCAGCTCGGCGAGTGCGTGCTGCGCTCCGCCTGCAGCGACGCAGCCACCTGGCCGAGCGATGTCGACGTCGCCGTCAACCTGTCGCCGGTGCAGTTCAAGAGCCCGAACCTGATCGCGTCCGTGGCCGAGGCGCTGACCGCTTCGGGCCTTGATGCGCGCCGCCTCGAGCTCGAAATCACCGAAACGGTGCTGCTCCAGAACGGCGAGGCGACGCTGGCCACCTTGCACGAGCTGCGTGCGATGGGCGTGCGCATCTCGCTCGACGATTTCGGCACCGGCTATTCGTCGCTGAGCTATCTGCGCAGCTTCCCGTTCGACAAGATCAAGATCGACCGCTCCTTCGTGTCGGAACTGGCGACGCGCGAGGATTCCATGGCGATCGTCCGGGCCGTGACGGGCCTCGGCCGCAGCCTCGGCATCGTCACCACCGCGGAAGGCGTCGAGAACGACGCCCAGCTCGAGCTGCTGCGGCGCGAGGGCTGCACCCAGGCGCAAGGCTATCTGTTCAGCAAGCCGCGGCCCGCTTCCGAAGTGGCGATGATGCTGGAAGGCCCGCGGCTGCGCGCGTCCGCCTGAGTGTCAGCCGCGGCGCAGCGCGAAGTGCGCGCCGCAAAACGCCATCACGGCGCCAAGGCACAGCGCGGCAAGCCCGGCGAGCACGACCGAGACGGTCGGGATCGGGCTCGGCGCCGAGGCCGCCTGGCCCGCACCCGCCAGCAGCAGCACGCCGACCGCGATCAGGAATTGCCGCATCCGTTGCGGGATCTGCCCCGAGACGGCGCTCTGCATCAGGCTTGCGGTGAAATAGCCGCCGGAGAAGCCGACGGTCGCGATCAGCCACCACGCGATCGCAGCGCCCGTCGGCATGAACTCTTGCGTGCCGGAGCGCCAGAGGCCGCCGAGATCGAGCCCGTAGCGCGCGCCCAGCATGTGCACCGCGAGCGCGAGCAGCACGCCGGAGATCATTGCGGCGCCGAGAATCAGGCGGCGCGGAAAAAAGGTCGTCTCAGCCATGCCTCGCTTGTAGGATGGGCGGGGGCGATCACGCAAGGCGATCGCCGGTGGGATCGTCGACATGCCGGGAGCCGACTCTGGTTCTGCCACGAGCTACGCCTACAAGGCCTCGCTGATCGGCTCGGCGCATCGCTTCGCGCTCACGGAGGAGGGACTGTCCTGGCACATCGGAGGACGCTCGGGCTTGTGGCGGTATGACGAGATATCCGCGATCCGGCTGTCGTTTCGTCCGGTGTCAATGCAGCAGCACCGTTTTCGTGCCGATGTCAGCCGCGCCGGCGGCGGCCGCATCGCTATCCTGTCCACCAGCTGGCAGACCGCGGCCCTGATGGCGCCGCAGGACAACGGCTTTCGCGATTTTCTGATCGAGCTGCATGCGCGGATGGCCAAAGCGGGCAGCCGCGCCCAATTGTCCGCAGGGCTCGGCCGCAAGACCTATGCGGCGGTGCTGGCGTTCATGGCGGTGCTGACCGTGGC
>NZ_JAEMSD010000596.1 GCF_016462955.1 Bradyrhizobium sp. | reverse complement strand
ATGTCACCACGCCGCCCGGCGAGTTGATGTACATCGAGATTTCCTTCTTCGGATTTTCCGCCTCGAGGAACAAGAGCTGCGCCACGATCAGCGTCGACATGCCGTCCTCGACCGGGCCGGTCACGAAGATAATGCGCTCCTTCAACAGGCGCGAGAAAATGTCGTAGGCGCGCTCGCCACGGTTGGTCTGCTCGACCACCATGGGCACGAGGTTCATGTAGGTTTCAACCGGATCGCGCATGAGTCACCTAGGGTTTTCGGAGACGGACATCGCCGGGGCTGCCAGTCTGGCTGGAGGCGCCCCAAGGCGGATGGACGTGCCGTGATGCAGGAACTTGGGTAAGAGGTAGAAGGCGTATCGACAGATATAGCCCAATTCGCGCCTGACAAGTGCGGAGCGCATTAAGGCTTAATCCCGCGGGACAGTTGAAGCTGATTCGCACAAAGAGGCCCAGCCGGCCATCTGGCTAGCTGGGCCCGTTCGCTGATCATCCTTAATGGAAGGCGACCTCAAATGCCTCAAGCGGCGGTCTTTTCCGCCTCGTCGTCCTTGTAGAGATCCTCGCGCGAGACCTTCTTCTCGGTCACATTGGCGAGCTCGAGGATGAAGTCGACGACCTTGTCCTCATAGATCGGTGCACGAAGCTGGGCCAGCGCCTGGGGATTGTTGCGGTAGTAGTCCCAGACCTCCTTCTCGCGGCCGGGCATCGAGCGGGCGCGCTCGATCACGGCGCGGCCGACCTCGTCGTCGGTCACGGTGATCTTGTTCTTGTCGCCGATCTCCGAGAGTACGAGGCCGAGCCGCACGCGGCGGTCGGCGATCTTGCGGTATTCTTCCTTGGCCTTGTCCTCGGTGGTGTCCTCGTCGGCAAAGGTCTTGCCGGCGGAGTCCATCTCGGCCTTGACCGAGTTCCACATCAGATTGAACTCCTCGTCGACGAGCGAGGGCGGCGCTTCGAAGCGGTGCGCCTCGTCGAGGCGGTCAAGCAGCGCGCGCTTGACGCGCTGGCGCGTGGCGGTGGCGAACTCGGCAACGAGGCGCTCGCGCGCCGCTTCCTTCAACTTGTCCAGCGATTCCAGACCGAGCGACTTGGCGAACTCGTCGTCGATCGCAAGGTCCTGCGGCGCCTCGATCAGGGTCGCGGTGGTCTCGAACTCGGCCGGCTGGCCGGCGAGCTTTTCGTTCATGTAGTTCTTCGGGAACGACACCTTCAGCGTGCGCGTCTCACCCGCGCCGATGTCGATGAGCTGCTCCTCAAAGCCCGGAATGAAGGTGTTGGAGCCAATCAGGACCTGGATGCCCTCGCCGGTGCCGCCTTCGAAGACTTCGCCGTTGATGCGGCCCGTGAAGTTGATGGTGACACGGTCGCCCGAGGCGGCCTTGGCGCCCTCGCCCTTGTCGGCGAAGGTGCGATTGGTATCGGCAATGCGCTTGATCGCTTCGTCCACGTCGGAGTCGGACACGTCGGCGACGGGCTTCTCGACCTCGAAGCTCTTGAAGTCGGCGAGCGCGATCGCCGGCACCACCTCGATCGCGACCGTGTAGGTCAGGTCGGTCTTGCCGCTCAGCAGCTCCTCCACCTCGGCCTGCTCGCTCGGCATGGTGATCTTCGGCTCGGTGGCGAGACGGAAGCCGCGCTCGGAGAACAGCTGCGTGTTGGTGTCGCGGATGGTCTGGTCGATGGTCTCGGCCATCACCGAGCGACCATAGACCTTCTTCAGATGCGAGACCGGCACCTTGCCCGGGCGGAAGCCGTTGATGCGGACCTTGTCCTTGAGGTCGACGAGCTTGGCGCCGGCCTTGGCATCGAGATCAGAGGCGGGAACGCTGATCTTGAACTCGTGCTTCAAACCTTCCGAGAGGGTTTCTGTGACCTGCATGGCGTCCAATCTTCTTCTCGTTCGGTCCCGGCACGTCGCGCGTCGGGACGCTGTCATTAATCGATCCGGCGCGAGGCGAATGCCTCACCACCGGTGGTTCATCGGACCGGCTCCAGGCGGACGATCATCCGCCGAAGCAGGTCTCGTAATCCGTGCAAACGCGATAAGCGCTTGGTGCGGGCGGAGGGACTCGAACCCCCACAACTTTCGTCACTGGAACCTAAATCCAGCGCGTCTACCAGTTCCGCCACGCCCGCGTGAATTTGCATCAAGACCGGCCGCGATGCCGCGGGCGGCCGGGCTTATAGCATGTGCCTGACTGTTCGCAGCAAAAAAATGGCCCGATGGAGGCAGGCTTCAAGTAGGCATGATGGCTGGACTTATCCAGCGCGGCGTGGTCCGGATCGCCCGATGAAAATGCGCTTCGTTGCCCCTGATCGACGCGAGGTTCTGGCCGGGCTTGGCGCTGCGGCGGCCGGCTTGATCGCCGGTGGCGCGGGCCCGCTCGTGACCGCCCAGCTCGCGCTGCAGGCCAGGGCGTCAACGCTGGCCCTGAGGCCGGGTCAGCCGGCTACACCAATCTACGAGCTTGCCGCCGTAAACCACCTTAGGGAGGCCCGTCTCAAGCGCGGCGACCGCTGCCAGCTGGTGTTCCGAAACGAGCTTCCTGCGCCGCTTGCGCCAGTCTGGTACGGCCTGACTGGCGCCGCCACCACCGACCCGCTGCAGGGGCGCGCGCCTGCCCCGCCCGATGCGGTTGAAACATCAATCATTTCAATACCCAGCGCGGGGACCTTGCTGGCCGACTTCCGGCTGTTCGAGGACGGCTTGAAGCAACCCGCGCGCCCGCTTCCGGTCATCGCCGCCGAGGCCGGCCCGGTCGCCATCGATCGCGACGAGGTGTTGCTGATCGAGGAATGGCGCCTGCGGCCGGACGGCTCCGCGATCCCGCCAGGCCAGGACCCGACGGACGCAGCGCCGCTCTACACCATCAACGGACGGACTTCATTCGAACTCTCAGCCTCGGTCGGCCAGCGGCTCCGGCTGCGCTTCATCAACGGCTCGCAACGCTCTGTTCTGGCGATCAAATTGGAGAGCCACGAGGTCCGCGTGATGGCCCTGGACGGACAGCCGGCCGAGCCGTTTCCGGCGCGCAACGGCGCCCTGGTGCTGGCGCCGGGCGGGCGCGCCGACGCGTTTGTGGATGCGACCACATCGGCCCCATTCCTGCTGCATGACGGCAAGACGGCGCGCCAAATCGGCAGCCTCGCGGTCTCGGGAAAGCTGGAGCGCGCACCGCTGTCCCCGCCACGGCCGCTGCCCTCGAACGATCTGCCTGAGAAGCTAGACCTGAAGGGCGCCCTGCGGTTCGATGTCGCGCTCGGTGCGGCCGACGCCGGTTGGACAAGGCCCGCGAGCTTCTCCACCGCCTCCGCCCCTGCCTTTCGCACCAGGGTCGGCCGCACCGTCGTGCTGGCCCTGAAGAACCCGGGCGCGGTCGCGGCGGTCTTCCACCTGCACGGCCACCCGTTCCGCCTGCTCGACAGGCTCGACGACGGCTGGAAACCGTACTGGCTCGACACGCTTGCGGTCGAGCCCGGCCAGACCCAACGCATCGCCTTTGCGGCGACCGCGCCAGGACGATGGCTGCTCGAATCGGTTGTGACCGACTGGGCCGCGCCGCGGCTGGTGCGGTGGTACGGGGTGGAGTGACCGCTCAAAATTCCACGCCCAGCGCGTCATAGATCCGCCGGTGTACCGCCGGCAGCGTCTCGGTCAGATCCTCCGCGATCAGCCCCGGCCCGGCTTCGCTCGCCGCCTCGCCGTGCATCCAGACGC
>NZ_JAEMSD010000007.1:29895-46392 GCF_016462955.1 Bradyrhizobium sp. | reverse complement strand
GATTTCCGCCGGTGCGCACATCGCATAGAAGCCGGCTTCGGCCGAAAGCATCCTCACTTGGTGGATCAACGTGCGTACTTCGGCGCTGTATCGACCATATTCGTCGTACAGCCGTCGCTGATCTTCGAGAAGCGTGCGATTCCCATCGATCAGCGGCACGACCTGCGAATCGACAAAACGCAGAACGCCATCGCGCACTTCAACGACGTACTCGGGAAGTTCAAACGCAACACTGCCCACTGCGATCGCCCCGCTAGTTTCTAAATAGGCAACGCTCGTCACGGAACCTTGCGTTCTGATCTCCCGACAGAGCCGCTAGATCACGCGCACCCTTACCTGCCCTGCCAGACCGGTTTGCGCTTTTCGGCAAACGCTCTGGGACCTTCGATTGCGTCTTGGCTGGCATAGACAACTTCGTGAAGGCGTTTACCCTCTACCAGTCCCTCGCGGCATCCGAGGTCCATCGTCGAGCGAACACTGGCTTTGGCAGCAATGACAGACAATGGCGCACCGTTGGCAATGCGCATAGCCAAATCCTTGGCACGAGAGCGCACAGCGTGTGGTGTATCTTCAAGATAATTAGTGAAACCGTAATCGTGCAGCCGTTCAATTGGCATGAGATCGCCCGTCAGAACGATCTCCATAAGGATTGCCTGAGGTAGCATATAGAGGGCCGGAGCGGCCCAGGGCGAGCCACGACCGATCTTTACCTCCGTGATGCCGGCCTTAGTCCCTTTGAGACCGACGCGCAGATCGCACATCAGCGACAGCATCATTCCGCCCGCCATCAGCGAGCCGGTCATCGCGGCAATGATTGGCTTGGAGCACGTGCGCATGCGCTCGTGGAAAGGATCGCGCATTTTGGACAGGATATCGATCTGTTCGTTGCGAGCGATCTCGGCCGCCTCCTTGAGGTCAAGCCCCGCGCTGAAGACGCCACAGTCGGCAGAGGTTAGAATTACCGCCCGGATCTTGCTGTCCGCTTCGATCCGGTCCCAGGCATCGGCCAGTCCATTAGCCGCCGCCACAGATAGCGCGTTCTTGCGGTCAGGACGATTGATAAGAACGGTAGCAATATCTTCTTCGACGCTGACTTCGATTGGACTATCGATCATGGAGTTCACTGGCTTTCGCGCTGAAGGTTGGCAGTCGGCGGCGGATGCATTATCCACCGCCCCCGGGCGGTTGCACCCGCCGACACGTAGGATTTGAGCCAACGGGATCGCCGGAACTATTCGGCCTTAAATCCGGATGAACTCGTTTTCACGATCTGCCAGATGAGGTCCTGATAGTCCGCCAGCCAGCCGGTCTGCGGCACCCACTTCTGACCGTCCCACATTTCGATTCTTGTCTTGCCTCCGCCACCATGATCTTGAGCAGTGACGGTCAAAGGGGCAAGAAGGCCATTGGCATCGAAATCCTTGAGGCTCTCATAGCCAACTTTCATCGATGCGGCGGTCACTGGCCAACCGGCTTGTTTCACCGCATTTCGTGCGGCTTGAAAGGCAACCGAGTAGTTGGCGAGACCCAAGTTGTAATACACATCTTTCAGGTTTTTTTCGGGGCCACTTCCCTTACCCTTTGCGTAAAGCTCAGCCATTATTTCCTTAATGATGGGAATATCCTGGCCGCCGACCACGTTTGTGCCACGCTTGATGCCCTTGGCAACATCGGGACCAATATTGGCAATATCCACCTCGTTAAGCCAGTTGACCGAAATGTACTTTTCGATCGGATAGCCGTTGCGCTTCATTTCTTTGGCCGCGACGACATGTCCTCCGGCCAGGAGCCAGCTGATCATGAAATCAGGCCGGTCGCGCCTTACCTGCGTCCAAGCGCTCGTCTGATCGCTGCCGGGCAACGGCACCGGGTAGAGCTTCAACTCGAAGCCTTCGCGTTCAGCGAGTGTCTTCAAGACACCGATCGGCTCCTGACCGAAGGGATAGTCGAGATAGATAAATCCGATCTTGGCCCCCTTCAAATCGCCGCTGCGCTGTTGTTTGATGTAGGCGATATCGTTGGCGGCTTGCCCCCAATAAGTCGCACCCACGGGGAAGATTTGCGTGAACACCGAGCCGTCAACGGCATCACCGCGTCCGACCGATGACTGCATCAAAATGTTCTTATCCTTCATGATCCGCGGTAGGACAGCTATCGACACCGGTGTCGACAGCATGTCGAATACGAACACGCCGTCACGTTTAAGCCTTTCGTAGCATTCAATGCCGCGTTGGGGCTCGTTGCCGTGGTCCTGAACCACGATCTCTACCTTGTGCCCTTCGATACCACCCTTAATATTCGTCAGGGCGGCAAGGTCTTGCGCAGCTTGCGCCACCTGTGGCGAGACGAACGTGTAGGATTTGCTTAGATCGAAGCACAAGCCGAACTTCAGGGTTCCTTCCTGAGCCAAAGCGTCTGTCCAGCCTGCGGCACTGAGAGCGGCAGCGACCGCCAAGCCCTTTGTCACCTTCCCGATTAACATTCTACCTCCCAATCTGTTGGTCGAATTTCAGTACGCCTTCTGCTGTCCTCGGCCTTTAAGAGCGCTGCTGAACGGAGTTGGCGTTCGTCATGTCTTCAAGTGCTAGTTGTGATAGTTGGAAGAACTTTTCCTTACCACTTCCCAGATGATATCTGTGTAGGCGGCGATCCATTCTGTTTGGGGTATCCATTTTTCTCCATCCCACATCTCGATGCGGGTCTTCCCACCACCGCCGTGATCGCTTGATGTCACAGTTACCGGCGCCATAAGTCCACCGGCATCGTAACTTGCGATATTTTGGAGACCCTCGCGCATTGTGGCGGAGGAAATTGGAGTGCCATGCAACTTGGCAGCTTGGCGAGCGCCTTCAAGGACCATCGAGTACATCGCTAGTCCGGTGTTGTAGTATACATCTTTGAGATTCTTCTCTGGCCCGCTGCCCTTACCCTTCTTGTAAAGCTCAGCAATAATCTCTTGAATCACTGGAATATCCTGACCGCCCGCGACGTTGGTGCCACGCTTCAATCCTTTTGCAGCCTCAGCGCCGATATTGGCAATGTCAACTTCGTTCAACCAATTAACCGAGATGTACTTATCCATTGGGATACCATTGCGCTTCATCTCCTTGGATGCCACGACATGCGCTCCCGCTAGCAGCCAGCTAATGATGTGATCTGGCTGGTCACGGCGCACTTGGGTCCAGACACTCGTCTGATCTTTGCCAGGGAGCGGCACCGGATAGAGCTTCAATTCAAATCCTTCCACCTTGGCGAGCGTCTGTAAAATTGGAATCGGCTCCTGTCCGAACGGATAGTCGAGATAGACAAAGCCGATTTTTACCCCGCGCAGGTTGCCAGCGTGCACCTGCTTTAAGTAGGCAACATTATTGGCAACCTGTCCCCAATAAGTAGGACCCAGCGGAAAAACCCACCCGAATACGCCGCCATCGACAGCGTCTCCGCGGCCAACTAGTGCTTGGATGAGGATGTTCTTGTCCTGCATAACTCGCGGCAACATGGCGATTGAAACGGGAGTCGACAGCGTGTCAAAGATGAACACGCCTTCCCGCTTAAGTTTCTCGTAGCATTCGATGCCGCGTTGCGGCTCATTGCCGTGGTCTTGCACGATGACTTCGATCGGAGCGCCCCCGATCCCACCCTTGAGATTGGTTAGCGCGACCAGATCCTGTGCCGCCTGCGATACCTGAGGCGTGGCGAACGTGTAGGCCTTGCTTAGGTCGTAGCAGACGCCGAGCTTCAGCGGTTGTGCGGCGCCGGCAGGCGGAGCTACCGAAAGCGCCACAATGCCAGCGATTGCCGCAGCCACTGAGTATTTGAAAAATCCCATCATGAGTCTCCTCCGTTCACAACTGACACATTGGGGCGTTCTGATCAGCTGAGCCAGCGCTTGCGTCTGCGATAGTGCTTGATGTCGTGGAAACTCTTGGCTTGACTGCCCCCGAGGTAAAACTCCTGAATATCGGAGTTTGCTTTCAGCCTCTCTGCCGTGTCGTGCATGACGACACGTCCATTCTCGATCAGATAGCCACGCGAGACGATATCGAGAGCTGCGAGCGCATTTTGCTCGACAAGCAGGACGGATAGGCCATGATCGCGATTGATCCGTTTGATGATCTCGAAAATCTCGGCGACCAGAAACGGAGCCAGACCCAGACTTGGCTCGTCCAGCATGAGCAAGCGCGGCTGCGTCATTAAGGCCCGTCCGATTGCGAGCATCTGCTGTTCACCGCCCGAAAGATATCCGGCAAGCGAAGATTTTCGCTCAGCTAGACGCGGAAAGTAGTCGTAAATGCGCGCCTTCTCCGATGCGACCCGCGTTCTCGACAATGACATCGGAGCGGCAGCCTCGAGGTTCTCATCTGGCGTAAGATGCTCGAAAACTCGGCGCCCCTCGATCACGTGGCAAATCCCCAGTCCGACACGCTGCTGAGGCGGATTGTCGCCGATCACTCTACCGTCAAAGCGGATCTCGCCCCGGCTTACCTTTCCGCGTTCTGCGCTCAGAAGGCCGCTTATGGCTTTCAATGTGGTACTCTTCCCAGCTCCATTGGATCCGAGGAGCGCGACCATTCCGCCGTAGGGCACCTCAATCGACACGCCCTTGATGGCGAGCATGACCGAATTGTAAAGCACCTCCACGCTGTTCATCGACAGGATTGGGCCATCTTGTTGAATGTCGTTTGGTTTCATGCCGATTTCTATTTCTTGAACTGGTCGAAGGGCCAGACCAGGAAATAGTCCCTGATATTCGCATAAAGCTTCCCGAGTCCCAAAGGCTCAACCAGCAGGAAAATGATGATCAAAGCGCCGTAGACGGTGGTAGGGATATGAGCAAGGGTTTCATTTCCGAGTGGAAGCCCAAGGAAAGACGTCAAATTCGCAATTATCTCATTGGCGATTCCCGGCATGAGGAGGATCAATGCCACTCCAAAATACGTACCGATGATGCTGCCGAGCCCGCCGACGATGATCATGGCAAGCACCTGAATTGAAACATTGACCGAGAATTGCTCGGGCGCAGCAAGGAAAAAGAACGTAGCAACAAGCAGGGCGCCACCAATCCCACCGATGAACGAGCACATCGAAAACGCGATTAGCTTGTAGTAGAAGCTGTTCACGCCGAGAATTGCAGCCGCATAATCCTTCTCGCGCACGGCAACCAGGGCACGTCCCAAGGCGGTTCGCTGCAGGTTCATCATGAAAACGGTCACCAACGCGCACCATCCCAGCGCCACGTAGTATAACCCTCTGCCTGAAGCGATTTCCTGCCCAAGAAGCGCAAAACGAGGGGATTGAAGCGAGGCATGTGAGCCGCCAGATATCGCTGGTGAGTGATTCAGTACCCAATCCATGACGAACTGCATCGCAAGTGTCACGATCGCGAGATAAAGCCCTTTCACCCGCAGGGCCGCGAACGCAAACAGGCTTCCTATCAGGGATGCGGCGAGGCCGCCGATCAGAAGAGCAAATTCCCAGGGTATGCCGAACCTGGCTGCGTGGACGGCCGCATAGGCGCCCACCGCCATCGTCGCAGCGTATCCCAGATGCAGCTGCCCCGCCCAGCCTGTCGCCAAATTGAGACCGAGCGCCAGCGCCGTCCAGATCAGCCAAGGCTGAACGTAGCTGTTTAGATACAACGAACTCAACAGGAACGGCGCAGCGATAGCAGCGACGGTAAGGACGATAAGCAGGTTCCGGTCCGTTGGCACCGGAAATAGCTTGCTGTCCGATACATAGCTCTGATGACGAACGCCCGCGAGAGGATAAAACATGCGTCATACTCTTTCGATGTCATGGCGTCCGAAGAGTCCGTGTGGACGCAACATGACGGTGAAGATCAGCACGGCAGCGACGATTAGGTCACGACTACCTCCTCCAACCACCAAATCGAGGTAGGAGGCGCCCACGTTCTCGATGACCCCAAGGACAATTCCGGCGAGGATCGCACCAACTATGCTGTCAAGCCCACCCAGGACGGCGACAGTCAGTCCTTTTAACAGGAGTTGCGAAAGCGATTGGTCGACGCCCTGGATCTCTCCCCAAATCACGGCTGACGCAACGGCGACCACCGAAGCCATACCCCATGACAACGCTACGCCGTGTTCAACGGAGATTCCGATCGACCAAGAAGCGACGTAGTCGTCCGAGATTGCGCGTAACCGGATTCCACGGCGCGTTCGGAAGAACAGGAGGAATGCTACAAAAAGTGCGATCGCGACGCAGGCCCCGGCCAGATTGATGCGGCTCAGCAGCAACGGTCCAAGAAACAAAGGATCGTAGCTGACGCCGAGCTCCATCGAACGGGAGGTACCGCCCCACACTGCCAAAGTCGAACCTCGTATGAAGATGTCGAGGCCGAGCGTCATCATCAGGATCATGACAATCGGACGCCCCGCCATTCGCCGCAACGTCACCTTCTCCACACCAAAGCCGGCCAAAAACATGATGATCGTTGTCACAGCGATTCCCAGCCACAATGGGAAACCCAACTGCCGGGACAAGGCCAGCACCACGTATGCGGCCAGCATCGTCAATGCGCCTTGGGCAAGATTGGGAACGGACGATGATTTGTAGATCAACACTAGTCCAAGTGCGAAAAGCGAATAGAGCAGTCCGGTCAATGCGCCATTTACAGCTAACTCGCTGACATATGCGATGTCCATTAGACCTCCCGAATTACCAGCGTGCGCTCAACCAACCCGACCTCACCGCTCTCGTACGTCACCGCAGCTTTGACGTGGATTTCTTTCGATCCATCATAAAGTGCGTCGATAACCGATGCGTATCGTTCTTCAACAACAGAGCGGCGAAGCTTGCGGGTGCGTGTTATCTCTCCATCGTCCGGGTCGAATTCCTTGTGAAGGCTGACGAACCGATGCAGCTTCAGTGATTCTGGAAGCGCTTTATTGACCCGATGAAACGCGTCGCCAAGTAGTCCGGCAATTTCGTTCCGTTGCGACAGGTCAGCGTAGGAGACATAGGGCACCGCGTTGGTCTCTGCCCAATGCCCGGCGGCCTCCAGATCGATACAAACAATAGCCGTTAGTTCGTCCCGACCGGCTCCGAAAACGGCTGCGTCTTTTATGTATGGGCTGAACTTCAGCCGATTCTCGATGTAGTTGGGGACGTAACGCTCACCTTCCTTGGTATGGACGACCTCTGACACACGCCCCAGCACGACAAGGTGACCATCGTCTTCCAAATATCCGGCATCGCCGGTGTGCAGCCAACCGTCCTTGAGCGTTTCCGCGGTTGCCAGGGGATTGTTGTAGTACCCCCGAAACACGCTTTCTGCCTTCAGCAGTATTTCACCCCCGTCCGTGACCTTGACCTGAACGCCGGGAAGCGGTCGCCCTACGGTGTGTAGCTTGACCTCATCGGGCATCTGGATAGCGTTGAAGGCCGCATTCTCGGTCTGGCCATAGAGCTGCCGCAACTTGATCCCCAGCGCGCGGTAGAAAACAAAGGTGTCCTCCCCAATGGCCTCGCCGCCCGTGAACGCGCTTTTTAGTCTGCTAAGACCGTAGAGGTCTTTTATCGGTCCGAAGACGATGCGTTCGCCGAGCAACCGGCCCAGCCATTCCAGATGGCTACCCTCTTGACCGTCGAGCTTTCGCCTTTCCGAAGCAATCGCTCTGTCCGTGAAAAAGTGGTAGAGCCATTTCTTTAACGGAGTGGAGTTTTCGATTCCGACCTGAATAGAGGTCAGCAAATTGTCCCAGCTGCGCGGGGCAGCAAGATAAAGGCTGGGCGCAATCTCGCGCATGTCACGCAAGACCGTCTCCTGCCTTTCCGGTACATTGACGGTGAAACGAAAAGCGATTCCGGCAGCCACGGTCAGGGCAAAATCTCCGACCCATGCCATCGGCAAGTAAGCGAGAACCTCTTCACCATAATTGAATGCCCCGCCAGAATATGCATTGCGAACTGCGGCGATGACATTTCTGTGGCTGAGCACGACCCCCTTTGGTTTACCGGTCGTGCCTGACGAATGCAGGAATATTGCCGGATCATCCGGCGCCGCGCGATTGACGATGCGGTCCCGCAGTTGCGGATCGGCCTTAAGGTTCGTCTCGCCTTTATCGTTAAGTTCCTCCCACGACAGGAGCCCCGACGCGTCATAGGTATTAAGGCCTCTCTTATCCTCGTAGACGATATATTCGATCGTACTGCCGGCCTCCCGCAAATCGAGAAATTTGTCGACCTGCTCCTGGTCTTCGGCGAGCGCCGCCACAACCTTCACTTCACCGACGAAGTGGCGCAATTCGTCCAGCGTCGTCCCAGGGTAGGCTGGCATCGCGTATGCTCCCAGCATCGACGATGCAATCACGCC
Source organism: Bradyrhizobium sp. (assembly GCF_016462955.1). Lineage (GTDB taxonomy): Bacteria > Pseudomonadota > Alphaproteobacteria > Rhizobiales > Xanthobacteraceae > Bradyrhizobium. The sequence continues at coordinate 38,057 of NZ_JAEMSD010000007.1, read as the reverse complement.
CGCGTAAAGGCGCGCGCGATTATCGCCAAGAATCATGACTGCATTGCCCGGTCGAACTCCGAGAGCGTCAAGGCCCGCAGCGCAAACCAGCACCTCATTGAAATATTCTGACCACGTCATCTCCTTCCAGATGCCGCGATCTTTTTCCCGCATCGCGATTTTGTTGCCATGCTGGGCGGCATTGTGGACTAGTAGGCGCGGCAGGGTATCGTCTGCAGCGCATGTAGGCATGCTCATCACTTTTTCATGCCGCATGACCGACACCAATATAGGCTTCAATGACCCGCTGATCCTTGACAACCTCCCTGGGCTTGCCCGTTGCGATCATTTCTCCGTAGTTCAATGCCAGCACGCGATCACATATGCCGGTAATCACATCCATACTGTGTTCGATCAACAAAACGCTCACGCCGCGTTCCGCGCGCGCATCGAGAATGAACCTTGCCATATACTCCTTCTCCTCCTGGTTCATTCCAGCCATCGGTTCATCGAGGATCAGAAGGCGCGGTTCCGCCACCAACGCGCGTGCAAGCTCGACACGCTTCTTCATTCCGATCGGAATGCCGTCGACGAGTTCGTGACGGACACTTTCGAGTTGCAAGAACTCGATCACTTCCTCCACGATTTCGCGGCTTCGCATTTCGTCGCGACGCGCCAACCACCAGTATAGCGCCGTACGAATGACGCCCGGGCGCATGTGAATATGTCGTCCAAGCAGAATATTGTCGAGCACACTCATGCCATTGAAGAGCGCCAGATTCTGAAACGTGCGGGCAACGCCTAAACTCGCCACCTTGTGAGGTGCTGTGCCAGTAATGTCCTTGCCGTCGAGTTTGATTGTTCCCTTGTTAGGCGGATAAAAGCCGGTTATGGCGTTTGTCAGCGTAGTTTTGCCGCTACCATTTGGGCCGACGAGCCCAAAGATTTCGCCGCGGTACACACTCAGATCGACACCGGTCACGGCAACAAGGCCGCCGAAGCGTCGTTCAATGCCAGTGCATTGCAGTACCGGTTCCGCTTGGTGAAACGATTTCGGCACACAATCTTCTGTCATACCAGCTCGCTTCGCATTCGCGGCCCGTTGAACCTGGTTAGCCTAATTTAAAATAGCCTGGACGCCCCGTCGGCCACGGATCACCCCACAGCTGCTGACCACCGTCGACCGTCAAGACTTCTCCAGTAATGAACTTGCCCGACGGCGCAGCCAGGTAAATTACAGCTTCGGCAATATCCCACTCGTCTCCAGACCGGCGCATGGGATTTGATTCCTCGAAGGTGGCCGCGCCTTCCGGCGAATAGTTGCCGAATCCGCTGCTTTCACAGCATCCGGGCGCGACGCAATTGACCCTGATTTTGTACGGCGCCCATTCCACGGCCACCGATTTGGACAGATAGATCACGCCGGCGCGCGCCGCGCAGGAATGCGCGATGCCTGGCAGGCCGCGCCAGATGTCGGCGACGATGTTTACGATGGTTCCGGGCTGTCCTGTCGCAACCCATCTCTTCGCTGTCGTCTGCATCATCCACCATGTGCCATTGAGGTTGGTGTCGACCACTGCGTTCCAGCCCTTAACTGAGTAGTCGAGTGCCGGCTGTGGGAACTGCCCTCCAGCATTGTTAACGAGAACATCCAGCCGGCCAAATCGCTCGCCTACTGCGCTGATAAAATTTGCTACCTGCTCTGGATCGCGGATGCTCAATTGACCGCTGAGGACATCGCCGCCGAATCCGCGCAAATAATCCGCAGCGCTATTCAGTTTTTCTTCATTGCGGCCGCAAATCGCCAATGATGCACCAAGCCGCGCGAAGAGCGAAGCGATTGCCCGACCCAAGCCGCTGCCAGCACCGGAAACGACGACGGCTTTTCCTTTGAAAAGATCAGGCCTGAAAACCGTCGCGCAATTGCGCAACTTGGATTCCGATAACCCGAACTGCGCTCGCGGTGAACTGTCCATTTCCTCCCTCCCCCCGATCTGTTGTTGTCGGGCTCGATCACATCTAACATGTGTTAGAAAACACCGCAAGGTGCTTCAGGGGAGGCGCTTTCGCTCTTAGCCAAAAAAAGGAACGAGCCTTTCGGGTTCAACACGCAGTCTATTGTGTCCGGCCGTGATCCGATGACCTTCACTGACGCTGCATGCCGCGCCCGGTCGCGCCGAAGGAACGACGATCGCTCCATCGGCATGTCGTTGGTCCGCATCTCGGCTGCAACGACCGCTTTCCTGAATCTGTTCAATTGGCACAATCGCCGCAATCTATACAGCCGCCAAATACTTCACGCGAGCATTCTCAGATGTCGCAGGTGTAGGCCAAACGACTACATTCGTTTGGCGACCTCTTCTAGCATGACCTCGCTGGCGCCGCCGCCAATGGCCTGAACTCGGGCATCGCGCGACATCCGCTCCACCGCCATCTCACGCATGTACCCCATGCCTCCGTGAAACTGAACACAGTCGTAGAGAACCCGGTTCACCAACTCACCGGAGTAGGCCTTGACCATCGAGACTTCACGCACACAGTCGCGGCCCTCGCAGTCGAGACGAGCAGCGTGATAAACGAGTTGACGCCCCGCTTCGACCCGGGTCTGGCAAACCGCCAGGCGTTGGCGCACAGTCTGCTTGTCCCACAATGCGCCGCCGAATGCTTTGCGTTGCTTGACGTAAGCAACGGTCAGGTTCAGTGCGGTCTGCGCTTCGGCCACTGCTAGTGCACCCAGCACAATCCGCTCATTCTGGAAATTCTTCATCACCGAGTAGAAGCCGCGATTGATTTCGCCCAGCACGTTTTCGGCAGGCACGCGAACATTCTCGAAAATCAGCTCGGCGGTGTCCGAACACAGCCATCCCGTTTTCTTCAACGCTCGGCTTACCGAAAAGCCGGGCGCACCTTTCTCGACGGCGAACATCGTGATCCCGCGGGAGCCCTTCGCTCCCGGATCGGTCTTGGCGGCGACAAAATACAAGTCGGCGTGCACGCCGTTGGTAATGAACATCTTGGTGCCGTTCAGCACCCAATCAGAACCGCTTTTCACAGCGCGCGTACGCATACCGGCGACGTCCGATCCCGCGCCCGGCTCAGTGACGGCCACTGCCGTGATCTTCTCACCGCTGGTGATGGCGGGCATCCAACGCGCCTTCTGCTCCGGCGTCCCGGCGTTTTCCAGATGCGGCGATGCCATATCGGTATGGACCAAAACCGTCGCCGAGAATCCGCCAAAGGTGGAGCGGCCCAGCTCCTCGGCCAGCATCACACTCGCCATCGTGTCGAGCCCGGCACCGGCATATTCGGGATCATAGCGCATTCCCAGGACGCCGAGCCCGCCCATTCTGCGTAGGACGTCGCGAGGTACTAAGCCTTGCTCCTCCCACGCGTGTGCCACCGGAATAACTTCGGTGTCGATGAACCGCCGCAATTGAGCGCGGATCATCTCCAACTCTTCGTTGAAGGGGAACGCGGTCGCCTCGGTTAGGACTTGACGGGTATTCATGTGTCTTCCTTTCGCTCCATTCGGACGAGCGGGGCGCCACCAGCAACGGTGTCGCCGGTCACGCAATAGATCTCCTTCACGTTGCCGCTCAAGGGGGCGACCAGGCTTTGCAGTAACTTCATTGCCTCCAGCACCACCAATGTCTGACCTCGTTCGACAAAGTCGCCCTGCCTGACGCTGAGCTCGACGATCGTGCCGGGCATCGGCGCATTCAGAGTATCCTCGTCAGCTGAACCCGCACCAGCGCCGTGGCCATGAAGATCCTCGAGCGTGAGGAAATGGACCTGCATCATGCCATCACGGCCCGAAAGATGGACACGCCAGCTCCCGTCGGTACGTTCCAAGTGCGCGATGCGGGCAAATGGCCGCCCGGCAACGCGCCCCATCAATCGTCCATCGCGGAGTGAGATGTCTTCAACCGAGACCGGTGTCATCTTTGCTCCGCGAACCTCCAGCCGCAAATCCTGCCCGACCGCCAAAAGCTCTTCCAGCTCGTCCCCTGCTTGCCAATAGCGCGCCGCACCAGGCCGTCCCGCCCGGTCGGTCACACGCCAGGCACCCAGCGTATGCCACGGGTCGGCATTCACGCTCTTGGAAAGATGCTGATGCAGCGCCAACGCAGCTAGCGCTCGACTTTCATTGTCTGCCTCTGGCGCCTTCCAGCCGCCGGGAAAAAGCTGTTCGAGCGCTGCGGTGTGGTGGCGCAGCGAGGCGAAATCTGGATGAGTGAGCAGCGCGCGCTGATAGGCGATATTCATGCCGACGCCCCCGACGGCGAATTTGTCGAGCGCAGCAACGGCCTGGCGGATTGCACCTTCACGATCGCCTGCCTTCGCAATCAGCTTAGCGAGCATCGAATCGTAGTGATGGCTCACAACGCTGCCCATCTCGACCCCTGAGTCGAGCCGAAGGTCTGGACCCTTGGGGGGTGCCCAGAGGGTGATCGTGCCAGTTTCGGGGCGAAAGCGTTCGGCGGGATTCTCAGCTGCAAGGCGAATCTCGATGGCATGACCCGCGCAGCCAATGTCCTTCTGGGTGAAGGCCAATTCCTCGCCGCGCGCGACTCGCAGTTGCCATTCCACGAGATCGATGCCGGTGATCGCCTCGGTTACGGGATGTTCAACCTGAAGGCGCGTATTCATTTCGAGGAAATAGAATTCCCGACGTTCAGAGTCGTAGAGATATTCCACCGTGCCAGCCGAGCTGTAGCCGATGGTGCGGGCGAGGCTGACGGCGGCCCCGAGCATTTTCTCGCGCAGCGGCGCCGGCAGGCCGGGAGCTGGCGCCTCTTCGATCAGCTTCTGGTGGTTGCGTTGGAGCGAGCAATCGCGGTCCCACAGGTGCACAATATGACCATAGCTGTCGCCCAAGATCTGCACTTCGACATGGCGTGCGCGTGGAGCGTAGCGTTCAAGAAACACGGTTGCATCGCCAAAGCCGGCAAGCGCTTCGGCTTTGGCGGCGCGGATCGCCTCACTTGCCGTCTTGAGTTCCATAACAAGCCGCATCCCCCGCCCACCGCCGCCGGCGCTGGCTTTGACGAGGAATGGCACGCCGAGGCTCTCGGCTTCCGCGAGCAGCCGCGCTTCGGACTGATCCGCCCCGCGATAGCCGGGCAGAACGGGCACCCCCGCCGCCTCAGCGGCCGCCTTGGCCTCGATCTTCGAACCCATCCGCGCGATCGCCTCGACAGAGGGGCCGATGAAGACGAGCCCCGCCTCCGCCACGCGGCGAGCGAATTGGGCGCTTTCCGACAAGAAGCCATAGCCAGGATGCACCGCGCCCGCGCCCGCAGCGCGCGCGGCCTCCAAGATCGCATCGATGTTCAGGTAGCTCCGCGAAGGTGCCGGCGGGCCGACGCAGATAGCGTGATTGGCCTCGGTTACGAAGGGGGCGTCGCGGTCAGACTCGGAATAAGTGGCGACACTTTCAAGCCCGAGTTTCGCGCAGGCGCGCTGAATGCGCCGTGCGATCTCGCCTCGATTGGCGATGAGGACGCGCGTGAAGCTCATTTCACGCGCCATGAGGGCGTGCCCTTGCTCAAGAAGCAGTTGATGCCTTCAACTCCCTCTTCGGTCTCCCAGGCGTCGGCCAACCGGTCGGCGGTATAGATCATGTTGGCGTGGAGATCGTGCCGGGCGACATAGGCGATGAGCCGCTTGGTTTCGGCCACTGCCCCCGGAGCGGCCTGTAGATGGGCATTGACGACGCGCTCGACTGCCTTGTCTAGCGCCTCGGCTGCCACGACCTCGGTCAAAAGCCCGAGCCGCTCGGCACGCGCACTATCGAATAACGCTCCCGACAGCATGGTCTCGCGTGCGGCAGCCGCTCCGATCTTCGCCACCACATAGGGGGAGATATTGGAGGGCAGCAGGCCCATTCGTACCTCCGTAAGACCGAACTTCGAGCCTTCGATGCCGATCGTGTAGTCGCACACCGAGATCAGGCCAACGCCGCCACCGTAGGCCGGGCCGTTGACGCGCCCGATCAACGGCTTGCGCAGGGTGTCGAGGCTGCGTAGCAGATGAGCCAGCGATGCGCTCTGTGCCACCCGCTCAATGCGCGTCTTTTCCACGTTCGAGGCAAACCAGTTGAAGTCGCCTCCCGCGCAAAAGCTCTTGCCTGCACCGGTCAGCACCACGATGCGCACGGCTGGGTCGTCCGCCAGTATCTGAGCTGCCGCACCCAGGTCAGCAATCAGTTCGCCATTGATCGCATTGTGCTTCTCCGCACGACTGAGCGTCAGCGTCGCAACCCCGCGGGCATCCACGTCGACGATGACGGTGTTGTGTACGCCGAGCTTCATGGTTGCATTGTCTCACATTCTAAAGACGGGCGTATGGCGCCCGGCCTCGGGCACCGAGGTCACGATGGCCAGGCACAGCCCGAGGACGTCGCGCGTTTGACCCGGCTCAATCAGACCGTCGTCCCACAGCCGCGAGGTTGCATAGTAAGGATCGGATTGTTCCGCATATTGCGCGCGCACTGCGAGCTCGATCTTCTCCAGCTCCGCCTGCATCTGCCTCTCGTCGCCCCCCTTTTGACGACGCAACTCCATCATCACGCTTGCTGCGATGTCCGCTGACATGGTGGCAACTTCTGCCGTCGGCCATGCAAACAGGAAGCGCGGCGCAAATCCGCGGCCGCACATTCCATAGTTACCCGCCCCATAGGAGCCGCCAACGATCATCGAAAGTTTGGGCACTTTGGCCACCGACATGGCATAAACCAGCTTGGCGCTATTCTTGGCGATGCCGCCGCGCTCGGCCTCCGTGCCGACCATGAAGCCTGTGACATTGTGCAGGAAGATAAGGGGCAGATTTCTCTGATCGCACATTGAGACGAACTGTGCACCCTTGAGCGAAGAGTCCGACAGAAGCGCGCCGTTGTTACCCAAGATGCCGACCTGATAGCCGTGAATACGTGCAGTGCCACAGACCAGCGTTGCCCCCCAATCGGGTTTGAATTCGTGGAACTCACCGGCATCGATGATACGCAACAGGAGCTCGCGCACGTCATAGGGCTCCTTACGGTCGCCGCTCACGACACCCAGAAGCTCCTCGGGATCATAAAGCGGACGGCGCGGTGGAGCTGTGGGCGCGGTTGGGCGTGTCAGCCCCAGACTAGCGACGATATCGCGCATGAGTGCGAGCGCGTGATGCTCGTTTTCGGCTAGATGATCGCTCACGCCCGAGACGCGGGTATGCATCTCGGCCCCCCCGAGGGTCTCGCCATCGACTTCCTCGCCGATCGCCACCTTGACAATCGAAGGGCCACCCAGATGAATGCGGGCATTGCCGCGCACCATGATGACCTCGTCAGAGAGCGCGGGAATATAAGCTCCACCAGCGGTGCAGCCGCCAAACACTGCCGATATCTGCGGCAGCCCCGAAGCCGACATGTTGCATTGCCGATAGAAGGCGTTGCCGAAATCGCGCCCCCCAGGAAACACTCGGTCCTGCTCGGGCAAATAGGCACCGCCGCAGTCAACGAGATAGAGACAAGGCAGCCGATTTTGGTCAGCGATCTCCTGTGCGCGAATGTGTTTCTGCACCGTCTCGTGATAGAATGATCCGCCTTTGACCGTAGCGTCGTTGGCGATCAGCATGCAGTGCAGGCCGTGGATGATTCCAATGCCAGTGACGATGCCCGCACCCGGTACCTCGCCGCCATACTGCCCCCATGCCGCCAAGCTCGAAAGCTCCAGAAATGCCGAGCCGGGATCGACCAGGACGTCGATGCGCTCGCGCACCAGCAACTTGCCACGAGCGCGGTGCCGCTCAACAATTTCAACCCGTCCACCACCTGTGGCCTCGGCCATTCGGTCGCGCAGAAGCGCTACGCGCGCCTTTTGTGTAGCGCGGTTGCGAATAAATCGTTCAGAGGCGATGTTGAGTGATGAAGAAAGGCTCCTCATTCGTTCTTCTCAGACTGTTTACCGGTGCTACTGTAGCGGATGCGTCCAGAGCAATTGCCGTTTTCTAACATCCGTTTGATTTTTGTCAACGTCTTCGGTAAGCTGCATCTGGGGAGAGTGCACGTGTGCAAGAAATGGCAATCTGACCATCATCGGCGAGTCGTTCTGGGAATAATATTGGAAAGCGGAGATGAAGAGAGAAATCGGAAGTCGCTTCGCCCCTAGTTTAATGCTCGGTCAGGTTGCACTTGTCACCGG
>NZ_JAEMSD010000007.1:0-29885 GCF_016462955.1 Bradyrhizobium sp. | reverse complement strand
CGGCTCTGGCATGGGCCGCGCTACCGCGCTTGAAATGGCATTCTGTGGTGCAAAGCTCGTGCTTTTCGCCCGCCGCGAGGATCCGCTGCAGCAAACCGCCGAGATGATTCGTGCCCAGGGCGGCGAAGCATTGGTAATCTCAGGCGACATCCGAGATGAAGCAAGTGTTACTGCTGCGATGCGCCGGATTAAAGAGAATTACGGGCAGCTGGATGTCCTGGTCAACAACGCTGGTGGGCAATATGTTGCCGCCGCACGCGATATCACCAACAAGGGTTTTGAGGCCGTAGTGCGTAACAATCTAGTTGGATCATGGCAGATGACGCGCGCTGTCGCCGATCATTTCATGTTCGAACATGGCGGCTCCATCGTATTCGTGACGGCGGTCAGCCGCACCGCGTTGACCGGCTTTGCTCATACCGCCGCTGCACGCGCCGGCGTGACCGGACTGATGAAGACCCTCGCCGCCGAGTGGGCAAAATACGGCATTCGGCTAAATTGCGTAGCACCCGGCACTGTAAAGACGGAGGCGCTCGGTCGCTATCCGATCCCACCACAGAAATGGAATGAGTTTAACCGCTCGCCCGAGGATGTCGCTGGCGCGATTGTCTTTCTTGCGTCGAAGTTAGGTAACTTCATCACCGGCGAAGATTGGTACGTAGACGGCGGCGAAACCCTTCACCTAGCACACGATGCCCGTGACATGATCAACACCGAAATGTTTGCCAACCGTCAACGCGGAGATCGCCGACATGGCTGATTTCGTAACCGTTCCGCATCCGGAGTATTGCTTGCGCACCCTCGCATTTTGACGGCGCTCGAGCGGCCTACAGAGGAAAGCACTGAAATGGGTTGCTGTTGTCAAGACAACGCCGCTTCCCCTCGAAGAGTCAAAATCTCCATGAACTGAAAGAAACCGCGCTTATTTTTTTCAATAGTCATCAGCTAAGGTCGCACCGATGCTCCTCAAAGAACAGCAACGCTTTGAGCAAATCAGCACTCTCTGGATCACGAGAGCCAAGGGTTTCATTACCCACATGAACTTGCGGATTGAGGGGCACGGGCCTGACGGCGTAACCGTCCGGATGCCGTTCAATCCCGCTTTTTGTATCGACGAGCCACCAACTCTTCTCCATGGCGGAGTGCTGACTGCGCTGCTGGACAGTGTATTCGGGCTGGTCAATTTCATCGCGATCGACGACATCAGCACGATGGCCACGCTTGATCTGCGCGTGGATTATCTTCGACCGGCACAATCCCGCGCCGACGTGTTGGTCCGCGCCAAATGCTATCACCAGACCCGCCATATTGCCTTCAATTCCGGCGTTATCTGGTTCGATGATGACAAGGGCGACGAAGTCGCACGTGGCTGTGCTACCTTCGCTCTCACACGAGGCGAGAGAAATCTTTTCGATATCCAAACAACACCGCGGAAACCAGAATGACGCCCGAGGAAACGAACACGCTACTGATGAAGAGGCCCTTCTTCAGGTTCCTCGGCTTTACCATCGTGAACATTGAGGAGGGACACGTCGCTGCCCAAATGCCCTTTTCCGAAAGCTATATAGGTAATCCTGTCATGAACTACTATCATGGCGGCATCATTGCCAGTGTTATGGAGGCGGTGGCATCCGTCGCAGTTTGGCAAGATCTCAGGAATCGAAGTCTGAAGCCAATCAACCTTACGGTTGACTACCTGCGGCCCGCCATCGCAGAGCCGTTGAATGTGCGGGCGACGGTCTTACGAAAAGGGCGTCGGATGGCAAGCGTCGAAGCCGTGAGTTGGCAGGCGGAGCCGGAGATTTCTGTCGCCAAAGGGCTATTTCATTTTCTGCTCGCTTGAGAGCGCGATCGCTTATCGCCCGACAATAACGCAGGTGACAGACCTTGGCACTAACCGGCCTGCAAAGAACAAATACATTATCAAGTACGATACAAAGGCCTCGTAGTTCCGCCGAAAGCCTAGATCGTCATAGCAGTTCCGATCAGTCAGCGTTACGTGTTCGGCTGCCAGAAGCTTGATCCTTCAGCCGATCTTCGAGAACGTGACGCTGGACTTTGCCGCTGGTCGAACGCGGAAAATCATCGAACGCAATGAACCGGATCTCCCTTGGCCGTTTGTATCCGGCGAGGCGTTCGCTGCAGAGCCGCAAGATTTCATCGGCGGATATGTTTGCCTCGTCACAAGCGACGAACGCTACGGGCCTTTCTCCCCATTTTGGATCACTAGCCTTGACTACCGCCGCTTCCAAAACTGCTGGATGAGCCAGTAACACTCGCTCGATCTCGGCTGGGTAAACGTTTTCACCTCCGCTCTTGATCATGTATTTTACCCGGTCAACGAAATCCACACGTCCATCAGGAAGCCGCCGAAATGTATCGCCCATATGGAACATACCGCCTCTGAAATCTACAGCATTGGTTTCCGGCGCATTCCAATAGCCCGAAAAAAGCGTGGGTCCTCGGACCACCATTTCACCCGGCTCGCCATCAGGTACGTCGTTGTCAAGCGGATCGACCAGCCTGATCTCGCAGAATGAAGAAATGCGTTTGGCGAGATCGGTCGGCGTCACTCCGACCTCTATTACAGAACCGCTTGCTGGCGGAAGACCGGTCTCCGTTGCGCCGAAGGAATTCAGATAGGGAGCGTCAAGCAGGCGGGTCAATTCCGAAATTTGATGCCGCGGTACGAGATCCGCCATGGCGCCACAGATTTTGATGCCTTTGATGGGTGTTGGTCGCGCTTTTCGCTCTTCGATGAATGCGTCGACCACACCCGGCATCATCACCAGCCAACCAATCTTGTGCTGAGACAACGCCATATTGATCGCTTCCGGCTGGAAGCCGTTTATGATGACGACCGTACCACCCCGCATGAGTGTCGCCAGCATATGGTCGGTCGATGCCATATGAAACATGGGCGCCCAAGCAACGAACGCGTCACGTGGGTCCAGCATTAATTCAGCCGAAAAAGCCATCGCACGCGCCACATGTGCGCGATGGCTGACAAGTGCGCCCTTGGGCAGCCCCGTGGTTCCTGAGGTGAAAAGAATGGTCAGCCCCTCCTCATCACTTTCAAGCAACGTGCCGAGCCGAGAATCGAGGGCGGCCGACGAGCTCATTCGGCTCAACTCAGGGCCGACTTGGATTGTCGGCAGTTCCGACACGGCTGCAAACGTCGCATGTAATTCCGGCTCGACGACAGCCATCACCGGTTCCACCAGTTCGATGCAATGCTTGAGTTCAGCCGGCGAAAGTCGCCAGTTCAAGCAAGCAACGATGGCCCCGATTGCAGCTGCAGCCAGCTGCAGTTCGACGTAATCAGGACGGTTATGCGAAAGGATCGCGATACGGTCGCCAGGATTGACACCTCGGCCGAGCAGCGCGGAAGCAATCGCGTCGACCCTCTTCAGAAGGTCACCGTATGAAACGGTTAGCCCCTCATACTCGATCGCGGCACTGGATGGCTGTTTTCGTGCACAGGTTCTGAACAGGCCATAGACGTTGGCCTGACCCGCAGCCAGGAGTATTTCCGGCATCAATTCCTCCCTCGGTCACTCTAACCAAGTCGCATTCCTGCCGTTGTGATAGATCGCTCTGCGATTTGGCCGCCCTTTTCGAATTCGAACGCTAACACCGCCGTCGACGTACGGTTTGCAGCATATCTAAAATTGAGTTGCCGCAGCACCAGTTCCGTCGAGCAACTTAGCCATCTCGGTTTTTCCTCAACTAAACTTTACGGTACTTATCGAGTCCGCCGGAATGCATCACACGGCCCATTAGTGGTGAACCAATTATCTTTTCGGCATAAACGGAAGCGGCAATGAGCTTATCGAGATCGACGCCAGTCGCAATGCCCAGTTCATGGCACAAAAAAACTGCATCTTCGGTGCAGACATTCCCGGCCGCGCGCGCATGGCCGTGACCAGCAAACGGGCATCCGCCCAGTCCTGCGACGGAGCTCTCAAACATGTCAACGCCCATAGAAAGCGCCGCATAGATGTTGGCTATGCCGAGGCCCCTGGTGTCGTGCAGGTGCATGCCGATGCGCGCATCCGGCTTGATTTCCCTTATCGCCCCGATCATGCGCTTAACTGCCTCAGGATTGCCCCACCCCATCGTGTCGGCGACAACAAGGATCGGTAGCGGAATATTTTCTTCTGCGCAGAGATCCAGCACGAAACGGAAATCGTCTAAGACCCGGTCCTGCGGGATCGGTCCTTCGAAGTTGCATCCGAATGCGGTCATCACATATGCCGTGTCGACAGTGTAGCCCTCCTGCTTGTAGAGGTTGACCCATTCGCGCTGCTTCTCGCGCATCTCCATCGAGGAAGCATCGTTGTTCTTTCGCGAGAATGTGTCGGATGGATAGAACAATAGCCGCGGATCGATATCGACTTGAGGCGCTGCGAGCGCCTTGCGAAAGCCCTTGTCGTTCAGCCAGAGCGACGTGTATCTTACGCCATGCACCCGCCTAATGCGCTTGAACAGCTCGGCTGTATCGGCCATTTGGGGCACCTTTTGGGTGTTGACGAAGCTACCTACCTGAATCCGCTTCAGCCCGGTTTCGCTGAGCATATCGATCAGTTCGACCCGTTCTTCGATCGGGTAGATCTTTTTTTCGATCTGAAACCCCTCGCGGGGTCCCTCTTCTCTAAACTCGACGAATTTTGGAAAATCGCTCATGAACTCTCACTTTCTAAGGGAGTTATCTCGACGATTGGCTGCCCTCGGTCCACCATTGCGCCTCGCGAGATGGATATATTTTTCGCCACTCCCGAAACCATCGCCTTTATCGAGATCTCAAGCTTCATGGACTCCAGGATCGCCACAACCTCGCCGGCCGCTACTGAGGCCCCCTCGTCGATCAATACCTTCACAATTGTGCCGGTTAGAGGAGACACGAGAATGCGGTCCGCAGTGCTATCTACTTCAGCGAAAGCCAGCGATGTCGACGCTTGGTACAGCAGACGGCCGCCAGGCGTGTCGATTTCGATCGAATTGCCTCGGACGCGCGCTTCGATGGTAATCGTTTCGTCCTCATGCGTGATCTGCAAGCGGCCGGATCGAAGCTCAGTTGCGTTCAGCGCCAAGGGCATGCTGTCGTCGCTGTAGACAACAAAGAGGTTGTCATTTCCCACCGGGCTGACGCGCAGCTCTTTGCCGGATGTTCCCGGATGCGCGAGGATCACACGCTGGCCTGCCTCCTCCAGAGCGCCGCCAAGGCCGAGCCGCCAACCGGTAAACCTATCACGGTTGCGCCAAGGGTTGGCATCGCTGTCGGCGCGGCCACGGGTGACGAACAGAACGGCGGCCACCGCCTGCCACAGCCGCCCATCCGAGCGCTGCGGAGCGGCGGTTAGTGCATCGATGCAACTGTCGATCCAGCGGGTATGCACCTGCATTCGCGCAAAATCGGCGTCTCGGGTGAGTGCAGCAAGAAAGGTACGGTTCGTCTCGACCCCGTCCACAACCACGTGATCCAACGCTTGAGCCAGGCGCGCCAGCGCCGCATCCCGATCGGAATGATGCACGATGAGCTTTGCAATCATCGGATCATAGAAAGGGCTAACACTGTCGCCTGCCTCAACGCCACTATCAATCCTAAGACCGTCGGGCAGCGAAATCGCCGTGATCCGCCCTGTTGAAGGAGAAAACTGCATCCGCGGATCCTCGGCGTAGAGCCGAGCCTCCACAGCATGCCCCGTGCAGGTGATCTGATCTTGGGTCAGGCCCAAGCCTGCGCCCTCTGCGATGCGCAGCTGCAGCGCCACGAGGTCCAATCCGGTGACCGCTTCGGTTACCGGATGCTCGACCTGGATTCGGGGATTGACCTCCAGAAAAAAGTACTCTTCGCCTAGCACAAGAAACTCGACAGTGCCTAGCCCACGATAGTTCAGCGCCTCCGCAAGCCGGACCGCATCCTGGGCGATATGATCGAGAAGTGGCCGCGGGAGACCCCAGGCGGGAGCTTCCTCGATCACCTTCTGATGGCGGCGCTGTAGCGTGCAGTCGCGTTCGAAGAGGTGCACCACGTGGCCTGTGCCATCACCGGCGATTTGTATTTCGACATGGCGCGCCGCAGGCAGGAAGCGCTCGAGCAAAAGTCCCTCGGAGCCGAAAGCGGATTTCGCCTCGCGCTGCGCGCTCTCGATGTCGGCCTTCAGCGTAGCCTCATTGTCGATCAGCCTCTGACCGCGCCCACCGCCGCCCCCAACGGCCTTCAAAAGAGCCGGAAGCCCAACTTCTCGTACCGCCCGTGCGATTTGATCGGGGTCGGACATGACACCATGGCCTCCGGGAATGACCGGCACGCCGGCGGCTGTCGCGGCCTTTTTAGCACTGGCCTTGTCGCCGAACCGCTGTAGTGTCTCGGCGGTAGGGCCGACGAAGATCATACCGGCGGCCTCCACCGCACGAGCGAAGTCCGGATTTTCCGCGAGGAAGCCATAGCCGGGATGGATTGCGTCCGCTCCGGCTTGCCGAGCGGCCGCTATCACCGCGTCGATCCGCAGATAACTTTCGACAGCGGGTCCGCCTCCGATCCTGAGCGACCGACCGACTTCGCGCACATGCAACGCCTCGGCGTCAGCGTCAGAATGGACGCCGATCGGAACGATTCCGAGCGAGCGAGCCGTGCGTGCGATCCGGCATGCGATTTCGCCGCGGTTGGCAATGAGAAGAGACTTAATACGCATGGTGTCGCACACCTAAAACCGAAAAACGCCGAAGTGACTGTCGACCTTCGGACGTCGGGAAGCTACATCCAGAAGCAGCGCCAGCACATCGCGCGTTTCAGCGGGTTCGATAACGCCGTCGATCCAAAGATTCGAAGCGAAATTGTACGCGTCTTGAAATGACTCGTACTCCCGGCGAATTGGAGCTTTAAAGACCTCTTCCTCTTCGGCCGTCCAAATTTTACCTTCGCGGTCATTGATCTGGGCACGCACTTGGGCCAGCACGCTCGCTGCCTGCTCTGGCCCCATGATAGCCGCGCGTCCGTTCGGCCAGGCAAACATGGCGTCCGGCTGAAACGGTCGGCCCAACATCGCGAGGTAGCCCGCGCCGTAGGAGCCGCCGGTAATCACCGTAAACTTCGGCACGCGGGCCGACGACATAGCAGTGATCATCTTGGCGCCAGCCTTAGCGATGCCCGCCTGTTCCACTTCGCGACCGACCATGAACCCATTAACGTCGACGAGAAAGACCAGCGGAATGTCGCGTTGCACGCATAGATTTATAAAATGAGCCGCTTTCAGAGCTGCATCGACGAAAAGCACTCCGTTGTTGGCCAGGATGCCGACCTCATGGCCGTGAATGCGAGCCCAACCAGTTATTAATGTGTCGCCATACAGCGGCTTGAACTCGTGCAATTCGCTGCCATCGACCAGCCGCGCGACGATTTCGCGATTATCCGTCGGTACCTTGGCGTCACGACTGACGATGCCGTAAATTTCATCAACCGGATAAACGGGAGGCTTCGGAACGATGGGGATTTTCCGAGGACTGGTCTTTTCGCCCAGATGTGCCACGATTTGCCGAGTAATCGCCAGCGCATGGGCGTCATTCTCGGCCAAGTGGTCGGTCACGCCGGAGATCGCGCAATGCATCTTCCCGCCGCCCAAAGTCTCGGCGTCGACCTTCTCGCCAGTCGCGGCAAACGTTAATTCGGGCCCGCCAAGATACATAAATCCTTGCCCGCGCACGATCACGACCTCATCGCATAATGCCGGGATATAGGCACCACCCGCGGTACATGGTCCCATCACAACAGCAATCTGCGGTATGCCATCGCCCGACATGCCCACTTGGTTGTGGAAGATGGAGCCGAACTGGCCTTCGTCGGGAAAAATATTTGCTTGTTCGGGCAGAAAAGCCCCACCACTGTCGACCAGTGTGATCACTGGCAGCCGGTTGGTCCAAGCGACGCGCTGGGCGCGAACGTGTTTCTTGCTCGTCATCCCGAAATAAGTGCCGCCCTTTACGGTGGCGTCGTTTGCAATAATCATGCAATGCCGGCCCTCGATCATGCCGATGCCGGTAATGATGCCAGCGCCAGGGGGCACGCCTTCATATTTATTCAAGCCCGCAAGTTCACCCAGTTCCAAAAAGGGGGTGCCTGAATCAATCAGCCGTTCGACGCGATCACGCGGCAGGACCTTGCCCTTCTCCTCGTGTCGCTCCCGTGCCTTCAGCGGGCCGCCGGCACGTTGCTCCAGCCGCAGTTCGTGCAGCCTTTTGATTCTCGCGCGATAGTGCGTCTCATTGGCCCGGAAATTCTCCGAACCCTTATCGAGAAGTGATTTAAGGATTGTCATGACAGATCGGGGTATTTGCGAAGAGTGAGCGCAACCTTCGCCGCGCCGGGTTTCTCGAATGTGTCGGGCTTCACAATGCGGACGTCGGCCTTGAATACCAGCGCATCGCGAAGACGCGTCTCGATCTTGTTTCTTAGTTCGTCGTCCCTGTTGGGCGGACGGTGGGGTCCGCGTTCGACAATGATTTTGAGTGCCGACTGCGTCGTATGCCCCTCGAAATCGGCAACAACGCGGACAACCCCGTTGGTCTCGGGCATCATTTCGTTGATGATGCTGTGGATGGCTGAGGGGAAGACGTTGGCACCGCGGACAATCAGCATATCGTCGGCGCGACCGATACAACGGATCTTTGGCCCTGTTCGCCCGCACGAGCAGCTGGTGGCCAGGACGTCAATGTAGTCGCCGGAGCGGAAGCGCAGCAGCGGGCTCGCCTGACGGCCTATCGCCGTATAGACCATCTCACCCCGGGCCCCGTCCTGGAACGGGATAATCTTGCCAGTTTCGGGGTCGAGCAGCTCGGTAATAATGTAGTCCATACTGACCATGTGCATGCCCGACTGTTCGTCGCACTCGGCCCAATAGGTCACACCGAGGTCCGTGCCACCAAGTAACTCGGTGCATTTTGCGCCCCACAGCTCCTCAATGCGGCGGCGGACGGTGGGGATGCCACCGCCCGGCTCGCCACCCACGATGACCCGCTCGACGCCAAGCTGCGATGCGGGAATGCCAAGGATCTCAGGCGCTTTCTCACCCAAGTGCAGAACAAAGTTTGGCGCACCGACCACGCAGCGCGGGCGGATGTCGGCACAAGCTCGGATGAGACGGTCGGCACCGCCATCGGCACCAATCGGGATGTCGATGGCGCCCAAGTATTGCAAACCTTGCATGACCGGGATGCCGCCAACAAAGCCTTTGGCCAGCGAGAAGGCATGCAGCACCATGTCGCCGGGCCGCACCCCGGTTGCGAAAAAACAGCGTGCCGACATTTCATGCCACATTGCGGCGTCGGATTCGGTCAGAGCCACGTAAGATGGGCTGCCTGTAGTGCCGGAGGACGCCTGCATCTGAATTATATCTTCGGGCTTGGCCGCGAGGTGGAGGCCGAAAGGCTTGCGAGCGGCAAGACTGTCGCGGATCTCCGCTTTGAACGTGTAGGGCAGCTTCTGCAGATCATCGATAGTGCGCACGTCGTCGAACCTCGCACCGGCCGCGCCCAGCTTCTTCTGATAGAATTCCGAGTTGGCCTGCAAGTAGGCCATCTGCGCGATCAGCTTCTCTTCTTGAATGCGTCGGACTTCGCTGAGCGGCGTTGTTTCGATCGCATGCCAGCAGCGCGCGCTTGACTTTTCGTGAGCGTCCGCTCTTCGGAAACGCATCCCGAGATTCATTGCTTAACCTCCTTGCCGATCCGCAGCTCTCAGTAAGAGCGTGGCAGGCCCATGATCTTTTCGCCGATGAAACTCAGACAAAGCTCGCGGTTCACTGGGGCCGTGCGCAGCAAGCGCATCAGTGGATATAGCTCGTAAATGCCGGTATCTTCGGTAAACCCCGATCCGCCATGAGCCTGGAGCGCCGCATCCACCGCCTCGATGCCAGCCTCCGCCGCAGCATATTTGGCCATATTGGACGAGGCGCCAGCGGGTAGGCTGTTGTCGAATTCCCAAGCGGCGCGGCGGGTCATGAGGCTCGCCATTTCGACTGCGGTGTGGGCCTTGGCCATCGGATGTTGGACACCCTGATGCGCACCGATCGGCTGGCCGAAAACGTTGCGCTGCGACGCATAGGCGACGCCTTTATTTAGCGCGAATCGGCCAATTCCGCAGCATAGAGCAGCCAGGATGATGCGCTCGGGGTTAAGCGAGTCGAAAAGAATCGAAAAGCCTTCGTCCACTTGGCCTACAACATCTTCGGGACCAAGATCAACCTCGTCGAAAAATAGCGTCCATTGTTCTTCGGGTAGTGGAATCGAAATCTTCACCCGTTGTTTGTCGACGCCTTTCTTTTTCAGATCGACCGCAAAAAGCGTGAAGCCATCGGTCTTGCGCTTGACCTCTTCGTGCGGCTTGGTACGGGCTACTACCAAGCAGTAGTCCGCGACATCAGCGCCGGTAATAAAGGTCTTTTCGCCCGATAATGAAAAGCGGTTACCTCTTTGCCTTGCCAATGTTCGAGCCTTGATCGTGTTCGAACCAGCTCCGGGCTCTGTGATCGCAAAACAGAACTGGATTTCGCCACGACAAGCCCGCGGCAGGAGCTCCTTTTTCTGGAACTCGCTTCCATGGTTCGCAATATGCGCCAAGGACATGGTCGGCCCGACGACCATCATCAGAAGCGGAATACCGTGATTGGCCGTCCCCTCCATGAACAAAGCCATCTCAGTCATGCCGAGGCCGGCCCCGCCAAACTCTTGAGGCACCATAAGCCCCAGAAATCCATCATCGGCGATCTTAGAGAACATCTCTCGCGGAAAAACATGCCGACGCGCATGATCGAGCCAATAGGCGTTGTCGAAACGCTGTGCCAACTGGGCGCCGTATTCGTAGATCTGGCGCTGCTCATCGTTCAAGTTGAAATCCATATTGAACTCCGACGCGATGTTATTGTTCAAATCTCGGCTCGCGGCGATTGGCGAAGGCATCCAGCCCTTCGGCCACCTCCGCTCCCGGCAGGTGGCGCAATGCAGCGTCGCGCTCAAGACGCATGCTTTGGTCGAGCGTCAGTTCCAGACCCTCGCGACCCAGCCGTTTCATCTCAGCCATGCCCTGCCGCGAGCGCGTGCCGATCTTCTGGCAGTAAGCCAAGGCCGCGCTGTGGAGTTGATCATCGGCCACGACATAGTTTACGAGTCCAGCCTCCTTGGCCTCGTCCGCCTTCAACCAACGCGCAGAGAACATCAGATCGAGCGCTCGGCGCAGTCCCATAAGACGGACCAACCGCTGACTGCCGCCCCAACCCGGAATGAGACCGAACTGCGCATGCTGATCACCAAATTGCGCGGTCTCCGCCGCGAAGCAGACGTCGCACGACAGCATCAATTCGATGCCCCCCGCCAGGCACAGCCCCTGGACCGCCACGACCACCGGCAGGGGACTCTGCTCGAGCCGGCGCAGCACGCTCATGCCGAAGCCAATGAAGTGGTCGAGCGCCGCCGGATCGTCCATCTTGCCCTTGACTTCGACGAGGTCAGCACCGGTGCAGAAGTGTTTGCCCTGTGAGCAGATCAGAATGGCCCGAACAGAACGGTCAGCCTCGAATTTCACGCGAGCCGCGTCTATGAGTTCGTGCACCTCGAGCGAGAGACAGTTGAACTTCTCCGGCCGGCTCAGCTCGATGATCCCGGTGCTGCCTTCACTTCGGATATTGACCGGGACGCTCATTTCGCCGCCCCCTTCGCTCTCTTGTCATATTGGAGCGCCACACGCCCAACCCTCTCGCGCGCGATGACGAGCTTCTGGATTTGCGCCGTACCGTCGCCGATTTGGAGCCCGAGCACGTCGTTGTAACGCTGGTGGTGTGGTAGATCCGTCGTGTAGCCGTAATGTCCGTGCAAAATCAGGCACTGCTGCATAATCTCGCAAGCCGTCTTAGGCACATACCATTTACACATGGCCGCCTCGGCCGTATGCGGCATGTTGCGATCGCGGAGATCGAGGGTGTAATAACAAAGCTGGCGCATCATCGTTAGTTGCGTCTCGGCCTCCGCGAGCGGGAAGGTGACGCCCTGATATTGGGCCAAGGGCGCGCCGAACGCCTCGCGTTCCTGGACATAGGCCCAGGTCTCGTCGACAGAGGCCTGCGCCGGACCGAGGCACTCCAGCCCGATCAGCGCGCGGCTATAGTCGAAGCCCGCCATGATGGTCCCGAAGGCTCGGTCCTGTTCGCCCATCAAGCATTCAGCCGGCACATGGACATCATCGAAGAAAACCGAGCCACGGCCGACCGGCTTGGTGCCTATATCGTCGAAGTGAGTCCGCTTGATCCCCCTTTCCGTCAAGTTGACAAAGAAAGCGCTGACGCCACGCGACCCGCCTTTTGGATCGCCGGTGCGGGCGAAGACAACTGCAGCGTCTGCCTGCGCAGCAAAGCTCATGGAGGTCTTTTCGCCATTCAGCCGCCAGCCATTACCTGACTTCTCGGCGCGCAGCTGAAGATTTGCCGCGTCCGAACCGCCGCGCGGCTCGGTGAGGCCAAGTCCGATCACCGCGTCCCCTGCAATCACTCGCGGCACCCAATCGCGGGCGATGTCCTCCGAGGCGTGTTTTGCGACCATGCCGCCCATGAGCGATCCCAGGAGTTGCACGTAGCTGACGTTGAAATCGGCATAGGCGATCTGTTCGGTGATCAACCCGGCCGTGACGGAGCTTTCACCCATTCCGCCAAACTTCTCAGGAAGATCCGACGCAATCAAACCGAGCGAGCCCATTTCACGGATCAGTCCCCGATCGAGGACATGGCCTTTGGCGCGCTTTTGATAGCCATCTGCCAATCTTTCGCGTGCAAAGCGCCGTGCGACCTCCCGAAAGGCGAGCTGATCTTCGGTCGGCTGAAAGGGCATTGAATGATCCTCCCGCGGAGCGTCTTAAATCGACTTTCCAAGAAACCTAACAAACGTTAGAATAACCGGCAAGTGCCAAAGGGAGGATAATTATGAACACGACGGCTTCGTCGACCTACGCCAGACTGCTTTCGCCACTCAAGGTCGGGCGCCATGAAATGCGCAACCGGATCATCATGGGTTCCATGCACACCAAGCTCGAGTGCAAGCCCGACCCGATCGCCGCGCAACTTGCCTTCTATGTCGAACGTGCGCGCGGCGGCGTTGCGCTCATCGTCACTGGCGGGTTTTCGCCTAACGCCGAAGGCGTGCTTGACGCTCAAGGACCGCGGCTCGACGATCCCGAAGAGGCCCAGGCGCTTCGCCCGATCTGCGATGCAGTACATCACGAGGGCGCTCTCATCTGCGCGCAGCTCCTTCATGCAGGGCGCTACGCGAAGATTGCGTGCTGCGTGGCGCCTTCCCCAATTCGGGCACCAATCAACCGCCATATCCCGCGCGAGATGCTCGATAGCGACATCCGGCGCACAATCAGCCAATTCGCCGAGGCGGCAGCGAACGCGCAGGCTGCAGGCTTTGACGGTGTGGAGATCATGGGATCCGAGGGCTATCTCATTAACGAGTTCACGGTGACCCACACCAACAAGCGCGAAGATGCTTGGGGCGGCAGCGCGGAGAACCGCCATCGTTTTCCTGTCGAGGTCGTGCGCGCGGTGCGCCAGCGCTGCGGTCCGGATCTACTGATCATCTATCGCATTTCGGCTGCCGATCTCATCGAAGACGGCGCACCGGCAGACGAAATCGCCGCCCTTGCCCGCAAGGTCGAGGCCGCCGGCGCCGACATCATCAACACTGGCATTGGCTGGCACGAGGCCCGCGTGCCTACTATCGCCTACCCCGTGCCACGAGGAGCTTGGCGCAAGGCCGCCGCACGGGTCCGCGCTGCCGTCTCCATCCCCGTGGTCGCGTCCAACCGCATCAGCACCGCGGAGATGGCCGAGGACATCCTCGCGAGCGGCGATGCAGATCTCATCTCTATGGCGCGGCCAATGCTGGCCGATCCGTTCTTCGCCAACAAGGTCCGCGATGGACGAGTGGACGAGATCAATACCTGCATCGCCTGCAACCAGGCTTGTCTGGACTACATCTTCTCTGGCCGCGCGGTGAGTTGCCTTGTAAATCCTCGCGCTGGCCGCGAGTCCGAGCTGCGCGATACGCCCGCGGAGGTCCGGAAAAAGATCGCCGTGGTCGGCGGCGGCGCGGCGGGGATGGCTACGGCAACGGAAGCGGCGCGACGCGGTCACTTTGTTTCATTGTTCGAAGTTTCTCAAACGCTCGGAGGACAGCTTACGCTGGCGCGCGCAGTTCCTGGCAAGAATGAGTTCGACGACACTCTGCGTTACTTCCGACGCCAGGTAGACAAGCACGGGGTCAACCTGCATCTTGGCCGCCGCGCCTCCCCCGAGGATCTGAGCGGGTACGATCATGTGGTGATTGCTACCGGCGTCAGCCCCCGCATCCCCGATCTGCCGGGCGTTGACCATCCCAAGGTGGCAACCTATGCGGAAATCCTATCGGGCACACGGGTCGCGGGAAAGACCGTCGCCATCGTGGGCGCTGGCGGGATCGGCTTCGACGTGGCCGAGTTTCTCGTCACTCCCACCGCCGAGGCTAACGGCAGCGAGGCTTTTTTCGACACTTGGGGCGTGGATGGAAATTTCTCCGCGCCCGGCGCGCTCAAGGCTGATCCGCAGGCACCGGTGGACGGCACCCGCAAAGTCGTCATGCTGCAGCGTAAGACCACTAAGCCCGGTGACGGACTCGGCGTTTCCACAGGCTGGATCCTTCGCAACGCGCTACGCAAATACGGCGTCGAGATGTTGGGCGGCGTCAGCTATGAACGAATCAACGATGAGGGCCTACACATCAAGATCGCCGGCCGACGTCAGGTCATCGCAGCTGACACGATCGTGCTTTGCACCGGGCAGGAATCTGAGCGCGCGCTTCACGCCGCACTGATTGAGCGCGGCATCCCGGCCACAGTAGTCGGCGGGGCCAAGGAAGCCACCGAACTCGACGCCTTACGCGCGATTGACGAGGGCATCCGGCTGGCACAATCGCTTTAAGGGTGGATGATATCGTTTGTTGACATTGGTCTATGTAGGGCCTCAAGAGGTTGTTCCTGGCTAAACCGAGTCGGCTGATGGGAGTGTTGGCCTTCAGACTACCATGCGGCCGATGCCAATTGTAGCGATGAGCCAATGCACCAGCTCGGCTGATCGTTGATTTGAGTTCTGGTAGGCGCGGGCATATGCCCATTCGCGAAGGGAAGTTTGGATGAAGCGCTCGGCCTGGCCGTTGGTCTTCGGTGTATATGGCCTGGTGAAGATTTGGTGAAAGACCAAGGCGCCTGCAAGCTGCTCGGAACATCCTTGAGCGGTAGCACGAGCCATTATCAGTCATCACGCGCTCGACGCGGACTCCGAGCCTGGCAAAGTAAGTGACAGCGGCCTCAAGAAAAGCCACTGCACTTTCCTTGCGCTGATCGGCCATCACCTGCACGAAGGCGATGCGTGAAGCATCGTCGATGCAGACATGGACGAACTCCCAGCCGATGCCATGGTGGCGATTGATCGCGCCGGGATACCGCCCGGTGATGCGATGTCCCACAGAGCCGATCCGGCCGAGCTTCTTGATGTCGAGGTGGATAAGCTCGCCGGAGTGCTCGCGCTCATAGCGGCGGATCGGCTCGGCCGGCTCCAGCGCGGCCACCTGTTCAGGCCGAGCCGGCGCAGGATGCGGCTAACGGTTGCGGGCGATATTCCGATTTCGGCAGCGATCTGCCTGCCCGTGTGGCGCTGCCGACGCAACGCCTCGACAGTGGCACATGTAGCTGCCGGGGTTTGGCCTGGCAATGAATGGGGCCGTGAGGAACGATCCCGCAGCCCATCGACGCCTTCTGTGCGGAAGCGGGTGACCCACTTGGCGACAATCGTTGGTGATGTTGAATTGGCGCGTGGCTGCGGCCTTGCTGAGCCCTCCTTCAACAACACTGCGCACCATGGCCTCTCGACCTTTGGGCGTCAGAGGCGCATTCTTGTGAGTGTCCATTCGATCCCCCGCGAATCACTGTGTGTTTGGCGACATCAGCGTTCACGGTTGCGGTCGAATGGACAACCTCCTGAAAGCTCACAGCTAGCCCGCTCGCAGCGGGCCGTCGGCATTGCGGCCAAGCTATCGAAAAGAAACCTGTTGGGGCACCGCGCCTCGAAGGACCGACAATACCATACCAAAGCGGCGGATCCCCCTTGGCGGGGCGGTCGATGAGTTGCAGCCTGTCGCTCCCTTCCAAGACGGCGTTCAGCGGCCTTTGTTCCTCAATGCAGCGATGGGAGCAATGACCTCGGGATTCTGCAACGGCGACAGGTCGCCCGGCTTCTCGCCCAGAAACGCCGCGCGGACGACGCGGCGCATGGTCTTCATACTGCGAGTCTTTGGCAGCGCCTCGACAAAGTGTATCTCGCGCGGGCGGAAAGGTTGGGAGACCGCGGCGGCTACATTGTCCTTCAGTTGCTCCACCAAGGTGTCGTCGGTTTTCACGCCGGCGGAGGGTACGCACACGCACACCACAGCGAAGCCTTTCAGATCATCCGGCGCTGCGATTGCCGCAGCATCGATCACCTTACCAGTGCAAGTCAGCGCGGCCTCGATCTCGGTCGGGCCGATACGTTTGCCGGCGATGTTGAGCGTGTCGTCCGAACGGCCGAGAATGAACCATGTTCCGTCGGAATCGCGGCGCGCCCAATCGCCATGCCGCCAAATGCCGGGATAATCCGACCAATAGGTCTCGAGATATCGCGAGTGATCCTGCCAAATCGTGGGCGTCAGGCCTAGCGGCGGTTTGGTGACCACCAGTTCGCCCACTTCGCCATCCCTCGCCTCGGACCCGTCCGGTCGTAGCACTTTGGCCCCGACGCCCAACGCCTCGCTGGAAAAACCGCAGGGCCGCAACGTGTGAAGCACGGTCGACGTCAGGATTGCGCCAAAGAGCTCAGTACCGCCGGAGATGTTGAGTGGCGCAGCCCTGCGGCGGCAGATGTGTTCTAGATGCCAAAGCCAGGCATCCTCGGTCCAGGGCTCGCCAGTGGAAGCGACGATGCGCAGCGCGGAGAGGTTGTACCGCGTCAGCAGACCGCGATCGCTTCTCATGAACTGTCGCACCAAGGTGGGCGCGACGCCAAGATGGGTAACGCCATGTTCGCTTGCGAGGCGCAGCAGGCGGAACGGGTCGTCCGGCGTGGAGGGCGCCCCTTCGGCCAGCACCAGTGTCGCGCCCGCCAGAAGCGTCGAGATCAGGGTCAGCGGGCCCATAACCCAGCCCATATCGGTCATCCACAGGTGCCGGTCCTCGCGCTTCAAGTCGAGGCACAACAAGAAATTGGTCGTTGCCGCCGCCTGCACACCGAGATGCGTGTGAACCACCCCCTTGGGCCGGCCGGTTGTCCCAGAAGTGTAGGCAATCATCAGCGGCGCATCTGATGCAACCGGAACAGGTGCAAAATCCGCCTTTGCGGCCCCGACTGTGGCAGCCCAGTCCAGATCCCGCCGTGGGTCGGCGGCGCTGCCGCCGAAGCGGCGCAGGCTGATCACCGTGTGCACGCTGGATACGTCGGCCAGAGCCTCAACCAGCACGGATTCCATGGGAACAGGCCTGCCGCGACGCCTACTCGCATCGGCCGTCAAAACCGCTTTGGCCGTGCAGTCGTTCAAGCGTGCCGCCACGGCCGGCGCCGGGTATCCGGAGAACAGGGGGACGGCGATAGCGCCGAGCCTCGCAACGCCCAGGAGGGCCGCTTCGATCTCGGGCACCATCGGCATGTAGATGCCAACCGCATCACCCGCGCCTACGCCGCGGGCGGCCAGGGCGCTGGCAACCCGGGCGCTTTCGCAGGCGAGATCGCGGTAGGTCCAGACGCGCCGTTCCCCGTCTTCGCCGATCCAGTCGATGGCGGCTTTTTCCCCGAGCCCAACTTCGATACGAGCGTCAAGGCAAGTCTCGGTGAGGTTGAGAGTGGCGTCCGCGGCCCAACGGATTCCGGCTAGCCCACCGCTCACGTCCCGCAACGTTCGGTAACGACGCGAAAAGCGCACGTTCGCAAGATCGAGAATTTGTGACCAGAACCAATCGGGTTCAGCGTCGGCCCACTCGACGAGACTTTCGTAATCTGTCAGGCCGCAGCGCGTGAGAAAAGCTCGGATCGCGCTGCAGTCCTGGATGTCTTTAGATGGCGTAAACATACCATTTCATCCGATACGGTATCTCGGCACGGTCCGGCCGTATCAATCCACAAGTTGAGGGCGCCGCCGTCGCGCGCGTCATCCATGCATCGTCAGCCCGCCGGAGACCGAAATCACTTGGCCGGTGATGAAACCAGCGTCGTCGGAGGCAAGGAAGCAGATGATCCCCGGGTAGTCGGTCGGTTGCGCGAGCCGTCGCATCGGAATGGAACGCTTGAGACCTTCCGCGATTTTCTCGCCACCTTCGCCCTTCGAGAATTCGGCGAAAAGCGGTGTGTCGGTCGGCCCTGGGGCCACGGCATTGAGCTGTATTCCCTTGCGCGCCAATTCCCGCGCCACTGTCTTGGTGAAGGCGATAATGCCGCCCTTGCAGGCCGAGTAAACAGCTTCGCCTGAGGAGCCAACGCGGCCCGCGTCGGAACTGATATTGACCACGCGCCCGCCTCCGTTTCTAACCATGCCCGGAAGTACCGCGTGATGCATGTTCAGGGGACCGTAGAGGTTAATGTCAATAACCTTTTTCCAGAGCGTTGCGTCGGATTCCAGGAAAAGTCGAGGGACGTCCCAGCCGGCATTGTTGACCAGAACATTGATGGGCCCGCCTTTCTCCACCTCGGCCACAGCCGCATCGACTGCCGCACGTTCGGTGATGTCAACGGCGTGGGCAGTCGCTTTGCCACCTGCGTCCCCTATGATCTTCACAGTTTCAGCCGCACCCGCGGCATTTGTGTCGAATACGGCGACCTCGCTGCCTTCTTCGGCGAATCGCTTGCATACTTCGCGTCCGATCCCGCTGCCGCCGCCGGTTACGATTGTCCGCTTCCCTTTTAGCCCGCGCATGGTTATCACCCCTCCCTTCCGCGGATACGCCATCGGTGTTCTACCTTAGGCGACCAAATTCTAACGTATGTTAGATTATCGCACTTGCTATTTCGATGTCTAGAGGCAAATTACACAATATGAATTCGCCCTCACCGCAGCTTGGAACTACTGGAAAAAATCATGGCAAGTCGGAGCAGACGCGCGCCCTCATCCTGAGCGCCGCCGCGAAGCTATTTCGAGATGAAGGATACGATGCCACGACGCTCCGCAAGATCGCGAAGGCTGCGCGTATGGAGGCGGGTAGCCTATATTATCACTTTGCGTCGAAGGAGGCGATCTTCGACGAAATCCTTCGATTGGGCGTACGGCACGTTTTCGACGCCGTGCAGAAGGTCCGAGAGGATTGCCGGCTCTCCGGCAGGGATTTCCGACAGACATTCGCCTTGATGATCGACGCGCACCTGACGTACTTCCTGAAAGAAAGTGATTTCACTTCGGCAAATATCCGAAATTACTCGAGGCTTCCCCAGGACATGCGTGTGGCCCATCGGCCACTGCGCCAAGCCTACACCTCCGTGTGGGACAATTTCTTGGCAGAAGCTCAAGCGGCCGGGGACATTAGGAGCGACATCAAAGTCGTACCGCTGCGGCAGTTCGTGCTGGGAGCGATGAATTGGACAGTCGAATGGTATGATGCGACGCGCTATCCCGTAAGCATGCTGTCTGAGCGCCTTTGTAAACTTCTCTTGGACGGAATGTCCACCGCACGCGGCATGCCATTGAAACAGCCAGCTCCAATCGAACTGGAAACCCTGGACCTGATTGATTCCGACGACAGCAAATCATCCCGCACCCGCGTCCAAGTGCTCTCCGCTGCAGCGCGGATTTTTCGCGACAGAGGGTACAAGGCCGCAACAATGCGAGATATCGCGCAAGAAGCCGGCATGGAAGCAGGCAGCATCTATTATCATTTTAGTTCAAAGGATGAGATACTCGACGAAGTGCTCGATATTGGATTGCGAGCGGTCCTGCGCGGAATGTCGTTGACCATTTCGAAGACACATCAGTTTCCCGATCACCGCAGCCGGATCGCCGCAGCGATCCGTACCCATATGGAGTACCTCTTTCGTTTGAGCGAATTTACGTCTGCGAATATCCGCATCTACGGGCAGCTACCCAAGAAGGTGCGAGCACGTCATCAGCCAATACGACACAAATACGCGAACCTTTGGGATGACTGCTTACGCAAAGCGCAGGAAGCGGGTGAGCTGCGCTCCGATATCAAGGTTGTGCCTTTGCGGCAGGCCATGCTGGGAGCGCTCAACTGGACTGTAGAGTGGTTCAATCCTGAAAAGGGCCAACGCGATGGATACTATTCGCTGTCTGAATTGATTGTGATGTTGCAGAGCCTGCTGTTGGATGGCCTTCAGTACGATGCCGGTCCTTCGTTTCATCATCGCGACTTGCCCTCTACGAGCAAACGAACGAGGCGGCGCGCCTTGCGCGCTGGATCTCACGCCGGCTAAGCGTCTTTCTTGTTTACAATCAGCGACGCGTTCTCCTCCAGGAGATCGATGAATTCCACGCCATCGGCCCGGATTCGTGCACTGGTGGCAAAAGCTTCGATGGCACGTGTTTGGGCCATAATACGATCGGCGCCGGGCTCGGCGACGAGCAAGAGGCGCACAGTATCACGATCGTTCTCGCATGTCACAACCGCCTGGGCGGCGCGCACGCCCGGGGTCGCGATAACCACCTCTTCGATGGCGCGGGGGTAGACGAAAATCTCACGGACTTTTACGGCCGCGCCGACTCGTCCCTGCAAGGCCGAAAGACGCGTAACGCGACCATCTCCGTCACTCTCAAGAGCGAAGCCGCTATCTCCGGTGCCGAAGCGGATCATCGGCCAGTTGGCGTCGCGTGCGGTCACCACGATCTCACCGGTTTCGCCGGCGGCCAAGGGTTCCCCACTGATGGGATCGCAGATCTGCACCACGTGATTGGGATGCGCAACATACCCTTCGCCGTCATCCTCATAAGCCACAAGACCCAGATCGGCCGTCGCATAGGCGGCCCAGGTTGTAACGCCATAGTCCGCTTCGATACGACGCCGTTTCGCCATCCAGTTGCCCATCTCGCCGCCGAGGAATGCTGATCTGACCTTCCAAGCGTTCCGCCCATACGCCTCGATTACCGTATCCGCCAATGTAAGGAAGAATGCCGTGCTGGCGCAGACCGCGGTCACGCCGGTTTCAACGATGATCTGCGCCTGCAGCTCACGGTTTCCCGTACCACCGGGAATGACCGTCGCGCCGACTGCACGCGCTGCTTCGTCGAACAAAAGACCTGCCGGGACCAGATGATAGGACCATGTGTTCAGGAGGAGATCGCCCACCGTGATCCCCGCAGCCTTGAACAGCTCCTCGAGGCCGTGCCCGCCACCTCCCGCCAATGAGGGCTCGAAGATCGGCCCGGGCGACACATAGATCCGCGACAGGCTTTCGAGATCGGCTGCGAGAAAGCCTCCAAAGGGCGGATTTTCCCTTTGGAGTGCCAGGAGCTGTTCTTTCTTCAGAACCGGCAGGCGAGAGAGATCCCTCAATGATCTGATGCTTGCCGGGTCGAAACCCGCCGCATCGAAGCGTGCCTTTAGGCCGGGCGCCTTACGTGCCGCCTGGCCATAGGCTGCAGCGATCTTCCGGTAAATCGCGTCGGGCATATGCTCTACCTCTCTCCCGCGCAAACTAAATAGGGCAGTCCTTGCGAAAATTCGGAGCGCGCTTCTCCCGATGTGACAGCACGCCTTCCTTGACGTCAGGGCCCATGAAACCCAGCATCTCGAACGCAGTGGAAGCGTCGAAGATTGGCCCGGCCTGGCGCAACCAATTATTCAGTGAATATTTCGTCCAGCGGATCGCGCTTTGCGCGCCGTTTGCCAACTCAACTGCAGTGTCGAGAGCGACTTGCTGCAGTTGATCATCGTCGACACACATGGATACCAAGCCAATGCGCTCGGCCTCTTCGCCGGAGATTGCCTTGCACGTCAGAAGATAATACTTTGCCTTGGCCATGCCGCAGAGCAGCGGCCAAATGATCGCCGCTACGTCACCTGCGGCAACCCCCAGGCGGGGGTGCCCGTCAACAATCTTGGCTCGCTTGCCTGCGATCGACACGTCAGCCAGAATTCCGACAACGAGCCCCGCACCCGCGGCTGGGCCATTGATCGCCGAGATGATAGGCTTGTTGCAATTGATGATGTTGTAAACGAGATCCTTGGCTTCCTTCCAGGTTCTCATCATCTCGTCGAAGTTGCCCGCTATCCTTTCGATCAGGCTGAAATCTCCCCCCGCCGAAAACGCCTTGCCAGCCCCCGTCACGATAACCGCGTTGATGTTGGGGTCGCGGTCGACATCAATCCACATGTCGGTCATTTGCGTGTGCGTTTCCGCATCCACGGAGTTGAAGGTTTCGGGACGATCGAACGTGATCCGAAGAACACGGTCCGCCGGATAGTCGAATTTCAGTTTGTTGTATTTGGCATAGCTGTCAGACATGGGTGCTCTTCCTCCTTCAATGTAGGGCAATTATCTATCAGCCAGGCAAGCCGAGAACAGCTTTCGACAAGATATTGCGCTGGATCTCATTCGTCCCGCCGTAGATCGTGGTCGGTCGCGCCTTGTAGAAGTTCGCCAGCACGTCAACACCGACATTGCCGAGCTGTAAGGGACCGATCAGGCCACCGTCAGGTCCGGCGGATTCGATCATGAGTTCGGTAATCTCTTGGAACGTCTCAGTGACCCAGATCTTCAGCATCGACACGTCGGGACCGAGCATTTCGCCGCGCTTGAGTTGGTCGGCGAAGCGGCTATAGAGCGCCGCGTGATCCTCAACATCCAGAGCGACTTTCGCAAAGCGATCGCGGAACACCGGATCGCTGAACATGCAGCGCCCTTGCGCAATCGTCCGTAACTGAACAAGTGCGTTTTGCGCCAGGTTGGGCGCACCGATGAAGATTCGCTCGAAGCCGAGCAGGGCCTTGGCCATCGTCCAACCCTTGTTCAGTTCGCCAACCAGGTTTTCGCGGGGCGCGCGAGCATTGTCGAAGAATACCTCGCAGAACTCGTCTTCACCCGCGAGCGTCGTGATCGTGCGAACTTCGATGCCCGGCTGGTTCATTTCGGCGAGCAAGAAGCTGATGCCCTCCTGTTTTGTTCGCGCATGAGAATCGGTGCGCACCAGCATAAAGATGTGCGTGGCGTCATGAGCCATCGTGGTCCAGATCTTCTGCCCATTGATCACGAAATAATCGCCGTCGATCACGGCACTCGTGCGCAGACTGGCGAGATCGGACCCCGAGCCCGGCTCGGAGTAGCCCTGACACCAGATGTGCTCACAAGTAAGGATACGCGGCAGCCAGTAGTGTTTCTGCGCCTGGGTGCCAAACTTGATGATAAGGGGGCCGACCATCTGTACACCCATGTCGCGGCCCCGCGTCACGCCCCAGCGCTGCTGCTCTTCATAAAAGATGAGGAGCTTCGAAGCTTCCAGACCCATGCCGCCATATTCGACCGGCCAAGCAGGCGCGACCATGCCCTTGGCGTAGAGCTTCTCGTGCCATTGGCGGATCTCGGCGAACTTCGCCCGATGCGGCAGATGGCGTAGCTCTTCGGGATACTCGGTCTCGAAGAAGGTGCGAACCTGGCGGCGGAACGCTTCGTCACTCAGTGCATTCCAGTCGGTCATCGACCTGCCTCATTTGCCTCAAGAGCGTCCATCCAACGAGCCCGGTGGTAGGCGGCATCCCCGAGCCAGGCCGAAAGCACAAGCGCACGGTTCAGAAACAAGCCGATGTCGAACTCGTCCGTATAGCCGACTGCACCGTGGAGTTGAATCGATTCCCGGGTGATCCTCTTGGCCGTGCTGCAGGCGCGAGCTTTGGCGCGGCTCGCCTCACGTATGCGCGCACCCTGATCGGCGCTCACATCCATCCGTGCCAGCGCCTCGCTCACCCCCGCCTCGGCCACCTGCTGAGCGACATACAGGTCTACGGCGCGGTGCTGGATGACCTGAAACGACCCGATTGGCTTGCCGAACTGCTCGCGCGTCTTCACATAATCGAGGGTCAGTTCGAGTGCTTTAGCGCTGACGCCGACCAGCTCGGCGGCGGCGAGCGCCGTGGCGTCGGCGACGACGGTGGACAACGCTTCCGATACCACCGAGCCTTCGGCCAGCAATTTACCTGGGGCGTCGACAAAGCCGATGTCGCAGAGCTGGCTTCCGTCGGACTGTCGCCGCAGCTCCGAGTAGATCCCCTTGCCATCAGCGTCGAGGGCAACGAGAACGGGCTTCGAATCATTTTGCGCAACCACGAGCAATTGATCCGCGCCGACGGCCCCGGCAATCCAGGCCTTTGAGCCGTTCAGCACTTTACCGTCGAAACGGCATGCCATTTGGTCAGAGTAACCTCGAAGACCACGTTCCTGCCACGCGAGGGCGCAGGCGATTTTGCCACTGATAGCCGTAGCGAGCATCGCATCGCCAGGACATACCCGTTGAATCATTCCGATCGCAAGTGCGATGGCTGACACCACCGGTTCGGGCGTGAGCGCGCGACCAACTTCTTCCACGATCACACCGGCCGCTGTAAGTCCCATGCCAAGTCCGCCGACCGCTTCTGGGGCGGCGACACCGAGCACGCCAGCATGGGCCAGTTCGTTCATCACCTGTCGGTCCCAGCCCTTGTCGCGAGCGTTACGGGCGCGTGCGATGCCGCCCGCGCGCTCAAAGAGTGTGCGCACGCTTCCGCGCAGCATCCGCAAATCGTCCTGTGAATGCGCCCTCACATTGCTCATGACGGCGGCCCTGCCTTTCGCTTAACCATCGCGGCGGTATCGACGGTCAGCACGGGCTCTCCTGCCATGTTGCGCGCTTCGACACGGTAGCTGACGACACCCCGATCGGGCTTGGTTTGGGAGGGCCTCACTGCCTGCATCTTCAATGTAACATCAAGCGGCTCATTCGCCCGCACAGGCGCGTTCCAAGATAGTCTCTCGAAACCCAAACCACCGATGTTTGCGACCCCCGTCATGAAGTCCCGCATAATCGGCCTGAATACGAGGAGGAGTGTCTGGAACCCCGATGCGATCAGACCGCCATGGATTTGCTTGGCATAGTATTCATCCGTATGCAGCCGCTGCGGATCCCATTCCCTGGCGAACGAAATTATCTCGTCCTTGCTTAAGGGAGGGGTGCGGAACGCAAAAATTTGTCCGACCTTGAAATCCTCCAAGTACTTCACGGCCGATGCCCTTCCTCCGTCGGCGCAAAACCATCGTCAAAGCCGCTCTGCCCCGCGATCCGGCAACGGTTGAATTCCTCCAACTTGGGATAGGTTGCTTTGAACGCCGCCAGGAATTCGTCGATTGGCGCATCCACGTACAAGCCCCGGTCATGAACATATTCCATGTGCCTCTGATTCTTTTCGTCGAACTCGTGAAACAGAGCGTCAGACGTCCCGTCGAAGAGAAGAGGCTTTACTCCGAAGCGCTTGCATAGCTCCATGTTGAAGGCCGGCGTAACCTTGTAGGGCCTCCCGTCGAGCCACAGCTGCACGTATCCGTGGTAAATGAAGAGATCCGTTTGCATCAGCTCGGTTAGCTTTGGCGTATTCAAATGGTTACGAACGTCGGCGAAGCCCAATGCAGCGGGAATGCCAACAGCACGTAGGCAGGCGGTCAGCAAGATCGCCTTGGGCACACAAAAAGCAGACTCCGCCCCTGCCACCACGCTAGCGCGATAAGCATCGGGGCTCAGTTCAAACGTGTAGGGATCATATCGGATGCCATCGCGCACCGCTTCGAACAGTCGGATTGCCTTTTCGGTATCGGAAGCGCTGGAGTTCAGGTTGCGCAAAGCAGACTCTACGAAAGCCCTCACCTCGGCGCTATCGCTATCGACAAAGTTTGTCGGGGAAGTGAACCACGCCGGATCTGCCGGCGGTTGATGATCCGCGCTAGACATTATCCACCCCTTGAAGCAACTTTTCTAACATACGTTAGATTTACTCCATCGTATGCAGGCCTGTCAACGGTGCACGAAATCTTGATTTCCGCTTAATGAGATGGACGTTCGATCCGCCTCGGCCGCTCCCTCAATTGTGGAGATCTATTCGCAGCGGCCCCACTGGCAGTTCCGCGTCGACCCTATTGAAATGCCGGCCCTCCGTACCGATCGACAACCTCGGCGAAGCGGTCCGGATACCTTCACCGGCATGTTTCTCGATCGAGGTAAGTGCGCGAAGCCAGGCTACCGTCCTGCTAGTTTTAGGCTTGACTGGCTGTGGCGGCGCGCCGCATCCGATCGATGAGACGGTCAGCGAGATCCTCGACCACGAGCCGGTACGGTCTAGGGTGACCAAGACAAACGCTGTGCTTATCAAATTCCGCGATGATCATCCGCTGCGCTGTGGCGGCTGCTGAGGTCTGCTCGAGCTCTGTTTTTCGGGCAACACAGCGTAGTGACGTCTTCCGAATTTTCCCCGTCGCCGTCATCCGCATCTCTTCAATGAACACGACATCATCCGGCATCCACCAACTGGCGATTCTCGGCCTTAGATAGTCGAGCAAGCCCTCCTTCGTCGGCGAAGTCCCGGGCACGGGAACAATGATCAGCAGGGGCCGCTCCTCCCATTTTGGATGGTGCACGCCGATGACAGCGGCCTGACGGACTTCGGGATGCCCGCACACCATGTTCTCGATATCGGTCGACAAAATCCACTCTCCTCCAGATTTTATGACGTCTTTTGTGCGATCCAGAATCTGAAGAAAACCGTACTCGTCCAGCGCAGCCACGTCCCCAGTGGGAAACCAGCCCTCCTTGTCCATTATTGGCAGATCTTCCTGCTTGAAATACGCCTTCGCCGTCCAAGGACCACGTACCCACAATGCACCTTGCCGGCTTCGTTCTGGAGACGCGGTCACGCTTTCATCGCTTACGAGCTTGACCTCCACTCCGAATAACACGCGCCCGGCCTTCAACATTATTTCTCGTCGAATCGCTTCCGGCAGGGCCGCCGCAGCCGGCGTTTCCGTGCAAAGCGCCCCAACGGGGCTCGTC
The DNA here is from genome assembly GCF_016462955.1 of Bradyrhizobium sp. Lineage (GTDB taxonomy): Bacteria > Pseudomonadota > Alphaproteobacteria > Rhizobiales > Xanthobacteraceae > Bradyrhizobium. The sequence goes on along the minus strand of NZ_JAEMSD010000007.1, from coordinate 2,777 downwards.
TCCGTCATTCCCCAGAGTTGCATGATTTTGCAGCCGTACTGGGTACGCATGCGATCGATCATCGCTGCGGGCACGGAGGACCCGCCAATCACAGCACGCTTCAGACTATCAATACGCTTGCCGCTGCGATCTAGATACTCCATCAGCATCGTGACCATTGTCGGTACGCCCGTGGTGAAACTCACCCCTTTCCGACTCAATAAGAGACTGCATGATCTCACCATCAATTTTAGGCCCAACGAGAACCAAAGCCGCACCGCAAAGCGGAGCAATATAGGGAAGGCCTCCGGCGTTGACGTGAAACATCGGCGTCAACGGCATCGCGACGTCATGAACGGAAATCCCATACGCGTTGGTGTGGGCGGCATTCATGGCGTGCAGCACCGTCGGCCCGCTGTTTACGCTCTATGGCACCTCCTTTCCGATCTATCGCGGTTTAATGATGCTCGTTGCGTCGCTCATGTGCTGTCAATTTATCTCGCTCTGACAAGGACACGTGTGGGCCTCGTCGTTCAGGCCGCCTTAACACACCCTTCCATGGTCGAGGCACTGGGCCACAACGTTCCCCGCGTGTTTACGCTGGTGTTTGCAGGAGGCTGTGGTCTCGCCGCGCTCGCGGGTGTGATCGGGGGCAATGCCTTTGTCACCGAGCCCGGCATGGCCGCCACTGTCGGCAGCATCATCTTCGTTGTTGTGGTCGTTGGTGGGCTAGGCTCGCTCGCCGGCGCCCTGATTGCATCCCTCTTGATCGGAATGGTGCAGACCTTTGCGGTATCGCTGGACTATTCTGTTCTCACCCTGCTGACGGCGCTCGGAATCCAAGAGACCGCGCTGCGCGGCACCGTTCTCCGCATTACCGTTGCACAGATGGCACCGATGCTGCCATATATCCTGCTGGTCCTGGTTCTCATTCTCCGTCCCAAGGGCACCGAAATTCCTCTATTTCTCAGCTCAACCAAATACTCGCCGACAAGGTGAACAATGCGGGGGCCGAGTCCTTCCGTGGGCTCATCGATTATGATCATGTCTGGATTTCCCATAAGCGTCCTGCACAGCGTGAGCATCTGCTGCTCGCCACCTGAAAGCACCCCCGCGGGGATATATCGGCGTTCTTTCAGATGCGGGAAAAAGCGATACATGTCGTCCAAGGACCACTGGGCTTTCGATGAGGCACCTCTAGGCTTCTTCTCGCCCAAGATAAGATTCTGTTCCACGGTAAGGGCCGGAAATATGTCGCGGCCTTCTGGCTGCGTGATGGTCATCGTTGACACCCTAACAAGAACGTTCGGTCCGGGCGACCAGCATCAATCACGCGACATGGGACGATACGTACAGTCGATAGATGTTCTTAGCCGCGCGACTGGTGCTCACGTTGTCATAATTCATCATTCGCCTTGGTCTGATGATCGCGGCAAAGGGGCAATCGATTTGGACGGCGCGATAGACGTTTCGTTCGGCATAAAGGCGACGGGTAGCGGGGCTGCAAAGCAATACACGTTTGAATGCACCGGCGCTAATGATGGGCAGGACGGCGTAATCACGCATTTCAAGCTGGAAAGCGTCACGCTCGGTATAGGCCAGGACGGCGACGAAACTTCCGCGCCGATTGTCGTGCAGATCGATGGACAGAAGCCTCCAAAGGTGGCCGAAGCAGCGCTTTCTTCATTGAGCCGAGCTATCGAGGCGCGAGGTGAACCGTCCTCTGAAGCCCCGACCATGGTCGTGCATCCGAACGTCTGGCGTGAGCAGTACTACGCCGATTGCAGAACAACAGAACCGGACGCTAAGGAAGACACTCTCAGCAAGCGTTTTCGGCGTGCTGAAGCCGAACTAAAGCGCGACGGCAAGATTGTGCTATATCGCGACCTCTACGGCTTGCCGGACGCCGTTCTTCTTCACTAGCCGAGCCGGACATGTCCCATTACATAAAAATTATGTCCGACTGAACCCGAAAGCGGCTGGACGGACATGGGATATATTACATATCCCTTGTCCTGTCCGGCTGCGGTTGCCGGGCTGGGTCAGTCGCCAAGGATGCGTCGTGAAATATCGAGTCCTGATCGACGACAATTATAAATTTATGGATGAATCCGAACGCCTCAACCATGGCACGTTCGAGACCGCTGAAGAGGCGTTGGCGGCCTGCCGAGCCATCGTCGATGAATGGCTTGCCGAAGCATTTAAGCCAGGTATGTCCGCAGACGACTTGTGGCAGTCCTACGTGGCCCATGGCGATGATCCCTTCGTAATGCCGGTCAATCCTAAAGACGCACCAGCGGTCAGTTTTGACGCCTGGGAGCATGCCTGCCAGCGCTGCCAAGCGATGGGTAGGGGGGACGTTAATCCCTAGCCGAAGAACCTACCGTACCGGCCCATAGGAAACAATTCATATCCGCATAATGGGGAGTCGCGGAACGGCTGAAGCGCCTGCGTCACCGCCCATTGCTCTGGTTGCGCCTGCCCGCGCCTATCGTGAAAATACGGGGATCGTCACCAGGTTAGCAATTCCTTTACGAGGTCGGCACATCCTTACTCGATTGCTGAGTGGAAGGATTTGCCATGTTTCGCCGGAACAATAGTCCATCGAAGATGCCTTGGCTACCGCCCAAGCAGTTGATCGGTCCCAAGCCATCATCGAATTCAAGCTTGATGGGACGATCATCAAGGCGAACGACAACTTCCTCAAGGCGGTCGGCTATTCGCTTGCAGAGATTCAAGGCAAGTGACCTGCCCCTGAGTTTTCATCCAGAGGCAATTAGAGTCTCGGGGGTTTGTAC
>NZ_JAEMSD010000595.1 GCF_016462955.1 Bradyrhizobium sp. | reverse complement strand
ACACGGAACTGGATCGGCTGGGAGATTTCATAGGCGCTCCCGGGAATTTCGTCCGCCGCATGCTCGATCGCCTCGATCACCTCCGATTTCGGCTTGTTGGGATCAGGCCATTCGGCGCGCGGCTTCAGCATGACGTAACCGTCGGTCTGTGCCGGCGACATCGGGTCGGTGGCGATCTCCGCCGTGCCGAGGCGGGTGAAGAACTCCTTCACTTCAGGGATTTGCAAGACCCGCTTCTCCAGCGCCTTTTGCAGGTCCAGCGATTGGGTGAGGCTGGTGCCGGGAATCCGGATCGAGGCCAGCGCGACGTCGCCTTCGTCCAGACTCGGAATGAACTCGCCGCCCATGCGCGAAGCGGCGATGCCGCTCCCAACCACGATGACCGCGGCCATGATGGCGACCGCGGCGCGATTGTCGATGGCGAAATGGAGCAGGGGCAGATAGGCGCGCTTCGCCGCGCGCATGAAAAGGTTTTCGTGCTCGGAGACCTTGCCGGTGACGAAAATGGCAACGGCCGCCGGCACGAAGGTGATGGAGAACAGCACGGCAGCGCCGAGCGCCATCAGCACGGTCAGCGCCATCGGCGTGAACATCTTCCCTTCGACACCCGTTAGCGTCAGTACCGGAAGGTAGACCACGGCGATGATGAGCGTGCCGAACAGGCTCGGCTTGATGACCTCGCTCGATCCGCGCAGGATCGCGCGCAGCCGTTCTGCCGTGGTGAGCAGCCCGCCTTTTTCGCGCTGGGCCACAGCCAGCATGCGTAGGCAGTTCTCGACGATGATCACGGCGCCGTCGACGATGATGCCGAAGTCGATCGCCCCCAGGCTCATCAGGTTGGCGCTCACTTTCGTCTCGACCATGCCCGTGATCGTCATGGCCATGGACAGGGGTATGACGCAGGCCGTGACCAGCGCGGCGCGGATGTTGCCAAGGATCAGGAACAGCACGGCGACGACCAGCGCCGCGCCTTCCAGCAGGTTGTTCCGGACTGTGCGGATGGTGGCCTCGACCAGGTCGGTGCGGTCGTAGACGGTTCGCGTCACGACGCCCTCGGGTAGCGATTTGGCGATCTCGTCGAGCCGGGCTGCGACACGGCGGGCCACCGTGCGGCTGTTCTCGCCGATCAGCAGCATGGCGGTGCCAAGCACGGTCTCCTCGCCATTGCGCGTCGCAGCGCCCGTGCGCAGATCGCGGCCCTCGGTGACAACAGCGACGTCCCTGATCCGGACGGGATTGCCGCCGCGCGAGCCGATCACGATGTCCCGGATTTCGCCGATACTGCCGACCTGGCCAGGCGAGCGCACCAGATATTGCTCGCCATTGCGCTCGATATAGCCGGCGCCGACATTGGCGTTGTTGGCGGCGAGCGCCGTCATGACGTCGCGAAAGCCGAGCCGGTAGGCCATCAGCTTGCCGGGATCCGGCAGCACGTGGAATTGCCGCTCGAAGCCGCCGATGGTGTTGACCTCGATCACGCCAGGCACGTTGCGAAGCTGCGGCCGGATGATCCAGTCCTGCACTGTGCGCAGGTCGGTCAGCGAATAGTCGTGGCCGGCTTGCGTCTTGGCGCCTGCATTGGCCTCGACGGTGTACAGGAAGATTTCACCGAGCCCGGTCGAGACCGGACCCATCGCGACCTCGACGCCGGCCGGGAGTTGGTCCTTTACCTGCTGGATGCGTTCGCCGACGAGCTGGCGGGCGAAATAGATGTCGGTGCCGTCCTTGAAGACGATCGTGACTTGGCTGAGCCCATAGCGCGACAGCGATCGTGTGTAGTCGAGCCTGGGCAGCCCGCCCATAGCCGTCTCGACCGGGAAGGTGATGCGCTGCTCGGTCTCGAGCGGCGAATAGCCGGGCGCGCGGGTGTTGATCTGGACCTGGACGTTGGTGATATCAGGGACTGCGTCGATCGGCAGGCGCTGGAAGTTCCAGATGCCGAAGGCGAGGGCGCCGAGCGCGAGTAGGAGGACCAGCCAGCGCTGATACAGCGAGACCGCGATGAGGCGCTCAATCATGTTCGGCCTCGCCCTTGCCCATCTCGGCCTTCACGACGAAGCTGTTCTCCGCGACGTAATGCTCTCCGACCGCAAGGCCAGCCTTGATCTCGACATGCCGCGGATCGGAGTCCCCAAGCTCGACCGGGCGCGCCTCGATCTTGTCGCCGTCTTCGCGCACGAACACGATGGTCTTGTTGTCCAGGGTCTGTATGGCGCTGCGGCGCACGGCCACCGCGACGTTGCGGGCCGCCAGGATCAGCCGCGCCGTCACGAACAGGCCGGGGCGCAGCCGCCCATCCGGATTTTGCAGCACCACGCGTGCCAGTGCGGTCTGGGTCTCGCTCGAGCCGATCGGGGCCATGTAGGAGATCGTGCCCTTGATCTCGCCGCGGCCGTCGTCGGGATCGATCAGCACCTCGTCATTGAGACGGACGCGCCTTAAGTCCTGTCGGTAGATCGACAGATCGACCCAGATGGTGGAGAGGTCGGCGACCACGAAGGCGGGCTTCTGCTCGGAGACGTATTCGCCGAGCGAGATCTGCCGTTCGATGATAGTCCCGGCAATGGGCGCCTTGAGCTCGTAGATTGTGAGGCTCTGGTTGCTCTCGATCGTGGCGAGCAGATCGTCCTTGCCGACCTTGTCGCCGATCCGTTTCAGGATGGATTTGGCGATGCCGGGGAAGCGCGGCGTCACCTGCACCACGGCCTCCTGGTTGGCGCGCAAGATGCCGTTGAAGGCGAGCGTGTCGGTCAGCGTCGCGCTTGCGGCCTCGGCCATCACGACGCCGGCTGCGGCGAGCTTGACATCGGAGATGCGGATGCGGTCGGCGCCGTGCTCGTCCTGCTCGACACGGTCGTTCGGTTTCTTGTGTTCGGAATGGCCGCCGCCATGCTCGGCATGCTCGGTATGCGCGATTGTGCCCGGCGCGAACAGGGAATAGCCGTAAGCCCCGAGTGCAGCGGCAAGAATAGCCAGGACGATGGTCGAGGACGTCTTCATCGTGCGCTCTCCCGCGCCAGCGTGAAGGGATTGCCGACGAGGCCCTCGATGATCGCAACGCCGGCGTGGAAATTCTGCAGCGCCTCCTGCTCGCGCAGCCGCGCCTGGGCGACGCTGGCCTGGGCATCGAGCACCTCGAGCAGGGTGAAGCGGCCCTGGCCGTAGCCTTGCGAAATCGCCTCGGACGCCTCGACCGCCTTTGGGATCGCGGTCTCGCGCAGCACCGCGAGCTCGCGCAGCGAGCCCTGAAGCGAGTCGTAGGCGCGGCCGGCAATCACGATCAACGTGTTGCGGTTGGCCTCGCGCTCGGCCCGCGTCTTGGCGAGGCTTTCCTGCGCCGAGAGGATGTTGCCCTGGTTCCGATCGAACACGGGGATCGGCACCGTGACGGTCAGGCGCGCTGCGTCGTCGCCCGTTTCGTTGAAGTGGCGCCAGCCGGCCGCAATTCGCACGTCCGGATAGGGTCGAAGCCGCGCCAGCAGCAGTTCGGCATTGCGCTGGGCATAGACCGCGGTCCAGCGCACCAATTGCGGATTCGCATCGATGGCCGCGACCACCGACTGGAAGGTCGGCGGCTTACCCATGGTGTCGAGCCGGCCGGAGACGTCGCCGAACTTCGCGAACGGATCGCCCATCAGCACTGCGAGCTCGCGCCGGGCGCTGGCCAGCGTCGCCTTGAAGCGCTCGCGGTCGGCCTTGACCAGGGCGGAGGCGACCTCGGCGCGGCCGGTTTCGG
>NZ_JAEMSD010000594.1 GCF_016462955.1 Bradyrhizobium sp. | reverse complement strand
TTTCGGCAATGGTCTGGGTGATGCCGCCGATCGCCGCGACGGCGTCGCTGGTCGAGGTCTGCATCGCGGCAACCTGCGCGGAGATCTCCTCGGTCGCCTTTGCGGTCTGGTTGGCGAGCGCCTTGACCTCGGAGGCGACGACGGCGAAGCCGCGGCCGGATTCGCCGGCGCGCGCCGCCTCGATGGTGGCATTGAGCGCGAGCAGATTGGTCTGCGCCGCGATCGAATGAATGAGCTTGACCACCTCGCCGATCTTCTCGGCGCCGGTCGAGAGCTCCTGCACCGTAGCGTTGGTGCGCTCGGCGTCGTTGACGGCGCGGCTCGCAACTTCGGTCGAGCGCGTGACCTGACGGGAGATTTCCGCAACCGAGCTCGACAGCTCCTCGGCAGCCGCCGCGACCGTGCCGACGTTGCCGGAGGCCTTTTGCGAGGCGGCCCCGACCGTCGCCGCACGGGAGGAGGCGTCGCTCGCGGTCGCCGTCATCGACTGCGCCGTCGTCTGCATCCCGGCCGCGGCCGTGGAGACCGAGCGGACGATGCCGTTGACGCTGCGTTCGAAATCCTTGGCGATCTCTTCCATCGCGCTGCGACGTTCCGCCGCGGCGCGGTCCTTGGCATCGGCCTCGGTCTTCTCGAGGTCGCGGATGCGAATTGCGTTGTCCTTGAAGATCTGCACGGTCGAGGCCATCGCGCCGACCTCGTCGCCGCGGCCGACGCCCGGAATGTCGCCCTCGAGCTTGCCGTCGGCGAGGTCCTTCATACGGGCGCCGAGCAGCGCCAGCGGGCGGCTGATGCCGCGACCGATCAGCCAGGCAACGCCACCGGCAACGATGACGATGCCGAGCATGGCAAGGCCGAGCATCCAGTAGACCGGCCCCATCTTGGCATCGATGTCGTCGAGATAGGCGCCGGTGCCGACATACATGTCGAAGCCGGGCACCGCCACCGCATAGCCGATCTTGCGGATCGGCTTCTCTTGCCCGGGCTTCATATACTCATAGTGCAGCAGGATCGATCCCTTCGCCTTCACACCCTCCATCAGTTCGACGGACAGTTTGCGGCCGTTGGTCACGACGTCCATTCGGTTGGCACCGATCACCTTCGGATCGGGTGCAAGCTGCGTGATGCCATCGTAGGAGGTGCCGAACAAATAGCCTGCCCCGTTGTCGTAGGTCATCGCGTTGCCGTAGCGGCGAATCTCGGCCATCGCCGCGTCCTTCGTCATCTCGCCGGCGTCGACCCGCTTCTTGAGCGCAGCCGCGTAATTGCGTGCCATCTCCACGATCGCCTTGGCCTGGTCGATGCGCGCATCCACCATCTCCTGCTTCATCAGGTAAGCGGCCAGGACGCCAGAGATGCAGAGACCCAACAGAGTGACGCCGACGAGAATGCCGAGCTTCGGGGCGATCTTCAGATTGCTCAATTTCACGGGTGGGCTCCGAATAATGGGATACGGGCGCGCGACGAGATCGATCAAATTCGAATCAAGTCTTAGGAGCGGAGCCCTTAGCAAGTTCCTTACGCACCTCCGTAGAAGCCCGGAGCTTGTGCGGAAAAGCAGGAATATACCTGGCCGACGACAACCGTGAATTGTACGCACTCGCCCGGATTTCGCGTAAAAGACGCAAAGGCCCCCCGTCGAGGCGGGTCACGACAAGAAACCAGATCGGGAGCAGAGAATGCCGAAATACAGGGTGGTGACGCCCAAGGGTGCGAGCTTCACCGTCGCGGGCAGCGATTATTCCTATGAGCGCGAGGCGCTCGATCCGATCGATGCCGAGATCGTCGAGGCGCCCGCCGACGAGGCCGGGTTCATCGCCGCGGCGAAGAATGCCGACGCCATCTACGCCAAGGGCATCCCGATCACCAAATCCATCATCGACGCGCTGGAGAGCTGCAAGGTCATCACGCTCGGCTCGGTCGGCGTCGACAGCGTCGACGTCAAGGCCGCCACCGCGCGCGGCATTCCCGTCACCAACATCCCCGACACCTTCATCGAGGAGGTCGCCGACCACGCCATGATGCTGCTGCTGGCCGGCTTTCGCCGCCTGGTCGAGCAGGATCGCATGGTGCGCGACGGCCGCTGGGCGGAAGGGCGCCCGGCGCTGCTCAAGATCCCGAGGCTGATGGGCCAGACGCTCGGCTTCATCTCGTTCGGCCGCGTCGCGCGCGCGGTTGCGAAGCGCGCCGCGCCGTTCGGCCTGCGCATGCTGGCGTACGATCCCGTCATCCAGGAAACGCTGATGTCCGAGCACGGCGTGGTCCCGGCGACGCTGAACGAGGTGCTGTCGCAATCCGATTTCGTCTCGATGCATGCCCCCGCGCGACCGGAGGTGCACCACATGATGACCGAGAAGCACTTTCGGCAGATGAAAAAGGGCTCGATCTTCGTCAACACCGGTCGCGGCGCCACCGTGGACGAGGAGAGCCTGATCAAGGCGCTGCAGGAGGGCTGGATCGCCCACGCCGCCCTCGACGTGCTGGAGAAGGAACCGCCCTCGCACAACAATCCCCTGCTCGGCATGGAGAACGTGACCCTGACCGCCCACGTCGCCTCGGCCTCGGCACGGTTTGACGAAGCGCGCAAGCGCCGGGTGGGCTACGAATTGTCACTGGTGTTGCAGGGCATGTGGCCGGTAAGCTGCGTCAATCCGTCGGTGCTGCAAAACACCGCGCTCCGCCGCTGGCAGCCCGTCAGCATGGACCGCGGACCGAACAGCTAGGCGGCCGGCGCGAACGCGCCAAGGACCAAACGGCCCCTTCACCGGCGATCAACGCCGGGAAGGGAGACATCATAGGGAGGTACTGATGAGGAACGACATCACACGTCGTGATGCCTTGGCGCTGGGCCTGTCCGCTGCAACGCTTGCTGCTACCGGTGCTGCAGCGCAAACATCCAACATCAAGGCTGCCGATGTTCCGGCACCCAAGCGCGAGATCGAGAAGGGCGCAACCTTGCGCATGCTGCGCCCGGTGCGCTTCGTCCAGGCCGACGAGGACGTGTTCCGCGCCAATGCGGCAAAATTCACCAAGGAGACCGGGGTCGAGGTCAAGGTCGATTTCGTCGGCTGGGAAGACATCAACCAGCAGACCGCGGTGACCGCGAATTCCGGGGCCGGCCCCGACATCATCATCGGCTTCTCGGACGCACCGCACATCTACATCGACAAGCTGATCGAGCTGACCGACGTCGCCGACTATGTCGGCAAGAAGTATGGCGGCTGGCTGCCGCTGGCGCAGCGCTACGGCAAGAAGAACAAGAGCGACGCCTGGATCGGACTGCCGTTCGGCGCCACCGCCGGCCCCCTGATCTACCGCAAGTCGATCCTGCAATCGGTCGGCTTCGACAAGGTCCCGGAAGACCATGCCGGGATTCTCGACCTGTGCCAGAAGCTGCACAAGGCGGGCAAGCCGGCCGGCTTCGCGCTCGGCAACGCCAAGGGCGACGGCAACGGCTTTGCCAACTGGGCGCTATGGTCGCACAACGGCTCCCTGCTCGACGAGGAAGGCAATGTCGTCATCAACAGCAAGGAGACGATCGCCGCGCTGAACTGGGTCAAGCAGCTCTATCCGACCTTCATCGCCGGCACGCCGTCCTGGAACGACGTCAGCAACAACCGCGCCTACTCCTCGCAGGAAATCTCGCTGACCGCCAACGGCGTCTCGCTGTACTTCTCGCTGAAGAACGACCCGGCGACCAAGGCGATCGCCGACGACAGCGAGCATCAGCTGCTGCCCAAGGGTGTCGCCAAGATCT
>NZ_JAEMSD010000147.1:10586-14057 GCF_016462955.1 Bradyrhizobium sp. | reverse complement strand
CGTCAATGGTGCCAAGGGCGACGGCAACCAGATGATGGTCAACGGCTTCGTCATGGTGGGGGCGCTCGCCATGAACAAGTCGCCGGTGACGCTGGAGCAGGTGACGCCGATCGCGCGCCTCACCGAGGAGATCCAGGTGATCGTGGTTCCCGCGAATTCGCCGATCAAGAATGCGCAGGATCTGGCTGCCGCGGTGAAGGCCGATATCGCCAAGGTGACCTTCGCCGGCGGCTCGGCCGGCGGCGTCGACCATGTCATGGCAGCATTGTTCGCGGGCGCCGTCGGCGCCGATGCCAAGAAGATCAACTACATCCCGTTCTCCGGCGGCGGCGAGTCGCTGGCGGCGATCCTCGGCGGCAAGGTCACGGCCGGCATTTCGGGCCTCAGCGAATATGAAGGGCAGATCAAGTCCGGCAAGTTGCGCGCGATCGGCGTGACGTCGGAAGCGCGCATCCCGGGCAGCGACATCCCGACTTTCAAAGAGCAGGGCATCGACCTCGTGATCGCCAACTGGCGTTCGGTGGTCGCGCCTCCAGGCATCACGCCGGAGCAGCGCAAGACCTTGAGCGATGCGGTCGAGAAGATGGTGAAGTCCGACGCTTGGAAGGAAATCCTCAAGCAGAAGGGCTGGGCGGACGCCTATCTCGGTGGCGACGCTTTTGCCGACTTCCTGAAGAAGGAAACGGTGCGTGTCACCGACGTGCTGAAATCGGTTGGCCTGGTCAAGTCATGACCTCGAGCGATCCCGTCCAGCCGCGGCGCGTCGATCGTGCCGGCCTCGTCATCGCTGCCCTGCTCGCAGGTCTCGCCGCGGTGCTGGTCTGGGACGCGCGCGGCCTGCAATCCACCGCCATGTACGGGATGGGGCCGGAGGCAATGCCGGTCGTGGTCGCCAGCGGCCTTACACTGCTTGCGATCGGCAACTTCATTGACGCATTGCGCGGCAATCTGCCGGCGCGCGAGAGCACCGATCCGGTTCCGGTGTTTCTGATCCTCATCGGACTTGCCCTGCTGATCGCCATCATCGGCTTTGGCGGTGGCTTCATCCTGGCGACGTCGGCGCTGTTCGTGACGACGTCGGCGGCCTTCGGCCGCCGTGCCATCGTGGTCGACTCCATCATTGCGCTCGTGATGTCGATCCTCATCTATCTCGCGTTCGACCGGTTGTTGACGCTGAGCCTGCCGACCGGCCCGCTGGAGCGACTGTTGTGACGGACACTTTTGCGGCCCTGGCGCACGGCATGGCCGTCGCCATCCAGCCGATGAACCTGCTTTATGCGCTGATCGGCGTGTTTCTCGGCACGGCTGTCGGCGTGCTGCCCGGAATCGGCCCGGCGCTGACGGTCGCGCTGCTGCTGCCGGTGACCTACAAGCTCGATCCCGGCGGTTCGCTGATCATGTTTGCGGGCATCTATTACGGCGGCATGTATGGCGGCTCGACCACCGCGATCCTGATCAACACGCCCGGCGAGAGCGCCTCGATGGCGACCGCTCTGGAAGGCAACAAGATGGCCAAAGCCGGTCGCGGCGGGCCGGCGCTCGCCACCTCCGCGATCGGCTCCTTTGTTGCGGGGACCATCGCTACGATCGGGCTCGCCTTCCTCGCGCCATGGCTGGTCGATGTCGCCGTCCGCTTCGGCCCTGAGGATTATTTCGCGCTGATGTGCGTCGCCTTCGTCACGGTGTCGGCGACCTTCGGCGATTCCCCGATCCGCGGCCTGACCAGCCTATTCATTGGCCTGACCCTTGGCCTCGTCGGCATCGACAAGTTGACGGGCCAGGCGAGGCTTACGTTCGGCGTCCCCGAGTTGCTCGATGGCGTCGAGGTGACGACGCTCGCGGTCGGCCTTTTCGCGGTCGGCGAAGCGCTCTATGTGGCGTCACGCCGCCACCACACCGAGGAAAAGCTCGAGCCGGTACGCGGTTCGCTGTGGATGACGAAGGAAGATTGGAAGCGCTCTTGGAAGCCATGGCTGCGCGGCACCATGTTCGGCTTTCCGATCGGCGCGCTGCCCGCAGGCGGTGCGGAGATCCCGACCTTCCTGTCCTATTCGACCGAGAAGCGGCTGACGAAGCATCCCGAAGAATTCGGCAAGGGCGCGATTGAAGGTGTCGCCGGACCCGAAGCCGCCAACAACGCCTCCGCCGCCGGCACGCTGGTGCCGCTCTTGACGCTGGGACTGCCGACCTCGGCGACAGCCGCGATGATGCTGGCGGGTTTCCAGCAATACGGCCTCAACCCGGGCCCGCTGCTGTTCGCCGAGCGGCCCGATCTGGTGTGGGGCCTGATCGCCAGCCTGTTCATCGCCAACATGATGCTGCTGGTGCTCAACCTGCCGCTGGTCGGCCTCTGGGTGCGGCTGCTCGCGATCCCGCAGCCCTGGCTTTACGCCGGCATCCTCGTGTTCGCGACCATGGGCACGATCGCGGCCAAGCCGTCGGTTGTGGAGTTGTCGATGCTGGCCGGCTTCGGCGTGCTCGGCTTTTTGATGCGCCGGTTCGATTTCCCGATCGCGCCCGTCGTGGTCGGCCTCATCCTCGGCCCGATCGCCGAGAGCCAGCTACGCCGTGCGCTCGCGATAAGCCTCGGCGATCCCATGACGCTGGTGCAGAGCCCGATCTCGGCGACGCTTCTCAGCATCGCGCTGATCGCACTGCTGGCGCCCTTCGTGCTGAAAGGGCTCGGGCGGTTCAAGGCGAACGAGGATTGAATATTTCGATGCACGCATCGTGTGATGCTGCGGTCACTCCTGGGGATACGCCATGCCGTCCGAAGTTCGCTCGCCCCGTCTCGCCGTCCTGATCGATGCCGACAATGCCTCCGCTAGGATTGCGGATGGATTGTTTGAGGAGATCGCCAAGATCGGCGAAGCCAGTGTTCGCCGCATCTACGGCGACTTCTCCAATGCGCGGTGCAAGGCCTGGGCCGATATCTTGTCGAAGCACGCCATCATCCCGCAGCAGCAATTCGCCTATACGACGGGCAAGAATGCATCCGACATCACCCTGGTCATCGATGCGAAGGACCTGCTTCACAGCGGACGCTTCGATGGCTTTTGCCTGGTCTCGTCCGACAGCGACTTTACGCGCCTTGCCGCACGCATCCGAGAGCAGGGCATCGATGTCTTTGGCTTTGGCGAGCAGAAGACGCCAGAAAGCTTTCGGCAGGCCTGTCGCCGATTCGTCTATACCGAGAACCTGCGCGGCGGCACGACGAACAACCAGGATTCAGCTGCGAAGCCTCAGCCGCTCCAGCCCCCGGATGCCGCCACTCCCGTGATCAAGAAAGCCATCGCCCAGATGGAAAGCGAGGACGGCTGGGTCGATCTTGGCGAGATGGGAAAGCGACTCATCGCCCTGGCCCCCGATTTCGATTCCAGGACCTTCGGCTCCCGCAAGCTGAGCGACCTTGTGCGCAAGACGAACGCCTTCGAACTTGAGGAGCAAGCGAAAGGCGGATCGGTGCGAATT
>NZ_JAEMSD010000147.1:0-10576 GCF_016462955.1 Bradyrhizobium sp. | reverse complement strand
TGCCCAAGCCGCGCGCTGCTCGCAAGCGGCGCAGCGGAGCGCGGCCGGCTGCGGCGAAAGCCGCAACCGCGCGGGGCGCATGATCGCCGGCATGGCGCAGCCAACGCGCTGCCCAGCACGACGGTGGCGCAGCAATTGTGTCGGCCGACACCGCGCATAGCGGGATGGTTCGCGGGGGGCAGGCGCTGAAGGTGACGGCTGGTCACGAGATCGCCACGGGGTTGAAGTGTTACCCGGTAACAGTCTCCGCTTCGGTCACGTCTTCGGCAGGGGGAACCGGAACAATGATCGCTCCTCGCGGTTGAAGGCGCAGGACAATCACTGGAGACTGAACAACATGAAGACCCGTATTGCGATTTCGTTGGTTGCCGCCTCGCTGCTGGCTTCGAGCGCAGCCTTTGCCCAGTCGACCACCGAACAGGGTGCCAGGGACGGCGCGCGCGCGGGTGGCGACATCGGCGGCCCGATCGGCGCGATGGTCGGCGGCACCGTCGGTGCGGCCGTCGGCGCTGGCCTCGAGATTCCAAACGCGATCCTGGGCGGCATCCCCCGGAGCGACTCCGTCGTCGTGGAGGAACGCGTCGTGGTCGGTGAGCCGCTGCCCCCAACTGTGGTGCTCCGTCCCGTGCCGAACTACACCGAGTATCGCTATGCCGTGGTAAATGATCGCCGCGTGATCGTCGAGCCGCGCACGCGCCGTGTCGTCAAGATCATCGACTGATCGGCGGCAAGCCCAAGCGTTGAGAAGATGGGCCCTGCGGAGTGTCACTCCGCGGGGCCCTCGCTTGTCGCGGCAGGGCTTGCGCGAAAGCGCGTGAGCAGCCAGTCGGCAGCTGCGGCGAGCGCGAAGCCGAGGCAGGCGGTGGCGGCATCGACTAGAAAATCCTCCAGCCGCGCATGGCGGCCGGGTGCCCAAAATTGCATCAGCTCGAGCACGCCGATCAGGACGACCGCGGCCGCTGCGATCAGCAGGCGCCGGCGCCGATAGGCGAGACCGAAAGCCAGCCCTACCAGGACGAAAGCGAGCGCATGTTCGCCATCCTGACCGAGGTTGGCATGGGGGCGAAGGCCGGGAGGACCGAGCGTTGCAAATGTCACGGCGGCCGCGAGCAACCAGGCAAAATAACGAACCAAACTGGACATCCGGCTCGCTTAGCACAGATTTGCAACAGGCCGGTACGGTCCCGCCATCAGATCGACGTGTAGTTAATGACGAAACCTTAAAGTGGCTCGCGCACGCCGAGGCCCTGCATAAAGCGTTCCCGGATCTGCACGGGGTCGCGGCGGGTAGTGCCCAGGCCAGGCTTGTCGTCGATCCTGACCGCGATCAGGCTGGGGCCCGCAGCCGCCATTGCATCGTCGACCAGCCGCTCGAAATCCTCCTCGTCCGCGGCCCAGGCGCTGTTGGCAAGGCCTGAGCCAAGAGCGATGGCGACGATGTCGGCGACGCCAGCTGCCGGCGTCGGCTGCGCGCCGGTGATCTGGTAGATGCCGTTGTCCATGACGATCATGACGAGGTTCTTCGGCCTCAAGCTCGCGATCGTCGAGAGCGCGCCGAGCTGCATCAGCAGCGAGCCGTCGCCTTCGAGCGCGAAGACGTGGCGCCCCGGCTGTGCCAGGGCCACGCCGAGCGCGATCGGGAAGGCGAGTCCCATGCTGCCCAGCATGTAGAAATTCTGCGGGCGGTGTCCGGCGGCCCAGAGGTCGAAATTGGTGTTGCCGATGCCGCCGATCACCGCTTCCTCGTGCTTCAGCTTCGCGATCAGGCGCGAGGTGATGTCGAACCGGTTCATCGTCTTGGTGTTGCCAGTGTTCATCGCCGGCCTCATTTGTCGAACACCTTGCCGCCCGTCAGCAGCGGGTTGAGGATCAGGGCCACCGGCGCCTGCGTGGTGACGGCCTGCTTGATCGAGCGGTCGGTGATGAATTCGAGCTCGTCGAGCCGGGTAATTGTGTGGTGCTCCAGTGCCAGCGAGTCCAGCACCGGGCGCATGGTGCGGCAGACCAGAGATTGGCCGTAGTTGAACTCACCGAGCGTGCCGCGCTCGGACACGAACATGATCAGCGGGATCTGGTAGGGGACCGCCAGCGAGGCCAGCACATTGGCGAGCGTGGCAAAGCCCGAGGTCTGCATCAGCACGGCGCCGCGCCGTCCGCCCATCCAGGCGCCGGACACGATACCGACGGCCTCTTCCTCGCGCGCCGTGGCAAAAGTCGTGAAGAAGGGATCGGCGTGCAGGTTCTTGATCAGCGGGGTCAGCACCCGGTCCGGGACATAGGGGATGAGGCTGATCTCGTTCCGCTTCAGGGTTTGCAGAACGATGCCGTGCCAGCTGTTGTCGCTGCTCCCCTGTGTCTGCCGTTCCGCAATCGCCATTGCGTGCTCCCTGGGGCCGCGCATGCTTCTTGGTTCGGGCCGCGGCAGCCTGCCGAACTTGACGACGGCAGCGGGATTGTCAACATGTCGGGGCCGGCACCGTGATCTGCGCCAGACGGCCTGCCGTGGCCGGCACCGCCATGGCATAAGCGGCGATAACCAGAACACGGGAGGGGCACGGACGGGCGCGCATCGCGCTGACCCTGGGCTCTCCCTCGACAGAGCCGGAAGGGTCCTGATGTCGGTCAACAACAAGCGCGTCTTCTACGTCAAATACCTGGCCAATCCGATCTACATCGACATTTTGAAGGCGCGGCCCGACGTCCGGCTCGATCGCATCGAGAACGAGAGCCCCGAAGATTTCTACGCGCCGATCCTGAGTGCGGCGCATGTCTATCAGATCGGCGCGGCCCGGGATGAGCTTGCCCCGCATTTCCATGTCGATGCCGCCTTCCTGAAGCGCACGCCGAACCTGCTGCTGGTCTCCAGCAACGGCGCAGGCTTCGACCCGGTCGATGTCGAAGCCTGCACGGACGCCGGCGTCGTGGTCGTCAACCAGTCCGGCGGCAACGCCCATTCGGTCGCCGAGCACGCGCTGGCAATGATGTTGACGCTGTCCAAGCGTATCATCCAGTCGGATCGCCGCCTGCGCCGCGAACGCGACGTCAACCGCAACGAGCTTGTCGGCAACGAGGTCGAGGGCAAAACCGTCGGCATCATCGGCCTCGGCAATGTCGGCCGGCGCATCGCCGCCCTGTGCAAGGGCCTGCTTGGCATGAAGGTGCTGGCCTATGATCCTTACCTCACAGCGGAGGTGATGGCCGAACGGGGCGGGGAGAAGGTCGAGCTCGACGAGCTCCTGCGCCGCGCCGATTTCGTCTCGATCTCCTGCCCCCTCAACAAGGGCAGCCGCAACATGATCAGCACGCGCGAGTTCGCGTTGATGCAACCGCATGCCTATTTCATCACAACGGCGCGCGGCTTCATCCACGACGAGGATGCGCTGCTCCAGGCGCTGCGCGACAAGCGCATCGCAGGGGCCGGTCTCGACGTCTGGTCCAAGGAGCCGCCGCCGCCGGAGCATCCGCTGCTGCAGTTCGACAACGTGCTGGCAAGCCCGCACACGGCAGGCGTTACCATCGAGGCGCGGCAGAACATGGGACGCATTGCGGCCGAACAGGTGCTGGACGTGCTCGATGGCAAGCGTCCGCCGCGCATCATCAACCCCGAGGTCTGGCCGCGCTATGCGGAGCGTTTCAAGCAGGCGTTCGGCGTGATGCCGGGGTAGGGAGTGCAGCCTGATTGGCCTCCCATCGTTGGTTACCGCGACGGAAAGCCAATGCGCCGCATTTTATCGATCGGGTAAGTGAACGCGTATCACTTGTCCTGTACTCGAAAGTCCATGAGCATCTTCTCGATTGCGACATCCGGACTTTCCGCTGCGAGCCTGCGCGTCGACGTTGCCGCGAGCAACATTGCCAATGTCCGTACGACCGGCCCGCTACCAGCCTCGGACCGGTCGGGCACATCGGCCGTGACAGGCGGTTCGAGCATTGCTCCGACGTTTCCCGCGGCCTACGTGCCATTGCGCGTCGACCAGGTCGACCAATCCGGTGGCTCGGCGCCGGGCGGCACCAGCGCGACGGTGTCTACGGTTTCGCCGAGCTACACCGTACAATCAGACCCAGGCGCGGCCTTCGCAAACCAGGATGGCCTGGTCGCAGCGCCGAATGTCGATATCGCCAACGAATTCGCTCAACTGGCGGCCGCAAAGTACAGCTTCGTTGCCAATGCGAAGGTCATTCAGGCCTACGCCGAAACGACAGAGGCGCTCCTCGACATCAAGGCCTGACGGCTGATCTCGGCCTTGTCTTTGCAGCCTCCCGCTTGGCTGCTTCGGGCTAGGCAACTACCCCAGTTTTGCGCCGAGCTGCTGGAACACGGCCTCGCAGGTCATGAGGTCGAGATGACCCCCGCCTGCATTCTTGAAGAAGGTGATGTCGGACGGTGAGACGCGGCCTTGCACCCGGCCGCCGGCGAGATCGTAGAGGTCGCCCAGCACGTCCGCCTCGCGGATCGCGCCGCTCGCGATCGGCTGCAGGATGTCGCCGACGCCGTGGAAGGCGGACTCCCTGCGGTCCACGAACACACGCGACATTCTGGCCGCATCGTCATCGGCCTCACGGGTCTGCGGCGTGTAGCCGCCGACGAGATCCAGATGCGCGCCTGGCCGCAAATTGCGGCCCTTGATCAGCGGCTGATGCGATCTCGTGCAGGTGGTGATGACGTCGGCCTCGCGCGTCGCAGCGTCGAGATCGGTGGTCGCTTCTGCCTTCACGCCGCTTTCCGCTAGCCGCCTGACGAGGTCGGTAGCCCGCTCCGGGCTTCGATTCCAGATCAGCACGCGCTCGAGCGACGGTCTCACCGTCCGATGCCCGCGGATCAGCCATTCGGACATCTCGCCGGCACCGACGCAAAGCAGCGTCTCGGGGGCGGGCGGGGCGAGCAATTTCGTGGCGAGTGCGGAATCGGCGGCCGTGCGCCAATGCGTGATCTCGGTGCCGTCCATCGCCGCCAACGGCTTCCCGTTGGTGCCGTCGAACAGCACGCAGACGGCCTGCACCGCCGGCATCTTGCCTTCGGCCAGATTGCTGGGGAAGCTGGTAAACATCTTGCTCGCCATGTAGCGGCCGGGATCGACGGCGCTGCGGATCACGTATTGACCCTTCTCATCGCCCAGGAATGCGTCCAGCACCTCCATCTTCGGCCGCCGATGCGCCGCTTCCAGCGCCGCAACGAGGATCGGAAACGTCAGAACCTTCGTGACTTCGGTATCGGAGACAAAGTGCAAGGCAAAATCCTCATGGACGACCGGCATTTGCCCATAGACCCGGGCGGCGGGTTCCGCAACGGATCTTCGGTCAGGGCTGCCCGGTGTTGATCCGCGTCAAAATCTCCTTCCCCCGTCCGGCCTAAATGGCATTAAAATGCTGCGATGGCAGCAGGAGGTCCCATGGGTACTTATGTCGTCAGGTTCATGAAGGACGTGCTCGGCGAGTATGGCCGGCAGAGTGAGATCTGCCAGGGCACGCTCGAGATCGACGCCTCCGACGAGAACGAGGCCAAAGAGCGGGCCAAGGCGAAGTTCTGCAAGGACCAGGCATTGCATCACTGGTCCCTGCACGCTGACCGCATCCATGTGAAACCGGCCGACTTTCCGTCCTGAAGCTCACCGGGCAGGCGCTCCGACCGGCGGCGGTGCGGTCGTGCCGGCGCCGAGCGAGCGCTGCACCATCACCGTGTCGGACCAGCGGCCGTGGCGATAGGCGACGCCGCGAAGCAGGCCGGCACGTGTAAAGCCGAATTTTTCGTGCAGCGCCAGCGAGGGCGCGTTGTCGGCGTCGATATAGCCGATCAACTGGCGGAAGCCGGCCGCTGCGCAAGCATCGATCAATTCCTGGAGCAACAGCCGTCCGACTCCGCGGCCGAGATGCGCATGGTGGACGTAGATCGAGTGCTTGGCCGTGTAGCGATACGCCGGGCGTTTACGGAACAGCACGGCATAAGCGTAGCCCACGACCTCCCCGCGGTAGGTGGCGACCAGATGCGGCAGGCGGGTCTGCTTCAGGTTCTTGCGCCGGTCGCGCAGATCGTCCGGCTCGGGCGCACCGGTTCCCTCGACTTCGCGCGGCACACCATTGCGGACGTGATGGCGATAGATCGCGAGCATCGCCTCGACGTCGCTCTCGCGTGACGGCCTGACGACGACGGCTTCGTCGCTCGCGCGCGCAGCTGTTTCGTTCATCGGCACCTACTCGGCGACCACATAAGTGTAGAGCCCGATGCGACCGTTCGGATCAACCTCCTTGTAGACACCCTGGATCTCGACGTCGAAGCCTGGGAAGGTGTTGAAGCAGGTTTCGAACATCTTGAGATAGTCGATCATGGGCTTGGCCCGTTCCGTCAGCCGTTCCCCGGGCACGATGGTGGCGATGCCAGGCGGATAGACGACGAAAGGCGTGGTGGCAATGCGGCCGGCGATCGCCTCGATGGGCAGATAGTCGACATCGTTGCGAACCAGGTAGCGCGCGGCATCGCGGGGCGACATGGCGATCTCGGGCATGTGCTCGGGCATGAACTGCCGCGCCTGCAGCGCGCAGACATCGGCGGCGCGGAAGAAGCGGTGCATGTCGTTGCAGAGATCGCGCAGGCGCACGCCGGCATAGCGCGCCTGCCGCCGCTGGTGGAATTCGGGAATTGCTTCGGCCAGCAGGGCATTGTCGTCATGCAGCCTCTTGAACGCGACGAGGCCCGAAATCAGCGTGCCGGCCTTGCTCGCCTCGACGCCGGGGGTGAGCAGGAAGAGCAGGGAGTTGAGGTCGTTCTTCTCGGGAACGATGCGGTTCTCGCGCAGATATTGCGCGACGATCGGCGCGGGGATGCCGTGCTCGGCATAGGCGCCCGTGGCGCGATCGAATCCGGGGGTGAGCAGTGTCAGCTTGTTCGGGTCGGTCATGGCAAAGCCTTCCGCAAGATCGGGAAAGCCGTGCCAATTGCTGTCCGGAGAGAGCTGCCAGAGCGCCGGATTGGTCGCGAGCTCGTCGGTGGACAAGGTCTCCCAGGCGACGTCGTGGACGGCGCCGGGGCGGCCGACATCGGGAATGGCGACGCGGTCGGGAACGAAGGGCTCGAAGAACCAGCGCCGATCCGGCTTTTGCTCCTTCTCCTCGAACTCCCGGCGCATCGCCCGGATCTTCTTGCGCAGCTCGATGCCGAGCCGGATGGTGTCGTCCCATAGCACTTCGCCGGAGCGGCCCTTCATCATCTGCGCGCCGACGTCGAGCGAGGCGAACAGCGGATAGAAGGGGGACGTCGATGCATGCTGCATAAAGCTCTCGTTGAAGCGGCGGTGCTCGACGCGCCGCTTCTGGCCGCGGATGTGACGGTCCTTGATGTGGATCTGCGAGGCCTGCGAGAAGCTCGCCAGCTGCTTGTGGGTCGACTGCGTCGCGATGATGCCCGGCGCGTCCGCAGGAAGATTGGCAAGACCCATGGCGAAGCGGCCGGCATAGAGCGGATGAAACTTCATGAAGCCGGCCCAGGCCTCGTCGAACAGGATATAGTCGCAGAGGTGGCCGACGCGCTTGATGATCATCTCGGCGCTGTGGATCGAGCCATCATAGGTGCACTGCTCGACCACGGCGACGCGGAACGGACGCTCCTTGCGCCAGGCTTCGCGCTCCTTCACCAGGGGATGGTTGCGGATCGCCTCGCGCAGGATCTTCTCGTCCAGCATGTCCCAGCGCATCGGGCCGATCAGGCCCCAGGCGTTGCGGACGGTCGGGACGTAGACCGGGATGCCGCCATTGATCATCAGCGCGCCGTGATGTGCGGCCTTGTGGTTATTGCGATCGAACAGCACGAGATCGCCGTCGGTGACGAGGGCGCCGAGCGCGACCTTGTTCGACGTCGAGGTGCCGTTGAGCACGAAGTAGGTCTTCTCCGCGCCGAAGATTGCCGCCGCTTCCTTTTGCGCCTTCAGCGCCGGGCCCTCATGGGTGAGGAGGTCGCCGAGGTCGAGCACGGAATTGTCGAGGTCGTCGCGGAACACGGATTCGCCGAGATGCTCGACGAACACGCGCCCGATTGGGCTGCGGTTGTAGAACACGCCGCCGTTGTGGCCGGGACAGGTCCAGAGCTGGTTGCCTTCCTCGGCATAGTCGACCAGCGCGCCGAAGAACGGCGTCTTTAGCGTTTCGGCATATTGCTTGAGACGGCTGATCAGGTTCTTGGCGATGAAGGGCGGCGTCTCTTCGGACAGGAAGACATAGCCATCGATGAAATCGAGTACCTCGACGGGCAGATCCTCGAACCGCTTGCGGCGGATCAACAGGATGATGGGGAAGTCGAGGCCGCGGCGGCGCATCAGATTGATCAGCGACGAGGTCTTGCCTTCGAGGCCCTTCTTGCCCCAGTCCACCACCATGCAGCCGATCGCCGCGTCGGTCTGCACCGCCATCTCGGCATCCTCCAGCTTGCGGGCCCGGACCACCTCGAAGCCGGAACGCTGGATCTCCTCGATGATCTGGTTGAAGCGGACGCCTTCGAGATCGTCGGCGTCGAACATGGGTGCGGCGAACAGGAAGTTGAAGCGCTTGAAATAGTCCATGTCGGGTCCCGGATGTGCAGGAGTTACAAGCTCTCTGCACATTCGATGACAGTGGGATGACAGGGGCCGGGAATGCGGCCCGGTTCGAGTACCTGCGGTTTCAGTCCAGCAGCTTGTCCAGCGTGATCGGAAAGTGGCGGATGCGCTTGCCGGTGGCATGGTAGACGGCGTTTGCGATTGCCGCAGGCACGCCGACAATGCCGATCTCGCCCAGCCCCTTGATGCCCAGCCGGTTGATGCGGTCATCGGGCTCGTCGACGAAAATGACGTCGATGTCGTGGACGTCGGCGTTCACGGGAATGTGGTATTCGGCGATGTTCGCATTCATGATGCGGCCGAAGCGGTGATCCATCACCGTCTCCTCATGCAGCGCCATCCCGATTCCCCAGACCACGCTGCCCATGACCTGGCTGCGGCCGGTCTTGGTGTTCAGGATGCGCCCGGCCGCGACTGCACTCACGACCCGGGTGACGCGGATGACATCCAGCTCTTCGTCGACCTTCACTTCGGCGAAAACCGCGGAATGCGTGTTGCGGGCATGCGATTTATCCTCGGCGAACTGGTTGAGCCTCTCCTTTTCGATCCGCTCGCGCCCGCTGTGGCGCATCACGTCCGCAATCGAGACGGCTGACCCGCTCTTGTCGTTGCCAGCGATCATGCCGTCGGCCAGGGTGACGTTGGCGGCATCGACGTCGGCGAGCGGCGAGCCCGGCATTGCTTTTGCGAGATGCGCGAGCTCCTGGCGGATTTCTTCGGCCGCTCCCAGCACTGCATGCGCGCTGGACGCCGCCATCCAGGAGCCGCCCTCGACGGGGGCCTGCGGCAAGGTCGAATCGGCGAGTCGGACGCTGATGTTTTCGATCGGCAGGCCGAGCGCATCGGCCGCGACCTGCGCCACGATGGTGTAGGTGCCGGTGCCGATATCGGACGCGGCGCAGGAGACTTCGGCATGGCCGTTAGCCGTCAGCACGATGCGGACGGCGACCGGCATCTGCAGCGCCTCCCAAACTCCGGTCGCCATGCCCCAGCCGACGAGTTCCTTGCCGTCACGCGTGGAGCGGGGCGTTGGATTGCGCCGGGCCCAGCCGAAGGCTTCAGCGCCGCGTGCGTAGCATTCGCGCAGCTGCTTGCTGGTGTAGGGCAGGTCTTCGCTCTGGTCGCGATCCGAGTAGCATTTCAGCCGCAGCTCGATCGGATCGAGCTTGAGCGCGACGGCGAGTTCGTCCATCGCGCACTCCAGCGCGCAGACGCCCGTTGCAGCTCCCGGCGCGCGCATGTCGGAGGGCGTTGCAACATCGAGGTCCACCAGCTTGTGGGAATAGTAGGCATTGGGGCTCTTGTAGAGCTGCTCCGCCCAACCGGTATCGTTGCGTGAAAAGTCCTCGTAGCGCGAGGTAACGGCGATGGCTTCGTGAATGATCGCATCGAGGTTGCCGTCCGGCCTCGCCCCGAGCCCGACATGCTCGATGGTCATGGGCCGATAGCCAAGCCCATACATCTGCTGCCGCGTCAGCACGACGCGGACGGAGCGCTCGAGCGCGAGCGCAGCCATCGTTGCCAGCACCACCGGGTGTTGCGGCCGCAGACCGGAACCGAAGGCGCCGCCGACATAGGGCGAAAGCACGCGGATATCCTCCGGCTTCTTCTCGAACACGCCGCAGAGAAATTTGTGCACGTTCTGGACGCCTTGGGTCTTGTCGTAAACCGTGAGCTTGCCGTCGCCCTCCCACACCACTGTCGTCGCGCTGAGCTCCATCGGATTGTGATGTTCGGTCGGAATGAGGTAGTCGGCTTCGTGTCGCAGGGCCGCGGCCGCAAGCGCCGCCTTGGCGTCGCCGCGCGGCTTGTTCGGCTTGTCGATTTCACTGGCGGTGCCGCGCTCGGCGTCAAGGTCGGTCGCGAAGTCGTCCTGCTCGTAGTCGATTCGCACCAGCGTCGCGGCGAATTTCGCGATCTCCCATTCTTCGGCGACCACGAGAGCAATCGGCTGCCCGTTAAACTTGATCTTGTCGTCATGAAGCGGCCGGAAC
>NZ_JAEMSD010000146.1:12816-14094 GCF_016462955.1 Bradyrhizobium sp. | reverse complement strand
GGCATCTCGTGACCGAGCACCTGCACGCGGCCGGAGGTCGGCAGCACCAGGCCCATGATCATCGCGATGGTCGTGGTCTTTCCGGCGCCGTTGCCGCCGAGCAGCCCGGTGATGCTGCCGCGCGGCAGCGAAAAGGAGATGTCGTCGACGGCGCGGGTCTGCTTGTAGACCTTGACGAGGTGATCGACCGCGATTGCCGCGGACGAATTGCGATCCGCGACAGTCGGCCGACTTGAAGCCTCGTCATTCTCGGTCATGCTGGCCGTTCTTCTGCTATTGCATCGGCGAGCGCAAGGCTTGATGTAGGGGCTGCTCACCGGGCGGTTCCGCCAGCCCAGCGTTCGTGACCTTGGAAGGCGCCGCCACATTGGCCGATATGACCGAAATTGCCGATTCCGACTTTCACCACGCACAGCGGCATATCAGGCTGGACACGATCCTGCGGCTGCGCTGGCTCGCAGTGCTGGGGCAGCTCGCCGCGATCTTCATCGTGGCGCAAGGGCTGGAATTCAACGTCGAGATCATTCCCTGCGTCAGCATCATCGCATTGTCGGCGGCGCTCAATCTGGTGCTGCAGACCGCGGCCAATCCAATGCGGCGGCTGGAGCCGATGCAGGCGGCCGGGCTCCTCGCGCTGAACATCGTGGAGCTGGCCGGCCTGTTGTTCTTCACCGGCGGCCTGCAGAACCCGTTCTCGTTCCTGTTCCTCGCGCCCGTGCTGATCTCGGCCACCGCACTGCCGGCCCGTTTCACGTTCGGCCTCGGCCTGCTTGCCGTCGCCTGCGCGTCGGTGCTGTTCTTCTACCATTTTCCGCTGCCCTGGGATTCCGAGGATCCCCTGGTGCTGCCGCCGGTCTATCTCGTCGGCGTCTGGCTCTCGATCGCGCTCGCGATCGGCGTCACCAGCCTTTACTCGTTCCAGGTGACCGAGGAGGCGCGCAAGCTCGCGGACGCGCTGGCCGCAACGGAGCTGGTGCTGACACGCGAGCAGCACCTGACCCAGCTCGACGGCCTCGCGGCCGCGGCCGCGCACGAGCTCGGCACGCCGCTCGCGACGATCTTCCTGATCTCGCGCGAGTTGGAAAAGACGGTAAAGGACCCAACCATCGCCGCTGACCTGAAGACCTTGCGCGAGCAGACCCAGCGCTGCCGCGACATATTGAGCAAGATCACCCAGCTCTCCTCCACCGGCGCCCCATTCGACCGCATGAAGCTGTCGGAGCTGATGGAGGAAGTGGTGGCCCCGCACCGCGATTTCGGCGTCGACATCAAGGTGCG
>NZ_JAEMSD010000146.1:11162-12806 GCF_016462955.1 Bradyrhizobium sp. | reverse complement strand
CGGCAACATTGTCGAGAACGCCGTCGATTTCGCCCGCACCACCGTCGAGGTGAACGCCTGGTGGAACAATGACCATATCGAGCTCGTGATCTCCGACGACGGACCGGGCATTCCGCCCGATATTCTCAACCGGATCGGCGAGCCGTATCTGTCGCGACGCCGTCCCCAGGACGACGGCGGCGGCGAGCGGCGCGGTCTCGGCCTCGGCGTGTTCATCGCGCGCACCTTGCTCGAACGCACCGGCGCCAAGGTCTCGTTTACCAACCGGATCTTTCCCGACCACGGCGCGGTGGTGCAAATCACATGGCCGAGACAGCGTTTTGAGGCTACCGAGACGCTCGAAGAAACAATAGGATAGGCATGATCCCGGAAAAGTGTTCTGCGGTTTTCCGATAGGATCATGCTGAAAACAAGAATCGCGAGCGGGATGACAATTCATCGCGCTCGAGACCGCGACCTTGCGTCGCACGACGGGGCGGATCGACGATTTGCCGCCTTGGCACCGCGCGATCGCAACGCCATATGTCAATGCGTTGGAGAGAGGAAACAGCCTTGAACGCCATCGCCGAACTGAACGAACAAGCCGACCGCTCGCTGCTCATCGTGGAGGACGACAAGCCGTTCCTGGAGCGGTTGTCGCGCGCCATGGAGACCCGCGGCTTTTCGGTGACGTCATGCGATACCGTCTCCGACGGTCTTGCGCAGATCGGAAGGTCCGCGCCGGCCTTCGCGGTGGTGGATCTCAGGCTCGGCGACGGCAACGGTCTCGACGTGGTCTCGGCGCTGAAGAAGAAGCGCCCGGATGCGCGCGCGATCGTGCTGACCGGCTACGGCAACATCGCCACCGCCGTGACCGCCGTGAAGATGGGCGCGATCGACTATCTCTCCAAGCCCGCGGATGCCGACGACGTCGTCGCCGCGCTGCTGTCGACCAGCGCGGAGAAATCCGAGCTGCCGGCCAACCCGATGTCGGCCGACCGCGTGCGCTGGGAACACATCCAGCGCATCTACGAGATGTGCAACCGCAACGTCTCGGAAACGGCGCGCCGGCTCAACATGCACCGGCGCACCTTGCAGCGCATTTTGGCCAAGCGCGCGCCGCGTTAATCCCGGCGCTCACGCGGGAAACGAAGATCTCCGCCCCTCACGGCCGAGGCGGAGATGTGCGACGTGGTCAGGTGCTGGGCGCTTTGACGTGGCGTGGCCATTTCGTGAGAAAAATCAGCGGCGGAGGGGCGGAGCAAGCCCCTCAGGACGATGAGCTGCCGGACTTCGCAGGGCGTGCCCGGACTGATAACCCCAGCTCCAATCCGACAAAGCCGGGCGCTGACGTCGAGCGCTCGCTGAACTCGGCGTTAACTCCGGACGGCGGATCATAGCGGCGCCTCGAACATCCCGAGAGACCGATGGTTCACCTCAAGCCGCTGCTTGCATCGCTTTGCTTCTGGACGCTACGTGCCATTGCCGTCGCTGTCGTCGCAGCAGCCGCACCAGGTGCGGGGCGTGCTCAGCAAGCCTCCCCGCCGGTCTGGACGGTACCGGAAGTCGGCGCGCTGCCTGAAGACGCCCATGGCCGGCTCGTGCGACGCGGGCGCGACCTCATCACGGCGACCTACGCCCATATCGGGCCGGAGGTGCCGGATC
>NZ_JAEMSD010000146.1:3493-11152 GCF_016462955.1 Bradyrhizobium sp. | reverse complement strand
TCCAGCCAAGCGCTATGCCGGCAACAATCTCGCCTGCAGCAACTGCCATCTCGAAGCCGGTACGAAGAAGTTCGGCTTGCCGATCTTCGGATTGGTCGAGCTCTTCCCGCAATACAGTGCCCGCCTGGGCGCCGAGATCACGATCGAGGACCGCGTGAACTCGTGCATGACCCGCAGCATGAATGGCCGCGCGCTGCCGCTCGACAGTCCGGAAATGCAGGCCTTCGTGGCTTACATCAAATTTCTCTCGTCCGGCGTGCCGGCAGGCAAAGCCTTGTCGGGACTCGGCGCCGGATCAATGCCTGAGCTCGATCGAGCGGCCGACCCCGCTCGTGGCAAGGCGATCTATGCGAGCGCCTGTCTCTCCTGTCACAACGAGGACGGCTCCGGAATACGCCGCAGCCTGCCGAGCGTCGATCTCGGCTACATGGTGCCGCCGCTCTGGGGCCCCGATAGTTTCAATGACGGTGCCGGCATGGCGCGGCTGATTACGGCGGCGAACTTCGTGCACTTCAACATGCCGCACGGAACGGACTACCTGAATCCTCAGCTCACGGTCGAGCAGGCCTGGGACGTGGCCGCCTATATGATCTCTCAGCCGCGCCCGAGAAAGACCGGTCTCGACAAGGATTATCCGGACCTTTCGAAGAAGCCGGTCGACACCCCTTACGGACCGTACGCCGACGGATTCGATCAGCAGCAGCACATGTACGGGCCTTTCGGTCCGATCCGGGCGGCGCACGCCAAGAAGTAGCCGCGGCCCATTGCAAATCGGTGCCCTCGGGGATCACGAAGGCTCCGGATCACGCCGCGCTTCGTTCAGCGCGGCCTATTCCCAGAAGTCCGCATGGCCTTGCGGATCGACCAGCCGGTTGATGCGCAAGGCCGCCGCCATCGCGAACCGCAGCGTCATCTGCTTGCGTGTGGCGGCAGCGAGCTTGTGCTCGGGCGCCTCGCAATGCATGTGTGCGCCATAGGCGTCGGCGACGATCAGGCCGGTGTCTTCAGGGAAGATCTCGCACGGCAAGTCCTGCGTGAAGGCGAAGAACAGCCGGTCGCAATGGGCGCGGTATTCATGCCATTTCTGATCGGCGCGGAGATCCTCCACCGACGACTTGATCTCGACGATCCAGATCTCGCCACGCTCGTTCAGCGCCACGAGATCCGCGCGCCGGCCCGACGGCAGCGGCAATTCGCTGATGCTGGAGAAGCCGAGCGAGCGTAACAGCCGCGACGTTCCGCGCGCGATGGCGAGCGCCGTCTCCGACTGGCGGCGATCCGGCAGCGGCACGAGGGAAATGTTGCGGGCGGTGTTGTCCATGGGGACAGGATAGCCGATTCCCCTCCGCCCGTCATTCCGGGGCGCGCGCAGCGCGAGCCCGGAATCCATAACCACAGGAAGACGTGTGGGGCAAAACGGCAACTCCGAGTCGTCGCAAAACTCCTTCCTGCGGTTATGGGACCTCAGATACGTAACTGCGCATCATAGCTCGCGCTTCGCGCGCCCCGGGACGACAGCTTACGGCGGCGCCACCACGACGCCCTCATTGCCGCGCAGGTCCAGCACGCCTTCGATCTCCTCGCCTTCGCGATCCAGGAACGTCGACAGCAGGATGCTGCTGCCGAACTTGATCGCGCTCGTCGTCACCGCGACCGGCTCGGGGCCGAGATTGAGCGCCACGATGACGGCCTTGCCGCCGGCCTCGCGGCCGTAGATCAGGAGATCGCCCTGCGCGGCGATCGGATGATAATCGCCCGCGACCAGCGGAGGACAGCTCTTCCGCAAGGCGATCAGACGCTTGTAGAGATTGAGAATCGAGCCCGCATCGGCTTCGAGATTGGCGACGTTCTCGTGGATATGATCCTCGGGCAACGGCAGCCACGGCCGGACTTGCGAAAAGCCGGCGAAGTCCTGGGAATCCCATTGCATCGGCGTGCGGCAGCCGTCGCGGCCGACGCCGATGCCGGGCACGTTCTTCTCGAATGGATCTTGAACGAACTCCGGCGCGATCGCGAGCTGATGCATGCCGATCTCGTCGCCATAGTAGAGGGTCGGCGTGCCGCGCAGGGTCAGCAGCAACATGGCCGCGACGCGGGCCTGCTCGGGCCCGACGCGGCTCGCCACGCGCGGACGATCGTGATTGCCGAGCACCCAGTTCGGCCAGGCGCCGCGCGGCAGCGCCTTCTCGTAATCCTCGATGATCGTCTCGAGCGAGCGCGCGCTCCAGAAGGTCGAGAGCAGCGCGAAATTGAACGGCATCTGCGCGCCGGTGAGATCGTTGCCGTAATAGGCCATGAGGCGATGCAGCGGCAGATAGATCTCGCCGATCAGGACGCGCGCGCCGTAGGAATCGGTGACGCGCCGCATCTCGGCGATGACGTCGTGCACCTCCGGCTGGTCGGTCGAATACTGCGTCAGGATCCTCTCGTTCGGCGGCCGGCCCTCGACGTAATGCGGGTTCGGGGGATTGTCGCGGAATTCGGCATCCTTGATCAGGTGCCAGATCACGTCGACGCGAAAGCCGTCGACGCCCTTGTCCAGCCAGAACCGCATCACGTCGTAGATCGCGGTGCGGACGTCCGGATTACGCCAGTTCAGGTCCGGCTGCTGGGCGAGAAAGGCGTGGTAGTAATATTGACCGGTAGCCTCGTCGAACTGCCACGCGCTGCCGCCGAACTCGGACAGCCAATTGTTCGGCACGCCGCCACCGGGCGCCGGATCGCGCCAGATGTACCAGTCGCGCTTGGGATTGTCGCGCGACGACCGACTCTCGATGAACCAGGGGTGCTGGTCGGAGGTGTGGTTCGGCACGAGGTCGAGGATCAGCTTCAGGCCGTTGTCGTGGGCGGCTTGGAGCAAGGCATCGAAATCGGCCATGGTGCCGAACAGCGGCTCGATGCCGACATAATCGGAGATGTCGTAGCCGAAATCCGCCATCGGCGAGGGAAAAATCGGCGACAGCCAGATCGCGTCGACGCCCAGCGACTTGACGTGAGGCAGCCGCGTGAGGATGCCGGCGAGATCGCCGACCCCGTCATCGTTCGAGTCCTGAAAGGAGCGCGGATAGATCTGATAGAAGACGCCGTCGCGCCACCAATTCTCGTTGTCGTGAGCCATGGAGGACCACCCAAAATCTGCCGCCTTGCGCGGAAGAACGCGACAGCCATGCCCCGGTTCAAATTGGCGGACCAATTGGGCCCGCTGTGTGACGGTTGTTCCGGCAATGGCCACGAATCTTTTGCTTGGCGGCCCGGCAAAAATCGGCATTGTGAGGCCATGACCGAGCAAGACGACACCCAAGAATCCCCGCAAGCCAAGGCGGGCGCGATCATCGTTCCCGTGACGCTGTTCGAGCAGAACTGCACCATCATCTGGGACGAGCCGACCAAGAAGGCCGTGGTGATCGACCCCGGCGGCGACGTGCCGAAGATTTTGGACGCGATCAGGCAGACCGGCGTCACCGTGGAGAAGATCTGGCTGACCCATGGCCATATTGACCATGTCGGCGGCGCGGCGGACTTGCGCGATGCGCTGAAGGTGCCGATCGAAGGCCCGCATGAAGCGGACAAGTTCCTGCTCGACAACGTGGTCGAGAGCGGCGCGCGCTTCGGCATGACGGGCGTGCGCAACTTCGCGCCGGACCGCTGGCTCGACGAAGGCGACAGCGTGTCGATCGGTGCCTTGCAGTTCGATATCCTGCACTGCCCGGGCCATTCGCCCGGCAGCGTGGTGTTCTTCAACAAGGATCTGCGTTTCGCCCATGTCGGCGACGTCCTGTTCGCGGGCTCGGTCGGCCGCACCGACCTGCCGGGCGGCAGTCACGCCACGCTGATCAACTCGATCAAGTCGAAATTGCTGCCGCTCGGCGACGATGTCGGCTTCATCTGCGGCCACGGCGCGGGCTCCAGCATCGGCCAGGAGCGGATGACCAATCCGTTCATCACGGGCGAGATGTGAGCAATTCGCGTTGGCGGCCACGCGCCGCTGTCTCGAACCCCGCCATCCGGGACGACAGTGGGGCTACTTCATCAAGCCTGCGGCCGTCAGCGCGCGCGTGATGATCTGGCCAAGGTCGAGGCCGCGAGGGCTCTCGTGCTTGGCGTCAGCCGGCTGTTCGGCAACGGCAGTTCGAATCGAGCGGGCGAGATGTGGCGCGGATGTCAGCGCCGGCTTCGCGGGCTTGACGTCCGCCTTGTTCGCCGCCGCGTCGGCGATGAAGCCGGTCAGGCCGAAGAATTTGGCGATGTGATAGGACGAGGAGATGCCGGCCTCGATCAGGAAGGCGCCTTCGACGCCGTAACGCTGGTCGTTGTCGGCAAGGCCGAGCGGCGTGCCGTGGGCCATGTCGGTGATGGCGTAGGATTCGACCAGGGTCTCGCCGTCCCTGTTCCACCAGGCCTGGCGCGGATGGCCGTCGACGACCGTCTCCGCCATCGGCATCTCCGGCAGGTCATGCAGGTCGAGCCACTGCTTGACGATCTCGTTGGCATTGCCGGGATTGACGGTGCGGTCGGCACTGCCGTGCCATACCGAGATCTTCGGCCAAGGCCCGCGATGATCGGTGGCACGGCGCACGAGATCGCCGAGCTCGCGCCCGGGACGCGCGGGAGAATGGAACATGCCGTCGAGCGCCTCGCGCAGATTCGCGGCGATGCCGTAAGGCAGCCCGGCAATGATCGCGCCGGCCGCAAAAACCTCCGGATAGGTCGCGAGCATCACCGACGTCATGCCGCCGCCGGCGGAGAGGCCGGTGATGAAGACGCGCCTGGGATCGATGCGGTGCGCCTTCACCATGTGCGCGATCATCGCGCGGATCGAGCGCGGCTCGCCGGAGTCCCGCGCGGTATCCTCCGGACTGAACCAGTTGAAACAGGTGTTCGCGTTGTTGGCGCGCTGCTGCTCGGGCATCAACAGCGCGAAGCCGTAGTGCTGTGCCAGCGTCGACCAGCCCGCGCCGAGATCGTAGGCGGCCGCCGTCTGCCCGCAGCCATGCAACACGACCACGAGCGCGCGCGGCTTCTGCAATTGCGGCGGCGCGAACGCAAACATGCGCAAGGCGCCGGGATTGTCGCCGAACTCCGTCACCTCCTGCAGCGGGCTGGATGAATCAGCGCTGCGGCCGAGCCCGGCAAGGCGCAGTCCGTCCAGCCTGTGCAGACGTTTCAGCAAGTCGATGTTCTTGGCTAGCGACACGGCAATGTCCTGGTGGGCGACGATCAACGTCCAGCCCAACCAAATAGTTGCTGCGATGCAAAATAAAAAGACCGTGCGCTGTCAATCTCACCGACACCGGGAAAACCCGGTGGAATCAGCACGCATTAACCGTAATGCCTCAACTTCGTGCACTGGCGCAGCGTATCTGCGCCAAAAATGCGGCGCAGGGCACGATGAATGTCACAAAAGCAGCAAGGACGACGCGGAATCTGCGCGCGCTGATTGAAGCCTCGACATGAATGTGTCGGGACGCGAATGGACCGGCCAGCCCAATCATGTCCCCATCTCACGAGATTCTGCGTCGTGCGATGTCGAGGGATACCGGACGTCTCACGCTTCACAACGCATGCCTGCATTCCGCCGCGCGGGACATCGCATGATTGCCTTCGCGCGATCGGGCACGTAGCGTGAGCGCCTCAACAAACAGAAAATGAAAGCCGGAGAGAACGCATGGCGCGCCTGAAGTTCGGAGCCTTCCTTGCCCCGCATCACCCGATCGGGGAGCATCCGATGCTGCAGTTCCGGCGCGATCTCGACCTCGTCGAGCAGCTGGACGCGCTCGGCTATGACGAGTTCTGGTGCGGCGAGCATCATTCCTCCGGCTGGGAGATGATCGCCTCGCCCGAGATGTTCCTGGCCGCGGCCGGCGAGCGCACCAAGCGGATCAAGCTCGGCACCGGCGTGGTGTCGCTGCCCTATCACCATCCCTACAACGTCGCCCAGCGCATGGTGCAGCTCGACCACATGACCGGCGGCCGCGCCATCTTCGGCTCAGGCCCCGGCGCGCTCGCCTCCGACGCGCACACGCTCGGCATCGATCCGATGACGCAGCGCGACCGCCAGGACGAGGCGATCGGCGTGATCCGCCGCCTGTTCAACGGCGAACGCGTCACGGCCAAGAGCGACTGGTTCACGATGAACGATGCCGCACTGCAGATCCTGCCGTTGCAGGAGGAGATGCCGTTCGTCGTGGCGTCGCAGATCTCGCCGTCCGGCATGACGCTCGCCGGCAAATACGGCATCGGCATCATCTCGCTGGGCTCGATGACGACGCAGGGGCTGATGTCGCTGCAGCAGCAATGGCAGTTCGCCGAGGACGCGGCGAAGAAGCACGGCACGAAGGTCGACCGCGCCGACTGGCGCGTGCTGCTGACCTTCCACATCGCCGAGACCCGCGAGCAGGCGCGCCGCGAAGCGGGCGCCGGGCTGATGCGTTGGCACAACGAATATAACGTCGGCACGCTGCAGCGGCCGGGCCTCACCGCGTTCTCCTCGCCCGACGAAGCCGTCGACAAGACCGCCTTCGTCGAGGGCGCTGCATCCACCATCGGCACGCCCGACGATCTCGTCAAAACCATCAAGAACGTGATGCAGGTCTCCGGCGGCGTCGGCGCCATCATCGGCTTCGTGCACGACTGGGCCAATCCAGAAAACACCCGCCGCAGCTGGGACATGGTGGCGCGCTACGTGGTGCCGGAGATCAACGGCTACATCGACGGGCTGCGCAGATCGCAAAAATTCGTGATCGACAACCGCGCGATCTTCGAGCGCGCGGGGCAAGCGGTGATGGCCAAGATCATGGAGAACGAGAAGGCCGCCGAGGCGCTGAAGGTTACCGGCCCCGGCCGCGTCGCCATTCCTGCCGTCAACGCGCCGGATCTGCAGAAGGAAGCGGCGAAGCGGTAGGGGCGCGCTGCGGCTGCACCTGCGGCCACTATCGCGAGCAAGTGATATCGGCCCGTGCTAAGCTGATCACATCAGCCAGGCACCGGCCGCAATATTGCCGTCGGTGGCTCGGATTCTGTCGGCTAGCAACCGGAGCAATCGTGATGTCGATGCAGAATGTGGCCGCCCCTGCGCTTCAGTTTACCCCGCCCAGGCGCAACGAGCTGACCCATATCCCCGGCGACGAGGGCTGGCCCTTCATCGGCAAGACGTTTCAAGTACTCGCCGATCCCAAGGGCCATATCGAAGCCAACGGCGCCAAATACGGCCTGGTCTACCGCACGCATTTCTTCGGCGAGACCAATGTCGTGCTGCTCGGGCCCGAGGCCAACGAGCTCGTGCTGTTCGACCAGCAGAAGCTGTTCTCCTCGACGCATGGATGGAACAAGGTTCTGGGCCTGCTGTTTCCGCGCGGGCTGATGCTGCTGGATTTCGACGAGCACCGGCTGCATCGCAAGGCGCTGTCGGTCGCCTTCAAGTCCGGGCCGATGAAGTCCTATCTCGGCGACCTCGACCGCGGCATCTCCGCGCGCATCGCGCAGTGGAAGGCAAAGCCGGGCGAGATGCAGCTCTATCCGGCGATGAAGCAGCTGACGCTCGATCTCGCCGCGGCCTCGTTCCTCGGCGCCGACATCGGGGCGGAGGTCGACGAGATCAACCGCGCTTTCGTCGACATGGTCGCCGCCGCCGTCTCGCCGGTCCGCCGCCCCCTGCCCGGC
>NZ_JAEMSD010000146.1:0-3483 GCF_016462955.1 Bradyrhizobium sp. | reverse complement strand
CAGATGGTGCGAGGAGTGAAGGGACGCAAGCGCATCGTCGCCTATTTTCGCGAGCAGATTCCCTTGCGCCGCGGCAATCACGGCGGCGACGACCTGTTCTCGCAGCTCTGCCGCGCCACCCATGAGGACGGCGCGTTGCTCTCGGAGCAGGACATCATCGACCATATGAGCTTCCTGATGATGGCGGCGCACGACACGCTGACGTCGTCGCTGACCTCCTTCATCGGCGAGCTCGCCGCCAATCCCCACTGGCAGGACAGGCTGCGTGCCGAGGTGCTCGCGCTCGGCCTTGCCCTGGGTGCGCCCAGCAGCTTCGACGATCTGGAGAAGATGCCGCTCACCGAGATGGCGTTCAAGGAGGCGCTGCGGATCAAGCCGCCGGTGCCGTCGATGCCGCGCCGTGCGATGCGCGATTTCAGCTTCAAGGGGTATGCGGTCCCCGCCGGCACCGCGGTCGGCATCAATCCGCTCTTTACGCACCACATGAAGGAGATCTGGCCGGAGCCGGACCGCTTCGATCCCTTGCGCTTCACCGAGGACGCGCAACGCGGCCGCCACCGCTTCGCCTTCGTGCCGTTCGGCGGCGGCGCGCATATGTGCCTCGGCCTGCACTTCGCCTATATGCAGGCGAAATGCTTCGCACGGCATTTCCTGGAGAATATCGAGGTGTCGCTGGAGCCGGGCTACAAGCCGGACTGGCAGATGTGGCCGATTCCGAAACCGCGGGATGGATTGCGGGTGCGGGTGAAGGCGGTTTAGGGCACAGCGCGCGAAGAGCGCGCCTTTGTCCACCCTACGACACTGAGAATCTCGGGATTCCGGGTTCGATGCTTCGCATCGCCCCGGAATGACGACAGATATCCCTACGCCCCCTGATCGAACGCCTTGCGCAAGGCCACGTAGCCCTGCTGCTGCTGGCTCCAGTTGCGGCCGCCGGTCATGGCGCCGTCAACGACAAGGTCGTGGCCGTTGACGAAGCTGGATTCATCGCTGGCGAGGAACACCGCGGCTTGGGCGATGTCGTCGGGAAGGCCGGCACGCGGGATCGGCTGTGCGGTCTTGTAGACCTCGCGCATCACCGCCGGCGTCTTCTCCGCCGCGTCGGTCGAGAGCCCCAGCGCCTTGCCGAAAATGCCGGTTGCGATCGCGCCGGGCGAGATCGCGTTGACGCGGACGTTGGATTCACCGAGCTCCATCGCCACGCATTTGGTGAGATGGATCACCGCCGCCTTGGCGGCGCTGTACACCATCGACGACGAGAAGCCGGCGAGGCGGCCTGCAATGCTGCCATTGTTGATGATGCTGCCTGAGCCCTGCTTCTTCATGTAGGGGGCGGCGTGCTTCATGCCGAGCATGACGCTGCGCACCAACGTCGCCATCGCGGCGTCGAACCGCTCGACCTCGAGCCCCTCGATGCCGCCGGTCTGCGCCGGCCCGCCCGCATTGTTGAACAGGCAGTCGATCCTGCCGAATTTGTCCACCGCGAGCGCGATCAGCGCCTGCATCTGCGCTTCGACCGTGACGTCGGTCTGGCGGAAGACACAAGCAGGCCCGAGCTGCTTCGCCAGCGCCTCGCCCTCCGGTAGTCGTCGTCCAGCGATCACAATTTTGGCACCTTCGGCAACGAAGACTTCTGCAGTGCGCAATCCGATGCCGCTGGTCGCTCCCGTGATCACCGCCACCTTGCCGTCCAGCCTACCCATGGAATGTTCCCGTTCTTGAACGATTTGATACCCAATGATGGATGTCGGCCGCCACCATCGCGGAAGCGGCTACTATTCCTGCCCGCTGCCGCCAAGGCAAGCTATGCTTGTGACGGCGGCATGCGTGACATCCTCGCGGGCCGATCGATGTTCGAACGCCTCTCGCAACCGGGCTGCGCATGGGGAAGCTGATCGACGAGTTTCGCAAGGGCTGGCAAGGAGCGGCGGCGCCCTCGCTTGGCCTGAGCATCGGCTTCGCCGTGACCTGCCTTTTGGCCGCCACCCTGGTCCGCTGGGGACTCGCTCAGGTTCGCCCCGACATCTATTTCACGCCGTACTTCCCGGCCGTGTTCTTTGCTGCGGCGCTAGGCGGATTTCGGATCGGCATCGTGACGGCGCTGGTCGGCGGTGTGCTCGGCGTCGTCTTGAATTTCGGCGATGCATTTGCCGATCGCGCGCGGTTTGCGCTGCTGGCACTCTACTGGGCCGTCTGCGCGATGACCATCTGGGGTGTCGAGCACTATCGCACCATGCTGGCCGAGCAGCGGCGGATCTCCAAACGCCTGATCGAGGAAGAGGCATATCGCAAGCAGCTGGTCGATGAGCTGCAGCACCGGCTGAAGAACAAGCTGTCGACCGTGCATGCCGTGTTGCACCAGGTGCTGCACGACCAGCCGCAGGTCTGGGCCCGGATCGATCCGCGGCTGCGCTCGCTGGCCGCGACCGACGATCTGATCTCACGGATCGACAAGGCCGGCTGCGATATCCGCGACCTCCTGATTTCGGAGCTCGGGCCTTACGGCCATGTCCGCTTCACGCTCAACGGCGACCGATTGTTCCTGCCGCCGAAGCTCGCGGTGACGCTGTCATTGATGTTTCACGAGCTTGCCACCAACGCGGGCAAGTACGGCGCATTCTCCTCGCCGCGCGGTCTGTTGCAGGTGTCGTGGACCATCAGCGACGACCGCCTGACCATCACCTGGGACGAAACCGAGGGGCCGAGCGTGGACAAGGTGTCCGAACCCGGCTTCGGCACCCAGCTGCTGAAATCGGCATTGTCGGCCTTCGACGGCAAGACCGAGATCTCATATCTGAAAACCGGACTGCATTGCATCATGCAGTGCCGCATCCCAGCAAGCGGCTAACGATTAGGTTTAGGTGTCGCAACGTGGGAGGTGCGCTCCCTCCCCGCTCGCGGCAGGGCAATCGCATATGGTTTTGAAAGACCTGAGCGCGCGCCTCGCCCTTCGAGACGACCGCTTCGCGGTCCCTCAGGGTGAGGCTAAGCGGCACCGGTGCCCGTTGAAACCAGCGAAACGCATGCGGTCCTCATCCTGAGGGCCCGCCAACGGCGGGCGTCTCGAAGGATGGCCACAGGCGAGATCATTCCCATATGCGATTGCCCTGCGCTTGCGGGGGAAAGTTGGTGAGAGGGTATCTCCGCAATCGAGCCCCCCAGAGGAGAAAACCCTCACCCGTGCCTTCGGCACGACCTCTCCCGCAAGCGGGAGAGGTCGTGCCGAGCCCGCGGCCAATCGATTTAACCCAAGCGCATCCCGAGTCAGACTCTACAGCGAGCGAAATCCATCTGCGCGCACTGCGCTCGCGCCTGCATTTCACTGAGCGCGTTGACCCTCTGTTAATGACGATCGCCAGCGCGCGTCGCATCGCCGCAAGTTTTCTCCAAAACACCCTCGTATTTCTCCGGAGCCCTTAACCAAACTTAAGAGGGAACCGCGCAAGATCGCGCCATTGCAAAGGCGCGCCGAAACAACAAGAT
>NZ_JAEMSD010000593.1 GCF_016462955.1 Bradyrhizobium sp. | reverse complement strand
TCCCCAGGCGCTGGCGAGACCCACGGCGCCGCCGCCACCGCGGGTCGCGCCAGCCCCGCCGCCGCGGGCGGCGCCACCGCCCGTGGCCGTCGCACGGCCGGCACCGCCGCCTCAGGTCGCGCGCCCCGCGCCACCTCCGCCTCCAATGGCGCGACCGGCGCCGCCTCCGCCTGCGATGGCGCGTCCCGCGCCGCCGCCACCTCCGGTCGCGCGAGCAGCGCCGCCTCCCATGGCAGCCGCGCCGCCGCGTCCGGCGCCGGCAGCACACCCGCCGCCGCGGCCCGCCGGGCCGCCGCCGAAGTCTTGCCCGCCCGGCCAGCCCAGGTGTTAGGCAACCGATGGCGCCGGGAGGCGACGAAATCCTTACGGGGCCTCGAACGGGGCCCTTATTTCCTTGCTTCTGGCCGAAATGGCGCTATATAGCGCGCCATCTCACACGGAAACATGGCTCGCAAGGCCGTCCGGTGGCAACCGGGGCGAGAACGCTCCGTTTTGCTCACACGTTTCCGGAGGAACCAACCGGAGAATTAGAACGATGGCGCTACCCGATTTCACCATGCGTCAGCTGCTCGAAGCTGGCGTGCACTTTGGTCACCAGTCTCACCGCTGGAATCCGAAAATGGCTCCGTTCATTTTCGGCACACGCAACAACATCCACATCGTCGATCTCGCCCAGACCGTGCCGATGCTGCACCAGGCCCTTCAGGCCGTCAGCGACACGGTCGCCAAGGGCGGCCGCATCCTGTTCGTCGGCACCAAGCGCCAGGCGCAGGACGGCGTTGCGGACGCGGCCAAGCGCTGCGCGCAGTATTTCGTCAATTCGCGCTGGCTCGGCGGCACGCTGACCAACTGGAAGACGATCTCGGCCTCGATCAAGCGCCTGCGTCACCTCGACGACGTGCTCTCGGGCGGCGAAGCCAATTCCTACACGAAGAAGGAGCGCCTGACGCTGCAGCGCGAGCGCGACAAGCTCGACCGTTCGCTCGGCGGCATCAAGGACATGGGCGGTCTGCCCGACCTGATCTTCGTGATCGACACCAACAAGGAAGACATCGCGATCCAGGAGGCCCAGCGGCTCAACATCCCGGTCGCCGCGATCGTCGACACCAATTCGGATCCGAAGGGCATCACCTATGTGGTGCCGGGCAATGACGACGCCGGCCGCGCGATCTCGCTGTATTGCGACCTGATCGCGCGTGCGGCGATCGACGGCATCTCGCGTGCGCAGGGCGATTCGGGCATCGACATCGGTGCTTCCGCCAAGCCGCTCGCCGAGGAACTGCCGGCTGCGTCGTCGAGCGGTTTCCAGGGCCTTGCGGGTCCTCGCGGCGCCGCCGACGACCTCAAGAAGCTCCCGGGCGTGTCGGGTGCGATCGAGAAGAAGTTCAACGACCTCGGCATCTTCCACTATTGGCAGCTTGCCGAGCTCGATCACGACACCGCGCACACGATCGGCGAAGAAGTCGGTCTGCCGAGCCGCGCGGACGCTTGGGTGGCCAAGGCCAAGGCGCTGACCGCGGAAGCGGAATAGTCAAAAAGAGCGATGGGTTGGCCGGATAGGATCCGGCCACCATTTCAGTTGACCAGAATTCCTGAGATGGACCGCGGCGGGGCGCCTCAAGGCCGCGCTGCGGCAAACCGGCAGGCACAAAGGATTTTCAACAATGGCAACGATCACAGCTGCGATGGTCAAGGACCTGCGCGAATCGACCGGCGCGGGCATGATGGACTGCAAGGCCGCGCTGACCGAGAACGACGGCAACATGGAAGCGGCGCAGGACTGGCTGCGCAAGAAGGGTCTGTCCAAGGCGGCCAAGAAGTCGGGTCGCGTCGCGGCCGAGGGCCTGATCGGTGCGCTCACCAAGGGCACCAAGGGCGTCGTTGTCGAGGTCAACTCCGAGACCGACTTCGTCGCACGTAACGGCCAGTTCCAGGGCCTCGTCAAGATGATCGCGCAGGTCGCGTTCGACGTCGGCGCCGACGTCGAGAAGATCAAGGCCGCCAAGGTCGGCGACGTCACGATCGAGACCGCGATCAATGACGCCATCGCCACCATCGGCGAGAACATGACGCTGCGCCGCGCCGCCCAGCTCGAAGTGAGCCAGGGCGTGGTCTCGCACTACGTCCACGGCGCCGTTATCGACGGCGCCGGCAAGATGGGCGTGATCGTGGCGCTGGAATCGCCGGGCAAGGCCGATGAGCTCGCAGCGCTCGGCCGTCAGATCGCGATGCATGTCGCGGCCGCCAACCCGCTGGCGCTCGATCCGTCCGGCCTCGATCCGGCCGTGGTCAAGCGCGAGAAGGACGTGCTCGCGGACAAGTACCGCCAGCAGGGCAAGCCGGAGAACGTGATCGAGAAGATCGTCGAGTCCGGCCTCAAGACCTACTACAAGGAAGTCTGCCTGCTCGAGCAGGCCTTCATCCACGACACCGGCAAGTCGGTGGCTCAGGCGGTGAAGGAGGCTGAAGGCAAGGTCGGCGGTCCCGTCAAGGTCGCGGGCTTCGTCCGTTATGCTCTCGGCGAGGGCATCGAGAAGCAGCAGAGCGACTTCGCGGCCGAGGTCGCGGCGGCCAGCGGCAAGAAATAAGCGCCGGAATCCTTCCGGCGCGCCGCCGGGAGCGGCGCCCGGACAAGGAAAGTGCTCATGACTGATCCGGTCTATCGTCGCGTCGTGATCAAGCTGTCCGGCGAGTATCTCGCGGGACAGCAGGGCTTTGGCATCGATCAGCCGACCGTCGACCGGGTTGCGGACGACCTGATCGCCGCCCGCAAGCTCGGCACCGAGGTCGCGGTCGTGATCGGCGGCGGCAACATGGTCCGCGGCGTCGAGGTTTCCTCCCGCGGGGTGTCGCGCACCACCGGCGACACCATGGGCATGC
The DNA here is from genome assembly GCF_016462955.1 of Bradyrhizobium sp. Classification (GTDB taxonomy): domain Bacteria; phylum Pseudomonadota; class Alphaproteobacteria; order Rhizobiales; family Xanthobacteraceae; genus Bradyrhizobium. The sequence goes on along the minus strand of NZ_JAEMSD010000593.1, from coordinate 910 downwards.
TCGCCACCATGATGAACTGCCTCGCGCTGGAAGCGGCGATCGAGCGCAAGGGCACGCCGGCACGGACGCTGTCGGCCTTCGTCATGCCGGAGATTTCCGAGCTGTTCACCCGCACCGCGGCACACAAATACCTGGCCGAGGGCCGGATCGTGCTGCTCGGCGGCGGGACCGGCAATCCGTTTTTCACCACCGACACGACCGCGGTGCTGCGTGCCGCCGAGATCGGCGCGCAGGCGGTCCTGAAGGCCACCAATGTCGATGGGGTCTACTCGGCCGACCCGAAGACGGATCCGACCGCCACGCGGTTCGACCGCCTGACCCATTCGCAGGCGATCGAGGGCGGCTACAAGGTGATGGATGCGACCGCCTTCGCGCTTGCCCGCGAGACATCGCTGCCTATCATCGTATTCTCGATCGCGGAGCCGGGGTCGATCGGCGCGATTCTGCGTGGTGTCGGGCACGGAACCATCGTCGCCGGCTGACGACTGGTCTGGCGGGCCCGAAAGGGAAGGGCGCCGAGCGGTCGTCGGGAATTTGAAGGAGAAACGTGATGGCCACGGGTAATTTCGACCTCAACGAAGTGAAACGCCGCATGCAGGGCGCGGTCCAGTCTCTCAAGCACGAGCTCGGCGGCCTGCGCACGGGGCGCGCCTCCGCCTCGATGCTCGATCCGGTCCAGGTCGAGGCCTATGGCAGTCACATGCCGCTCAACCAGCTCGCCACCGTCAGCGTGCCGGAGCCGCGGCTGATCTCGGTGCAGGTCTGGGACAAGTCGATGGTCAAGGCCGTGGAGAAGGCGATCGTCGATTCCAATCTCGGCCTGTCGCCTGCGACCGAAGGCCAGGTGTTGCGCCTGCGCATCCCCGAACTCAACGAGGAGCGTCGCAAGGAGCTGGTGAAGGTCGCGCAC
>NZ_JAEMSD010000145.1 GCF_016462955.1 Bradyrhizobium sp. | reverse complement strand
GGCAAACATCTGGTAGATCCAGACGCCAAGGCCGTAACTGCCGACCGTTCCGACCGCGAGCACGGGCATCACGATTGCGGTCAGGAACAGGAAGGCGAAAATCTCCATGCGCCTACGGCGCACGCGCGACGTCGCGTCCTCAGGGGCGGACATGTCCGGTCTCTCGAATGATGTGGGGAATCGAGACGGCATCCGGGCCGTCGCCTTAGCCTACCTTAGATGCCCGCGGGCCGACGAGGCGTTGATCTGGATCAATCGGGCGCCGAACCGGATGTCGCAGCGCGCGGCGCCCGCGCCGGACGTGTGAAATGCCGACCGCCGGTAAGATCCTTCCGCGCGGCGGAATCAGCGCTCCGTAGACAGCGCCGCCTCACGCATTAAGATGCGACTAACAAAAAGAATGCGGGAGATCGACGCCATGAAGTTCGGCATCTTCTACGAGTTGCAGCTGCCGCGGCCTTGGGTAGCGGGTGACGAGCTCAGGCTCTACCAGAACGCGCTCTCTCAGATGGAGCTCGCCGACAAGCTCGGCTACGATCATGCCTGGGTGGTCGAGCATCACTTCCTCGAGGAATATTCGCATTCGCCTTCGCCGGAATCCTTCCTCGCAGCTGCAAGCCAGCGCACGCAGAACATCCGGCTCGGCCACGGCATCCTCCAGCTCACCACCAATCATCCGGCGCGGGTCGCCGAGCGTGTCGCGGTGCTCGACTTGCTCTCGAACGGCCGCTGCGAGTTCGGCATGGGCGAGAGCGCGTCCATCACCGAGCTGGAGCCGTTCGGCCGCGACATGGAGACCAAGAAGGAGGTGTTCGAGGAGGCCGTCGCTGCGATCTTCCCGATGTTCAGGGACGCTGGAAGCGAGCACCACGGCAAGTATTTCGACATCCCCTTGCGCAACGTCGTGCCGAAGCCGGTGCAGAAGCCGCATCCGCCGTTGTGGATGGCGTGCTCGCAGCTGCCGACCATCGAACGCGCCGGCCGCCACGGCTTCGGCGCGCTCGGCTTCCAGTTCGTCAGCGCCGATGCCGCGCACGCCTGGGTCCACGCCTATTACAACGCGATGACCAAGCGGCTGCACAAGCTCGCCGACTACGAGATCAACCCGAACATGGCGCTGGTCTCGTTCTTCATGTGCGCCAAGACCGACGAGGAGGCGCGTGCCCGCGCCGACGGCGCCACCTTCTTCCAGTTCGCGCTCCGCTTCTACGGCGCCGCGCAGAACCGCCAGCGGCCCGCGCCCTACACCGTCAACATGTGGGACGAGTACAACAAGTGGAAGCGTGACAATCCGCAAGCCCAGGAGGCGGCCTTGCGCGGCGGCCTGATCGGCTCGCCCGAGACGATCCGGAAGAAGCTGAAGCGCTTCCAGTCCTCGCATATCGACCAGGTCATCCTGCTCAACCAGGCCGGCAAGAACAGTCACGAGCATATCTGCGAATCGCTCGAGCTGTTCGGCCGCGAGGTGATGCCGGAGTTCCAGAACGATCCGGCTCAGGCCGAATGGAAACGCGGCGTGATGAACGGCGAGATCGAGCTGGAGGAGATCGACACCGAGGCCTTCACCGACCGCTACGGCAAGCTCGCGATCGACGTCGCGCGCGCCGGGTAGGGCTCGCACTTATATTTCTCGTTGCCTGGCCGACGCGCCGATTCAGCGGCGCAACCTGCTCACTTGATTTAACGCAACGCGACTCGCGAGCCCGGCCGCACAACGGCGTCCGGCTGGCGCGTCAATGGTCGCGCCGTTGGAGGGGGCCGTGTCGTGCACAAAGGCTTCGTGCTCGTTGTCGCGAGCAAGTTGCTTTATTCAATTCCTGTTAGGAGAGCTGCCGGCTTTTCGATGCGAATAACGGCAAAGATCTGATGACGTGGCGGCTGCAGGGCACCGGGAGCACCAGCGCCGAGAGAGGATTCACCGCCCGCTTCGACAATCCCCGACGTGACGTGACCGTCACGCGAACGCCTGCTTGCGTCCGCCACCCCGGCCAAGTCCAGCGCGCAGCAGAGGGCGCCGGGGCACGACCGCGATCTGCTGCTGCGCAAGGCCCGCGAAGCGGAAGCCACCGTGAAAGCTGGACTCGCAGGGCTGGCTCGGCACGCTGATCGAGAGGTTCGATCCCGAACCGCGGCTTATGCGACTCTTGCCGTACCGCGGTCGGCCAGAACTGTTGCCGCCGCCTTCCTGATTTCGAGGACGCCGTAAGGCTTGCGCAGGAGCACGAAGCCTTCGTCGGACGCAGCCTGCGCCTGCGCGCTATAACCGGTGGCAAGGATTATCGGAAGGCTCGTGCCCGGCAATTCCCGAACTCTGCGCGCGAGCTCGAGTCCGTTCATGGGGCCCGGCATCACAATGTCGGAGAGGAGGAAGCGGTAGGCCTGGTCCGACGTCTGCAGATGCCTCAGCGCGCTCTCCGCGTCACTGAGCAGGTCGACGCTGAACCCGAGATCCTCGAGCAGGCCGCGCGTCACTTCCCAGACGTCGCGGTTGTCCTCCACCAGCAAGACTTTTCCGGTGAACCGCAGTTCTTCCGCTGCCTCGGCAGGACTGGCCGAAGCGCTCTCGTCGAAGGTCCTCGGAAGATAGATGGTCACGCGCGTGCCGCGGCCTTGCTGGCTCTCGACGATCGCCGTCCCGCCGGACTGTCGGGCAAATCCATAGACCTGCGAAAGGCCAAGTCCTGTTCCCCGTCCCACCTCCTTCGTCGTGAAGAAGGGCTCGAACACCCGATCGAGAATCTCGTCCGGGATACCGCAACCGGTGTCCTGAACGGCGATCGCGACGTACTCACCGGACAGGCCCGGCGGAGCTTCGGAGGCGCCGACGTTCCTGGCTCCTATGATCAGCTGTCCGCCGTCGGACATGGCGTCGCGCGCGTTGACTGCCAGATTGAGCAGGGCCAGCTCGAACTCGTTGACGTCGATCTTGACCCGCCCGAGTTCGGGAGCGATCTCGGTTCGCACGACGATATCGCCGCGGAGACTCGCCTGAAGCATCTCCTGCATCTGGGGAAGCCTGAACTTGAGGTCCACGACCACGGGATCCTGGGGCTGCCGGCGCGAGAAGGACAGCAGCTGCCGCGTCAGCGTGCTTCCCCGGTTCACCGCCTCTTCGATCGCCTGGAACGATCTTGCCAGCCGCGCGTCCGCGGACAGAGTGCGCTTGATCCTGTGTGCGCTGCCCTGGATGACCATGAGCAGGTTGTTGAAGTCGTGCGCGACCCCTCCCGTGAGCTGGCCGAGTGCCTCCAGCCGCTGACCTTGCTTCAGCGCAGCTTCCGCGGCTTCGCGCCGGACCACCTCATCCCGATAGCTTTCGGCGCGCCGCAGTGCATAGAGTGACAGCGCCAGCAGGCTCAGCGCGATCGGAATGCCGACCGCAAGCCGCAGCAATGTGTCGCGCCAGAACTCGGCGCGGAGCGCGGCCTTTTCGATGCCGGCCACCACATAGATCTCGTAGCCGCGCACTTTTTGATAACCAACGATCCTTTCCAGCAAATCCAGCGGCGATTGCATCTCCAGCAAGCCTGCGGTCGGCTGCTTCTCCATGGCGCGCGAGAGGTCGTTCGGTCCCCTTATGTCTTCGATACGGCCCTCGGGAAAGCGGGCCAGCACCGTTCCATCGGAGCGAACGAGGCCGAATGCGTCCCGTCCCCGCGAGAGCTTCCGATAAAATTCCGAGAAACTGTCGGGAGTGACGGTTATGCCGATCACGCCCTGGAAGCCGGCGGCCGGATCGCTTGTGCGTCGGCCGCTGACGACGAAGAACCGCTGCGTCCCGACGCGGGCGCGGAGCACCTCGCTGATATAGGTGTCGAACGAATTCAGCTGCGCTTGGAAGTAGCTTCGGTCGGAGTTGTTCAGATCTCTCGGGACGGGCAGGATCGTGCTGGACACCAGGGGATGCCCGTTCTTGTCGAAGGCCCAAATGGACTCGATCTGCGGCAAGGCCTGCTGGGTGCGCTTGAGCCTGACATACAGCGCCGATTCCGAGGCGCGGATCGCCTCGTCGGACATGCCGCGGAGCACTTCATTGGTTTCCGAGATCGAGCGCTCGACGGTTTGCAGCGACTTCTGGGTCTGCTCATGAAGCACGTCGAGCGAGCTCTGGATGCGCTCCCGCGCCTGTTCGTGTATTGACTGCCAATCCTGCCAAATGGAAAATGCCAGAACCCCCGCGGGCAATGCGAGGCTCAGAACGGCGATCAGCCGCAGCGGCCAGAAAAGGCTCTGTTTCGATGGACTCACGCTTGCCCCGGAACCCTTTTGAGAAACATGGAACCCTGCTACCGTCCGATGGTTCCACGTTGCCGCGAATTCCTCGCACGGAGCGGGCCGATGAGTAAGGGGGGAGCGCTCTGGCTGGCCGCGGCGTTGGCCGCCGCAGTGCTATCGGAGGGCCGGCCGAGCCTTGCCGGGGATGACCAGACCGGACCCCTGCCGCTCTCGGCGAAGGGCCAACCGGTCGTCGGTTTTCCCGAGGGGGCTCCTGCCACGCCACCCCTGCCGCCGGTCTTCACGGCAGAGGAGCTGACAAAGCTGCGCAACGGGCGCTACCGTGCCGCCATCGCGATGCAAGCGCTGGATACGCCTTGGAATTCCCTGCAGGTCCAAGCAATCTCCGACACCCTGGGCAAATACGGGGTGGAGGTCGTGGCCGTGACGGATGCGGCTCAGGATCCGGCGCGGCAATCGGCGCAGTTGCGGGCCTTGGCCGACCAGAAGGTTCACGTCCTGTTTTCGGTCCCGATCGATCCGGCCACGCAGGCGCAGGCCTATCGGCGCGTCGGCGAGGCCGGGATAAAGCTCATCTTCATGGATAACGTGCCTCACGGACTGCAACCGGGGAAGGACTATGTCACGGTGGTTGCGTCCGACAACGAGCAGAATGCGGCTTTTGCGACTGAGGAGCTCCTGAAGGCGATCGGTGGCCGTGGAGAGGTCGCGCTGATCACCTACAGTTACGACTCCTACTACTCGATTGCGGCGCGTCGCCGTGGCTTCGAGCGGACATTGACCTCCCACCCGGACGTTCGGCTCGCGGTAGTCGAGAAGTTCACCCAGCCCAGCGAAGTCTATCACAAGACCATCGCGATGCTGACGGCGCGCCCGACCATCAAAGGCATCTTTGCCGTGTGGGCTGATCCTGCAATGCAGGCGATTGCGGCTGCGCAGGCGCTGGGTCGCGAGGACATCGTCGTGACGACGAACGATCTCGGGCCCGATAGTGCGCTCTATGTCGCTCGCGGCCAAATACACGCCATCGGTGCACAAATGCCTTATGACCTGGGTGTGGCAGAAGCAAACGCGGCTCTGTATGCCCTCCTGGGCAAACCCGTCGCTCCCTACATCTCGATCGCGGCGCTCGGCGTCAAGCAGAGCAATTTGTTGTCTGCACTTGAAATGGTGACGAAGCGTAGCCCTCCTCCTGAAGTCGCGGCTGCTTGCGGAGACAAATGCACGGGGGTGGCGGCAAGGTGAGCTGGACGAGGTGACCTGGACGAGGTGATTTCGGCCTGAGGTCGCCCACGTTGAAGAAGAAGACGGAGGCGAGGATGCAGTCAAATGGGGCAGGTTCAGATCTGGCGGCCAGCGACGTCACGTCCGCGGTGCTCGCCATCGGCCGCCCGGATTTCCCTGACGTCCTGATCGACACGCTGCGCCGGCAGGCCGGCGTCGGTCATTGCATGGTGTTCGCGCTGAGCCGGACGGGTGCGGCACGCTGCCTGCTCGATGCCGGCAACATTCCGATCGGCGGCGATCTCGGCGCGGCCTATGCCGGCCAGTTTCACGAATCCGATCCCAACCGTGAGGCGCTGTTCGAAGGCGAGGGCCGCGCGCCGATCATGCTGCCGGCCTTCGCGCCGCGCATGTACGGCGCGCGCTATCGAAAGATCTTCTTCCGCGATTCCGGCATCGTCGACAAATGCGCGGCCGCGATCTGGGTGGACGACACCTGCTTCTACGTCAATTTCTACCGCATCACGTCGCAGGGCCGCTTCGGCGCCGCGCAGCGCGAGCGCCTCGGGACGATCGCACCGGCGATCGCTGCCAGCGTCGCGCGCCATTTTCGCAAGGAGCCGACAACCGATGTTGCGGCGCTGTTCGCAACGCACGCGCCGCTCTCCGCGCTGACGCCGCGCGAGCAGGAGGTCTGCCGCCGCATCCTCGCAGGCTATAGCTCCGAAGCGATCTCGCGCGAACTCGGCATCGGCCTGCATTCGACCCTGACCTACCGCAAGCGCGCCTATGAGCGGCTCGGCATCTCCTCGCAAAACGAATTGTTCGCAATCGTGCTGCGGCTGCTCTCGGGGCCTGGCGGAGTGAACTAGAGGCAGGGCCATCGCATATGGTGCTTCGCGCGAGCCTCCTCCTTCGAGACGCCCGCCTCCGGCGGGCGTCTCGAAGGATGGCCACAGGCGAGATCGCTCCCATATGCGACAGCCCTGGAACGAGAGCGTCGGCAAGTCCGCGACACCGAGCAAAGCGACCACACATCCGGCCGGCATGACGTTCGCCGTCACGAGACGGCGACTGCGCGCCGGTCTCCCCAATGGTCAGCCAGACCGGCGAAGTCGGCATCAGGCTGCCGCATCGCGGCAAGTCCCTCCTTCATCGTGATCTGCGGCGCGTAGCCCAGTTCGTCCTGCGCCTTGCGGGTGCTGATCGTGAACGGCTTGCCGATGAGGCGCAGCATCTGGCGCGTGATCGGCGGCTCGCCGCTGAGGCGCAGAAGACGCCACGCCGCTGACATGAGGCCGGCCATGGTCCACGCCACTGCGAACGGGACGGACTTGTCAGGCGGGCTTATCCCGCGGGTGGCAAGCAGCGACGAGATGAAGCTCTTGAGGGTGCTCTGCTCCGCGTCTGCGACGAAATACGCCTCTCCGCCGCGACCCCGGTCTGCGGCGAGGATCAGCGCGTTGCACAGATTGTCGACATGACAGCTCGACATCGCCTGCGTGCCTCCAGCGACCCATTGCCACCGCCCAGCCTTCACCGTGTCCACCATGTGATCGAGCGTCGGCATCTTGCCTCCCCAAATGAAGGGGGGCCGCAGCGCGATCGTCTCCAGGCCCGGGCGGACGCCGTTGGACGCCAGCAAGATGCGTTCGCCTTCAGCTTTCGATGAGGCGTAGGGCGAGAAGGCGCGGACTTGTAACGGAAGATTTTCGTCGGCATCCAGCATCGGCTCGGGATCACCCATGACCACCGCCGCTGCGCTGACCGCGACCACGCGGCGCACGCTGGGCGACGCCGCCGCCGCGGTCACGACGGCACGCGTGCCCTCGACGTTGGTCCGATCGAAAAGCTCTTGCTTGCCCCAAAGCTTGAAGTGCGCAGCAACGTGAAACACGATTTCGCAGCCTTGCATCGCCGTTCGCAGCGCCTGCTCGTCGTCGAGCGCGCCACGAACCGGCGTCGCCCCGAGCGCTTTGACTTGCGCCTCGCTCGAAGCAGCTCTCGCCAGCGCCCGCACCTGCCAGCCTCGGGCGAGAAGGTGCGAGATCAAACGTCCCCCGACAAAGCCGGAGCCGCCGGTCACGAGCGCAAGTCGGGCCTGTTCGGATGGTTTCAGGAGATCAGTCATGGCGAACCTCTCGAGCTGAATGGTGCCCGATCATGTCGCGCGTCCGTTCAAAAGTCAACGAACATAATTCATATTTTGTTCGGATTTGAAAGCATGGCGGCTTTGCTGTACCTCTTGCCGGGAAAACGCAGGTCGATATGCCCTCAAGTTCCCCTTCCGACGACAATTCCTTCCGAGAGCAGATTCTCGATGCCGCCAGAGCCCAGGTACGTCGGCATGGCGAGGCAAAGACCAACGTGGTCGACATCGCGCGTGCGCTTGGCACGTCGCACACCACGATCTATCGCCACTTTCGCTCCAAGGCAGACATCTTCGACGCCCTTGTCGTCGAGATGATGCGCGACGAGGAAGAGATGGCGAAAAAATTCGTCGAGGCGAAAGGATCCTTCGCAGAGCGCCTGGAGGGCATGGTGATTGCGTTACATGCCCGCAAGCGCGAGCGGTTTGGCGCCGATGCAGAGGTTTATGGCCTGTATCGCCGCATCGTTGAGGAGCGGCCGGAAATCATCGCGGCGTATTCGAAAGCGATGACCGCTCTCGTCGCCCGCATCCTGGCTGATGCAAAAAAGCGCGGTGAAATCCGAGTCGATGATGTCGAGGCCGCCGCCGGTGTGGTGCGGGACGCGGTGACCGTGTTCGTCCATCCCGCTCACGTGGCAACCGCTGTCGCGGCCAATCTCCCCAGCGAGAAGATGGCTCGCAACGTCGTGCGCACGATCTGCGCCGGATTCAAAGCGGGTCTCAAATTGACGTGACGCCGGTGGCGGCGGGCTGATTGAGATCAGCAGACGACCCGGCTCCGTGAATGGTTAGTTTGCTGCTCAGACGCCGCTTACCGGCAGCTTCCGCTGCTGTCCTTCACTGCCGTTGAGCCGGTGCCGCTAAATGTCGATTCAGAGAGGTAGACCGGAAGTGTGCAGCCAAGCGCAGGACTGACGTTGTTGACCCAAAGCAGTCATAGAGTGGGAGCCGTCGGCGACTTTGGAAGACCCGCGTAGCACTCGATCCCGAGCGATAAATCGAGCTCAGCAAGTCGAGCAGGTGTCGTGCTGGACAATTCGTCGGCGAGAAATCCGTGCATGAATTGAATGATGATACTCGCCGTTCCGCCGTCGGCCTTGACCTCGGCAAAGAACTCTTGGTGAGGCCCCAGTGCGTCGATCAGACGCAATAAATCAGACGCAAAGCGTTCGGGCGTTGCGGCGAGATGTTCGGGGTCGGGAGTAAAGCGGATGCCTCCCATCGCTGGTCAAAACGGCGCTGTTGACCCATTGCAGACTTGAGCGACAAGCCGGCCTGACTTGCAGGATCGAGTTCCGCTCCCCAAGCTTTCGGCCTATCGCCATAACCTTCACTAAACCAAGCCTAGCAGCGATAGCTTTACGAATAACCTCTACCTAAGGTCGCGTGCTACGATTTCAGAGGTTTACGTGGGTTGGAAGCTTTTTGCATTATTCGCTGTCGTGCTCGCGTGTTATGGCATCGCCGATGCAGGGAGCGCGGCGCAGATTGTCGACCTTGCAATTGAAGTGCTTTCAGCCTGCGGTCTTGTGCTAATGGCGTTCAAAATTGATTTCCTTCCCGGGACTTTTTGGCGCGGGTTTGCTGGCGCATATTTTGCGTATTATGCTATTGGGTTTGCCGAGAAGGTTTTTATCACCCACGGCGGTCACGCTTCCGTCATCATCGAAAATGCGCTCACATACGCTGTATTTCATATAGCCATCGGCTATGGGCTTTGGCTGAATGGTTCGACACATGAGCAGCACGGTCCCGTGCGTCAGGGCGGTCCCGGCTAAGTCACCCAAAGCGGCCCACCAGCATCTAGCCAGGGGGCGGGTGCAGTTTATGCCATTTTGCGCGAGCAGTTTCCTCTGATCCGCCGCGTCGTACTTCATCTTCTCGGAAGTTTTTCCAATATCGGTAGGTGCAATATAGCCCGCACAGCCAAAGACCGACGAGGAGCAGAACAAGCGGAAGAATGAAGCTTTTCACGAGCTCGATTGGATCGAGAAACTTCAGGAAGACAATCACGGCGAGACATACAGCTCCAGCAACCGCAAAGCCTCGCACTCGAAACCGCCAAACTCGGACTTCCTTTGAAAGAGTCATCCCTGTCCCTTCAGGGTACGTACGCTCTCGCGCCTAATTGGCTCTGCGGCTTTCGTCTTCGAATGGCGGACGACTGAGATGCCTCGTAAGACGCCCCTCATTGCCCCATCCGTAGCGCGTAGCGAACGGAACGTACACAAGGCAGGCTAGGCCCAACGCAATCAGCATCACGACGAGGCTAACGCCGAAGAACATGTAGGCGCTTGACGTACCCCCGACGACAAGGACGAGCATAAGGGTGGAACGGGTGCTGAAAGGCGACATACCCGCTAAAGTAGCACGAGGACGCTCTCAGCTGGCACCTCTCTGACGATTAGGGTTTGCAGACCATTAAGTCAGCTTCTGGCCCGTTTGAGACATGCCGGGGCGGTCCGACCATGTCCGTTCACAGGGGTAGACCGGAAGAGAACGGCACGCAGGCAAGTGACGCGTTTGACCCTCACCAGACAAATGGTGCGCCAATCAAAACGGCCCAGTTTCTTCGTGGAGAGGTCTCATTCTTTCCTCCATCCAAACGGCGGCAGATGCGAAAATTGCCGTCCTCGGCCAATGCCGATCCCCCTCCGGTGTGTGGCTCCAAGTCAAGTGGACCTCTGCGACGCGGCTGTCGGTAAGCTCGAACAAGACGTCGTCTTGATCGTAACGCCTCGCGAGCGCAACGACGGATAGCCCGAACAACGGATGCGAGGCGCCCAGTTCAGAATGAAGCTCTGCTTGTATTGCTTCTCGCTCTTCCGGCCGCTCGATTGGCATCCATGGTTCCAGCCAGTCAATTTTCATCAAAGCTTCGCCTCAGTCGAAACCCCTTCGTTCATATCAGGTCAAGCCTTCAATGTCGCCTCTTGGCCCATTCGAGAAGTTGCGCCACGTCTGCCGGAGATCCGCTCATCGCGGCAGAGCGGACCAGATTTGCTCAACCTGAGTTCTTCGCAGTTTGACCCTTTGCAAACCTTACCAAGAGTTGGCACATTGCGCGATGATGAGCGACCGGATTATCAACATCCTGCCTGCATGCGGGCTGTGTATATTGTGTCTTGCGGTTGCCTTGCCAGTTCATTCGCTTTCCGCCTCTGCACAACAGCCAGCTTGCGCCCTTCGATGCCGCGCAGAGTTCGTGTTCGATGGCACGTGCCATAAACCATCGGTCGGAGCTAAACTCTTTTCGGGGCGTATCCTCGGCGTTTCACTTGAGTGTCCGAACGCAATTCTCCAGATAGAAATTCAAATCGTGAACTGCCTCCTGCTGTTGAAATCCAACTTGGAGCTTGCACCCGATTTTACGGTCAGGTCGGCGATCTGGTGCAGTTCGCCGTGAAACGACCAAGTTCAGACGTGCGACGATATCCCCTGGCCTGTGGTCCTCCTTAGTCGGCGACTTCTGCTTCTGGCCCAAAGCCGTCGCCCAGTAATGAGCGAAGGACGCCCGCTCCGCGGAGAAATTCAGCCCCGGATGCGCTCTGCGCTCAGAAGCTTTGTCCACCTCGCCAGGTCATCGTCAGGCGGAACTCTCACTGCACCATATCCTGCGTTCAGCGTTAACCATGGCTGACTGTCCTTGTCTCGGCCACATCGCTTCGAAGTTTCTTAAAACTTGCTGAGTACCTCTCTTGGGCATGGTGACGCCGGGGAAAGCGATGAAGAAGCGGGCCAAACGTGGCAAGGCGGAGACCATCGCCCTCCCGATGGCCGCGCGCGTTGGAATTGGCGTCGTGGCCGTCGCCGCATTGGGTTACGGCTTGCTGTCCCGTCCGGCGGGCGTGCAGCCGGCCCGGAAGCCGCCTGCGTCCCAGGCCCAGGCGTCTTCAACTCCGGTCTACGTGGCACCTCCGGTTCATACATCCGCGCCTGCGCCGGCTGCAATTTCGGCCCCGGCGCCGCCGGCCGAACCGCCGAAGGCCGACGCTGATGCGCCCGGAGCATTGGTCCGGCAGGTGGTCGACTACGCCAGCCGCCAGGCGCCGGGTACCGTGATCATCGATACCGGAAACACGTTTCTTTATCTGGTCCTGAACGACAGGCAGGCGATGCGCTACGGCATCGGCGTCGGCCGCGAAGGTTTCGCGTGGGCCGGCGAGCAGACGGTGGCGCGCAAGGCAGAATGGCCGGATTGGCGCCCGCCCGTGGAGATGGTTTCGCGTCAGCCCTACCTGCCGCGGTTCATGGCCGGCGGTCCCGGCAACCCGCTCGGCGCGCGGGCGATGTATCTGGGCGAAACCGAATACCGGATTCACGGCACCAACAAGCCCGATACGATCGGCAAGCGGGTGTCGTCGGGATGTATCCGGCTGACCAACGAGGACGTCGTCGACCTCTACGAGCGGGTGAAGGTCGGCGCGAAAGTGATCGTGCTTCCGAATGCCGCTGCCCGCAAACCATCCCCGGGAGCGCCGCCCGACGCCGCGTCCCGATCGCCGGATTCTGCGGCGCCGCCGAACCGGCCCGCGGCAACCAACGCGCAAACGCCGGCGTCCGGACCGAAGGTTGCCGAGGTCCGGTAGCTCCAGGGGACGGGTCGTCGCCTCGGCGAATCGTCAGCAGCGCCGGGATCGGCGGTGTCAGCTGCCACCCTCCGCCAGTTGCGCGGCTCCTATGACGTGTGTTCCTGGCTTGCCCGCAACAGACGCCTCGATGAGTTGGCGGGCCACGTTGGTCACCGAACTGGCACGCGCAACCCGCGGCAACAGGGGGGATACGAGGCCCAGGACAATCCGCACCGCTTGCTGGACTGGCCTGCTTTCGGCGCGTTCGCCGTCCAGGAAGCCCGGCCGCAGGATCGTCAGGGACGGGAAAGCGAGCGCCCCGATCGCCTGCTCCACCTCGCCCTTTGTCCGCGTGTAGAGAAACAAGGATCGCGGGCTGGCGCCCAGGGACGACACCAGCGCGAACCGACCAACCCCGGCCTCGCGCAGTCGCCGCGCTACGAGCAGCACCAGCTCGTAATCGACCGCTCGAAACGCCGCTGCCGACCCCGCCGCCGCCCGCGTCGTTCCGAGCGCGCAGACCGCGCCGTCGGCTTGCCATTCCTCACCGCCGGCACCGGCAAGCAAATCATCGAGCCGAGGATTGTCCACCTTTTCCAGGGGCGGCAGCGCACGCCGTGTCGGCGCGATGATGCGCGTGATGCGAGGGTCCGCCAGAGCGAGCTCCATTGCGCGGCCGCCCACCAGCCCCGTCGCGCCAACGATGAGCAGTGTGGTCATGACCATCCTTTGTTGGATTTGCAGGCCGAGTGTACAGAAACCGGTCGCCACGGCAAATTTGAAGCCGGCGGGCGACGATCTCCAGGTCCCGGCAGCTGTCAAGGTTGTGCGCCGCAGGAAACTTCCTTGCCGCTTTGTCCCTGCAAACCTGACGGCCGAACGACTGCTTTGGCGCCTTCGTCCCAATCGCTGGGGACAGACGCCGGGCGCGGAGTTCGCTAGTCTGCCCTGAAGCACACAAACCCCCGGGGAGACCGCCTTGAGCACCGCGCCGCGCATCGACATCGACCCGGCCGCGTTCTGGGCCGACCCCTATCCGATGCTCGCGACGATGCGCAAGGAGGCGCCGATCGCCTTCGTGCCGCAGCTCGGCTCGACGCTGCTGACCAGCCGCGACGACATCTCGGTCTCCGAGAAGCAGATCGACGTGTTCTCCTCGCACCAGCCCGCCGGCCTGATGAACCGGCTGATGGGCCACAACATGATGCGCAAGGACGGCGAGGCGCATCTGGCCGAGCGCCGCGCGATGTTTCCGACCGTGTCGCCGAAGACGGTGAAGGCGCATTGGACCGCGCAGTTCCAGGCTCATGCGGATCGAATCCTCGACCGCCTCGGGCCCGGCCGTATCGATTTCATGCGCGACTTCGCGCTGCCGTTCTCCGGCGAATGCCTGAAGTCGATCACCGGCCTCACCAATATCGGCTTTCAGGACATGGATGCGTGGTCGCAAGGCATGATCGAGGGCATCGCCAATTATGCCGGCGATCCCGCCGTCGAGGCTCGCTGCCATGCGGCGACCTCCGGCATCGACGCCGCGATCGACGATATCCTGCCGGTAATGCGCAAGCGCCCGGACCAGAGCATCCTCGGCGTGCTGCTCGCCTCCGGCATGGCGATGGAGAGCGTGCGCGCCAACGTCAAGCTCGCGATCTCGGGCGGCCAGAACGAGCCGCGCAAGGCGATCGCCGGCACGGTCTGGGCGCTGCTGACCCATCCCGATCAGCTCGATCTTGTCAGGCGCGGCGAGGTGTCCTGGCTCCAGGCCTTCGAGGAATACGCCCGCTGGATCTCGCCGATCGGCATGTCGCCGCGGCGCATTGCAAAGCCCTGGACGATCCGCGACGTGTCGTTCGAGACGGACGAGCGCGTGTTCCTGATGTTCGGCTCCGCCAATCGCGACGAGAAGCACTTCGAGCGTGCCGACCAGTTCGACGTGCGCCGCGACACCTCCAAGAG
>NZ_JAEMSD010000592.1:332-3794 GCF_016462955.1 Bradyrhizobium sp. | reverse complement strand
GTCATAGGACAGCGAATTGTCGAAATAGCGCTGCACGAAGCCACGGCCGATCGCCCAGGCCGGCGAGTCCATCCAGATGTGCCAGGGATAACCGGGGATGAAGGCCTCCGGAAACGCGATCAGCTTGGCACCCTTCTCCGCGGCCTCCCTGATCAGGGCGATCGACTTCTCGATCGAGGCGTCGAGGTCGAGCCAGGCGGGCGCTGCCTGCACGACGGCGACCTTGTATTTCGGATGTTCGATGCCCATTGCCGCCTCCATTGCCTGTTGATCGGATGCCCCGACCGATGCAGTCTAATTGGCCAAGCCGGCCGACCCGGCGCTCGACCGCGGCGGAACGAAAACTCGACTGCACGCGGACTCCCCGGCCGGTACGGGACTTGCCTCCGGTCAGGCCGATCCCGGGCGATTTGCAGGGTGTGAAAGGGAGGCTCTCCAAATGCCAATCCAGTTCACGACGGACGGCAGCCCCGGTTATCGGCGGCTCGCCCTTTGGCAGGACATCGTCTGCGACGTCTTCGTTGGGCTCGACTGCAAGTCCGACCTCGGCAGTCTGTTTCACGGCTCGGTCACCCAGGCCTCGCTCGGCCAAGCGGCATGCTCCGAGGTCAGCTCGGACCGCCAGCACGTCCTCCGTACGCCCTCGCGCATCGCGCGTTCGGACCAGGATTTCGTTCTCGTTGCGCTCGGCAATCGCGGCAATGGTGCCGTGGTGCAGGACGGCCGCGAGACCGTGGTCCGTCCCGGCGAGTTCACGCTCTACGACACCACGCGTCCATATGAGCTGCGGTTCAATGATCGCTTCACGCAGACGATCTTCAAGGTGCCTCGCGCGATGCTGCAGCGCCGGCTCGGCGGCACCGAGACACTGACCGCCATGTCGTTTGGCACCGACGCGCCGCTCGAGCGGCTGGCCTATGATTTCATCTTCCAGCTTTGCCAGAGCGCGGACCGGCTGGCCCCGGACACCGCCGCAGCGCTGTCGGAACAGGCCGTCGACCTCCTTGCGATGGCGCTGAGCGAGCGGCTCGGCAAAATGTCGCTACCATCCTCGACCCATCGCTCCGCCCTGCTGTTTCGGCTGAAGGCGCACATCCGCGCGCATCTGGCCGATCCCGACCTCTCGCTCGCGGAGACCGCGGCCGCGCTCGGCATCTCGCCACGCTACGTCAACGACCTTCTCGCCGACGAGGAGACGTCATTCCAGCGCTTCGTCCTCGCCGAGCGCCTCGCCCGATGCCGGCGTGATCTCGCCTCGCCCGTGCTCGCCCATCGCCATATCAGCGAGATCGCGTTTGCCTGGGGCTTCAACGACCTCTCGCACTTCGGCAGGGTCTTCCGCGAGCGCTTCGGCATGTCGCCGCGCGATTTCCGGCAAAGCCAGTTGCGGCACTGACGCCCCTTCCAGCCGGCCATCACCCGCACGACCAGTCATCCCGCAGCAAGGCCGGTATGTCAGCGCGAGATAGGACGCGGCGCCCGCCTGCACTATCCTTCCACCGAGCCGAACGATCAATCAGCGGCCAGCCAGGGAGCACTTCGATGGAATACCGACGCTTGGGCCGATCCGGCCTCATGGTGCCGGCCTTGAGTCTGGGCACCGGCACCTTCGGCGGCGTCGGCCGCCTCGCGGCGTGGGGCGCGACGGACGCGACCGAAGCGCGGCGTCTTCTGGACATCTGCCTCGAGGCCGGCGTGTCGATGTTCGACACCGCGAATGTCTATTCACTCGGCGAGTCCGAGAGGGTGCTCGGCGAAGCGATCAAGGGCCGCCGCGACAAGGTGCTGATCTCGACCAAGGCGACCTTCCGCTTCGGTGATGGGCCCAACGACATCGGCTCGTCGCGGCAGCATTTGCTCAAGGCGGTCGACGGTTCGTTGAGCCGGCTCGGCACCGACTACATTGACCTGTTCCAGCTCCACGGCTTCGACGCCTTCACCCCGCCCGAAGAAGTGCTCGCCACCCTCGACGTGCTCGTGCGCGCCGGCAAGATCCGCTATGTCGGTGTGTCGAATTTCTCGGGTTGGCATCTGATGAAGTCGCTCGGCGTTGCCGACAAGCATGGCTTTCCGCGCTACGTCGCCAACCAGACCTACTACTCGCTGATCGGACGCGACTACGAATGGGAGCTGATGCCGCTGGGACTCGACCAGGGCCTCGGCGCCGTGGTCTGGTCGCCGCTCGGCTGGGGCCGTCTCACCGGCAAGATCCGCCGGGGGCAGCCGAAGCCCGAGGTGAGCCGCCTGCCCAAGACCGCCGAGTTTGGCCCGCCCGTGCCGGACGAGCACGTTTACCGCGTCGTCGATGCGATCGACGAGGTCGCGAAGGAGACGGGCAAGAGCGTCTCGCAGATTGCGCTGAACTGGCTGCTGCAGCGCCCCACGGTCTCGACACTGATCATCGGCGCGCGCAACGAAGCCCAGCTACGCGAGAATCTCGGCGCGGTCGGCTGGTCCTTGACCAAGGACCAGGTCGCCAAGCTCGATGCTGCGAGCAAGGTGACGCTGCCCTATCCCTATTGGCACCAGCGCGTGACCTTCAGCGACCGCAATCCGCCGGCGGTGTAGGCACCGTTCCAAGCACGAACGGATGGGCTGGCGCGCGAAAGCCGCGCCTGCCACTGCCTGCCGCACCGCGGGGCCGGCTTCCGCATGGAACTGTCCCTGCCCCGCCGGGTTGCGATGCATCTCGCGATTTCCTATCCGGAGTGAACCTCGGCTCGAATGAAGCGCGCCTTTATCATGTCGTCCGCCCCGATCGAGCATGCCGACGGTCTGCCGCAGCCGCAGCGCAACCAGGCGGTTCTGACGATTGCGCTCGGCATCATCATGGCGGTCGTCGACAGCTCCATCGCCAATGTGGCGCTGCCGACGATCGCAGCCGACCTCGATGCGAGCCCGGCCTTCTCGATCTGGATCGTCAACGGCTACCAGCTCGCGATCACGATCTCACTGCTGCCGCTGGCCTCGCTCGGCGAGATCGTCGGCTATCGCCGCGTCTATCTGGTGGGGCTGGTCCTGTTCACGCTGGCCTCGGCGCTGTGCGCACTGGCGGACACGCTGCCGCTGCTCACGGCCGCGCGCATCATCCAGGGTTTTGGCGCCGCCGGCATCATGAGCGTCAACGCTGCGCTGGTGCGCTTCACTTATCCGCGCAGCCAGCTCGGGCGCGGCATCGGGCTCAACGCGCTCGTGGTCGCCTTCTCCGCCGCGGCCGGGCCGACACTCGCCGCCGGCATTCTTGCGGTCGGAAGCTGGCCCTGGTTGTTCGCCATCAACGTGCCGCTCGGCGTGGTGACGCTGCTGCTGGGCCTGCGCAGCCTGCCGCACACCAAGCCCGCGGGCCGCTCGTTCGACTGGCAAAGTGCGGGGCTGTCCGCGATCACGTTTGGCGTCGGCATCGCCGCTATCGACAGCGTCGGCCATGGCGAGGCGGCGATCACCTGTCTCGTGCAGTTCGCC
>NZ_JAEMSD010000592.1:0-322 GCF_016462955.1 Bradyrhizobium sp. | reverse complement strand
GCTGATTTGGCGCGAGACGCACATGACCTCGCCGCTGTTGCCCGTTGATCTGCTGCGAATCCCGGTGTTCGCGTTGTCGATTGCCACCTCGATCGCCTCGTTCTGCGGGCAGATGCTGGCCTTCGTCTCGATCCCCTTCTATCTCCAGAGCCGCTTCGGCTACTCGGCGGTGCAGATGGGACTGTTGATCACGCCATGGCCGATCGCGGTCGCATTTGCGGCGCCGCTTGCCGGCCGCCTGGTCGAGCGTCATCCGGCCGGACTGCTGGGCGGCGTCGGGCTCACGCTGTTCGCCTGCGGCCTTGCCGCGCTCGCCTTGCTC
>NZ_JAEMSD010000591.1:2149-3795 GCF_016462955.1 Bradyrhizobium sp. | reverse complement strand
AAGTCTATGGCGAGCGCTACCGCGCCAATCCCAAGGACGCCGACGCCGCGCTCGCCTACGGGCAGGCCCTGCGCGCCAACGGCCAGCGTGCCCAGGCCGCAGCCGTCCTCGAGCAGGCAACCATCGCCAATCCCGGCAACAAGGCGTTGCTGGCCCAGTACGGCCGTGCGCTCGCCGACAACGGAAATTTCCAACAGGCTTACGACGTGTTGTCGAAGGCGCACTCGCCCGACAATCCGGACTGGCGCCTGCTCTCGGTACAGGGCACCGCGCTGGACCAGATGGGCCGTCACGAGGAGGCGCGCTCCTACTACGCGAGCGCACTGAAGATCGCGCCGGGTGATCCCGGCGTGCTCTCCAATCTCGGCCTGTCATACATGCTGTCGAGAGAGCTGCCGAAGGCCGAGGAGGCGCTACGGCAGGCCTATGCCTCGCCGCGTGCGAGCGCCCGGGTACGGCAAAACCTCGCCTTGGTCGTCGGCCTCCAGGGCCGCTTCGCGGAAGCGGAGACCATCGTGAAGGCGGACCTGCCACCCGACCAGGCCGCGGCCAATGTCGCCTATCTCAAGGAGATGCTGAGCCGCAGCGAGGCCCCGCGCGGCGCACCGAAGCGAACGCCGGTGGCTGCGCTGAGCCAGGGCGACTGATCAGATCCGATCTTGCCGGCCTTGGTGGCGGACCGTTTGGTCCAGCCCTGCTTACTGCATCTCGGTGACCTTGATGGCGGTGGGGCCGAGAATGACGACGAACAGCACCGGCAGGAAGAACAGGATCATCGGCACCGTGAGCTTCGGCGGCAGAGCGGCCGCCTTCTTCTCGGCCTCGTTCATGCGCATGTCGCGGTTCTCCTGCGCCATGACGCGCAAGGAGTGGCCGAGCGGGGTGCCGTAACGTTCCGCCTGCTGCAGCGCCAGGCACACCGACTTGACGCCCTCGAGCCCGGTGCGCCGCGCCAGATTCTCATAGGCGACCTTGCGATCCTGCAAGTAGGACAGCTCGGCCGTGGTCAGGGTGAATTCCTCCGACAACGCGATCGACTGGCCGACGATTTCGGTCGCGACCTTGCGGAATGCCATCTCGACCGACATGCCGGATTCGATGCAGATCAAGAGCAGGTCGAGCGCGTCGGGAAACGCACGCTTGATCGAGAGCTGGCGCTTGGAGATCGCATTCTTGAGGAACAGCATCGGAGCCTGGAGGCCGAGATAGGCGGCGCCGATGCAGATGCCGATCTTGATCGGCATCGACTGCTGCATGTGGGCGATCACGAACACGTAGAGGGCCGAGCCGATAAAGAGCACGATCGGTGCGACCATGCGCGCGAACAGGAAGGTGATGTAGGGTGCCTGGCCGCGGTAGCCCGCCATGATCAGCTTGTCTCGCGCAGCTTCCTGCGCGAGCCATTTGGTCAGGTTGAAGTCCTCGACCACCTTGGAGACAAGCTGTTTCGGCGTTTGCCGCAGCGAGACCTTCTCGTTCTTGTTGAGGCGCTCACGCTCGCGCTGCCGGATGCGCTCCCGCTCGCTCGCCACCGCCTTCATGCGCTTGGAGAGGCCCTCGCCGGCGAACAACGGCATCACCAGCGTATAGACGGTGGCGCTCGCGGCAATGGCGGATGATGTTTTTGCGCTGAATTGTGCTTCGGA